>NZ_CP069396.1:0-300000 GCF_016887565.1 Archangium violaceum
GGGATGGCACCCAGGTGGCCGCGAGCGCGGTGCTGCTCACCACCGGCACCTTCCTCCAGGCCCTCATGCACCTGGGCGAGAAGAAGGAGGTGGGCGGACGGCTCGGGGACGAGGCGGCACAGGGGATGTCCCAGTCGCTGCGCTCGCTGGGCTTCACGCTCGGCCGCTTCAAGACGGGCACGCCCGCGCGGCTCTTGCGCGACAGCATCGACTGGGCCGCGCTCGCGCCCCAGCCCGGAGACTTTCCTCCGCGCCCGCTGTCATTGCGTACGAAGTGGGGACTCGGGGGCGGGGCCTTCCCGTGCCAGCCGGCCGTCACGTGCGCGCTCACGTACACCACGGCGGAGACGCACCGGATTCTGCGCGACAACCTCCACCGCTCGCCGCTGTTCCAGGGAGAGATTGTCGGCCGGGGTCCGCGCTACTGCCCGTCGCTGGAGGACAAGGTGGTGCGCTTCTCCGCGCGCGAGCGGCACCTGGTGTTCCTGGAGCCCGAGGGCCCCGACTCGCCGCTGGTGTACCCGGCGGGCCTGTCCACGAGCATGCCGGCGGAGGTGCAGCTCGACTTCCTGCGGACGCTGCCGGGGCTCGAGCGGGTGGAGGTGGCGCGGTACGGGTACGCGGTGGAGTACGACTACGCGCCGCCGACGCAGCTCAAGGAGACGTTGGAGACGAAGCGGGTGGAGGGACTCTACTTCGCGGGTCAGCTCAACGGGACGAGCGGGTACGAGGAGGCGGCGTTCCAGGGCCTGTACGCGGGCATCAACGCGGGGCTCCAGGTGCGAGGGGAGCCGCCGCTGGTGCTCGGGAGGGACGAGGCGCACGGGGCGGTGCTGGTGGACGAGCTGGTGACGAAGGGGGTGGACGAGCCGTTCCGGATGTTCACGAGCCGCTCGGAGCACCGGCTGAAGCTGCGCGAGGGGAACGCGGACCTGCGCCTGGCCAGGCACGGGGCGAGGGTGGGGCTGGTGTCGCGCGAGGTGCTGGAGCGGGTGGAGGCGCGGGGCCGTGCGGTGGCGGAGGAGGTGACGCGGCTGAAGCGGACGGGGCTGGCGGCTCGACTCAAGCGGCCCGAGGTGACGTACGCGGCGCTGGCGGCGGAGAAGGCGGAGGGGTGGCCGAGCCTGCCGGAAGACGTGGTGGAGGAGGTGGAGGTGGAGGTGAAGTACGAGGGCTACATCGTGATGGCGGAGAGGGCGGCGGCGAGGGAGGCGGAGGCGTGGGACGGGTGGCGGATACCCGGGGACTTCACGTACGGGACGGTGAGGGGGCTGTCGGCGGAGGCGGTGGAGAAGCTGGAGAAGCACCGGCCGGCGACGGTGGGGCAGGCGAGGCGGATACCGGGGCTGACGCCGGCGGCGTTCTCGTTGCTTCTGGTGGCGCTGAAGAGGGGAGGGTTGGGAGGCGGGGGAGGCGCTCGGGAGAGCGATTCCTGATCGCACAGGGGGGTGTGGACAACGTGTGGGAAACTTTGGAGCACCGAAGGGTGCGAATCATTCCGGGGGTTTGAGACCCCGGGGAGGGAGGGCTGGCTGTGGATAACGCGCGCTTCGCCGATCAGATTCAGCAGGGATGCAAGGCGTTGGGGGTGGAGTTGGGGGAGGACGTGACGCCGAGGCTGCAGCGGCTGATGGGCGAGCTGTTGAAGTGGAACGCGAAGGTGAACCTGACGGCGATCACCGCGGAGGAGGAGGTGCTGGAGAAGCACTTCCTGGACTCGCTGGCGGTGCTGCCGGAGGTGGAGGGAGCGGGGAGTGTGCTGGACGTGGGAGCGGGGGCGGGGTTCCCGGGGCTGCCGTTGAAGATGGCGAGGCCGTCGCTGGCGGTGACGATGGTGGACGCGGTGGGGAAGAAGGTGGGGTACCTGAAGGCGGTGATCGCGGTGGCGGGGCTGGGGCTGACGGGGACGAAGGCGGTGCACACGCGAGCGGAGGGCAAGCCGGAGGCGGAGGGGCTGCCGCGAGCGGACCGTGTGATTGCGCGAGCGTTCATGGACCTGCCGGACTGGCTGGACCTGGCGCCGGCGTACCTGGCGGAGGGCGGGCACGTGGTGGCGATGTTGGGCAAGGCGCAGGGCGAGGACGAGCTGCGAGCGCAGGCGGAGAAGCGGGGGCTGAAGCTGGTGTCGGCGCGAGCCTACCGGCTGCCGTTCTCGGGAGCGGAGCGGCAGGTCGCATCGTTCGCGAAGCAGTGAGCAACAACCCCTCTCCCTCTGGGAGAGGGTCGGGGTGAGGGTATCGAGCCCCGCGGGTTGAACCCGTGCGAGGCCCCCTCTCCCTCTGGGAGAGGGTTGGGGTGAGGGTCTACGGGCCCCGTGTGAGCGGGGCTTCGCTGGCTACGAAGACGGGGCGCCGGGATGCCAGGGGAAAGAGGCCTCCATCATCAACTTCAGGGCGAGGTGGATGGCGTAGTCATCCGGGAAGCTCCAGGCGTCCCACGCGCCATGGAAGAGCAGGTCGCGCAGCGCTCGCACGGCGTCGATGTTGCGCTGTAGCGCCAGGTCGTCGGACTCTCTGCCCGTGCCGTACAGCGCCACCCTGCGGTCCTGTGCGAACAGCTGCCCGGGTGCCTCTGCGAGGATCGCGAGCTCCGTCTTCACCGCCTCGCCGTCGGCACTGATGAGGAGCGTGTCGATGCCCTGCTCCTCCAGCAGGGCGCGGAGGAACTCCTCGAAGGCGATGAAGGTGCCGAGGAGTGACACGAACCGCTCGTCATCCGAGTGCGGAGCGCCGGCCCGTCGCCCCGAGGTGACGAAGAAGAGGAAGCTGGCCTGTGCGAGCAGGCGCTTGTCGGGGATGAAGTCGTTGAAGAGCCGGAAGAGGTTCGCGCGGAGGTATTCCACCTGCGGGATGTCGAGCAGGTTGTTCTGGCGCTGGAACTGCTTCTGGAAGGTGGTCGCGTGTTCCGGCGCGAGGGTCCAGGTGCCATCCCACCGGGGCGTGGTGAGCATGAGCTGCATGTGACCCGAGCGCTCCAGATCCTCCAGGAGACTCGCGAGCGTCTGGGTGAGACCCGTGAGGGTTTCATGGAGCAGGGCCTCGTCGTCCGCGAAGAAGGCCGCGTGGCTGAGGGCATCCCTGAGGCTCAGCCCCCGCTGGCTGAAGACGATCTCCAGCCGTTGCAGGGTCATCGGCGAGACGAGTCCCGTTCTGGCCGAGAGACGTTCGAGCAGCTGACGCCCTCGCAGGTTTTTGACGTTGCAGTCGGGCCGGGTGGCCTGGAGCGCTTGTCGGAGGAGCCACTCCAGCAGGATGCCCACGCCCACCGCGCAGACGATGCCGTCGGGGAGCGAGTTGCGGTGCTTGCGCGACAGCATGAGTGCCTCATGCTTGGGCATGAGGACGCCCCCCGGGGTCGTTGGCACGAGCTCGGGCAGGGCGTCGAAGCGCTGCTGGAGCTCCGGCGAGAGGGGGCGCCGCTCGTCGAGGTAGCGGGAGAGGATGCCCTCCTTGCGGAGATAGCGGTCGAGGGCACTCTGGAGCCGTGCGGCGTGCGGGAAGAGTTCCAGCAGCCGGGGGGTGAATCCGGCCAGGGTCGGCTCTCCCGCGGGACTGGGGAAACGACGGATGCGCGGGAGGTCTCCGGGGGAGAGGTAGCGCAGCACGTACGGGAAGCGCCGGGTGCGGCCGTCCTCCAGCTGCTGGAGGATGGCGGCGAGTTTCGCGCGCGGCCCCTCATAGGTCAGCAGCGCGGTGAGCTGCTTCAGATGGCGGAGCACCTCCAGGTTGCCGGTCGCGCCCGCGGACAGGCATTCCCGCCGGCAGAGGTCGGCCAGCAGGGGGAGCGCACGCGCGCGGATACCGCTGGGCGGGGCCAGGCACTCGGAGGGGTGGCCTTCGAGGCGTTCCTCCGCGGCGCGGCGGACCTCGTCCCAGCGCCTCTCGACCCTGCTGTCGACCAGTTTCCGCAACCGGCCGCCGTGAACGCCGTCATTGTCCGGGAGTGCCCGCGCCAGCGGCTCCTGGACCTTGGAGACGAGATGCCGGACGAGGACCTGCCGGAGCGTGTCGGGGAGTCCTCGCTTGCGAATCAACGCGTCGGGGCGTTCCTCGGCCAGAGCGAGGAGGTTCTCGGGGGAGCAGGTGGGCCAGATGCTCGCGATGAACGCCTCCGCGTTCTCCTGCTCCTGGGCCTCGATGAGCGCCGCCTCCAGCACCTGGGAGAGGGCTTCGGACCAGAGCGCATCGAGGGCTCGGCGTGCCTGGTCCTGGGAAGAGTGGGGGGGATGGGAAGTCATGGGGGGTGGAACGGACGGATGAGGGCGTCTGGGCTGACGCCGGACTTCGAGGGGATGGAGGGCACCGGAGTTCCCAGGCCCCGTGCCTCCCGGGCGTGTTCCACGTGGAACACCGGATGGGCGCGAGCCCCCGCGTCACCCGAGTCCGAGCCCGAGCCCGAGTGAGTGGGCATCCCGGACATCCACACCGGTGAGCTGTTCGAGGCTCGCGCGCTGGTGCGGGGTGAGGGGATTCCAGAACACGAGGAGGTCGGCGGAGGCGGAGCGGGCGAGGGCGGCGAGCTCCCGGACCTTGCCCGAGCCGAGCAGTGTCTTCCGGGACAGGGGCTGGTCCATGAGCAGGACACCGCCGGGTCTCTGGGAGCGGGAGACTCCACGCCGCTGGAGGACCTGACCCACCACCGTGCCCGACCGGGCGCGAACCTGCCCGGAGAGGACCTCGAGAAGCGCCTCCGGGTCCGGCACCTTCGCCGAGAAGAGTCCGGCCACGATGACCCGTCGTCCCGCGAGTCGCTCCATGGGGACAGGGTAGCAGGAGGCGCCGGAGCCGGAACCCTGGAGCCTGTTCCACGTGGAACACGGGTGGGCACGTTCCACGTGGAACACGCCCGAGCCCGCTACCGGCGGCGGCGTCGCGTCCGGGGAGGGGCCCTCCGGCCCTTGAGCAGGACCCAGACCACGGCCATCAGGAACATCACCAGCGACACGGCGATGAAGTTGACGACATGGGCGGAGTCGGTGGACCGCACGATGCCCGAGGCCACTTCAGCGAGTCGAAGGATGGGATCCATGCGCTCCTGTGTCCGGGAGACTGGCAGGGAAGCTAGTCACGGGAGCGCGGGCGGAAAACCCGGGCGGGGGGCGGCTGAGCCCGGGGAACGCGTCCGGGGTGTTCCACGTGGAACAGGAACAGGCCTGGGGAAGAGCCCAGGGGAAGCGAGGAAGGAGAGAGGATGCCCCCGGTCCAAGGGAGTCGGAGGACTCCGGCCAGCGTGTTCCACGTGGAACAGGGAGGGGGCACCGTTCCACGTGGAACAAGGTCCAGGAATGGCTCGGGGGCAAAGGGCAGGGCGAGACCCCGGCCCATGGATGTCCGGACCGAGTCCTCTGGCTGGGTGTTCCACGTGGAACAGGGAGGAGTGCCGTTCCACGTGGAACAGGGGCCCGGAGGGAGTCAGGGGACAAGGAAGGGGAGGGGAGGCCCGGTCCAGAAGGCCCCGTGCGGAGACTCTGGACGGCGTGTTCCACGTGGAACAGGGACGGGCGCTGTTCCACGTGGAACAGCGCCAGGTAGGAACCCGGGCGCGGAAGGGCGGGGATGGACCTGGGTCCATGGTGGTCCGGGCTGGGCTCTTCGGTGGGGGTGTTCCACGTGGAACGGGCCGAAGGGCCTTGGCTTATGCGTAAGCCAGAGGTCCTCCAGGCCCGTGTAGACCCTCACCCCAGCCCTCTCCCAGAGGGAGAGGGGGCTTCTCGCGGATCCAACCCGGGGCCCTCTTACCCTCACCCCGACCCTCTCCCAGGGGGAGAGGGAGGGCGGCGGCGATGGGGTCGGGGGCGGGTTATGTCAGGCAGGCAGGCTAGAAGTCTGATCCGGTCGAGGACTGGATCAGCCGTCGATTTGATGGATCAATGCGGACTCGGTACATGCCTCCCCCGCAGAGCCCCCGGGTACTCCCCGGGGCGTCGCAAGGATGGGCCACGTGGGTCGAATCATCTGTATCTCCAATCAGAAGGGCGGCGTCGGTAAGACGACCACCGCCATCAACCTCGCCGCGAGCCTCGCCTCCGCTGAGCGCAAGGTGCTCCTCGTCGACATGGACCCTCAGGGCAATGCCGGCAGCGGCCTCGGTCTCAAGCGCGACCAGCTCCAGGGCACCGTCTATGACGCCCTGCTCGGCGGCCGCCCCATGAGCGAGCTCCTCCACTCCACCGAGCTGCGCTTCCTCCAGGTGGTCCCCGCCACCCCGGACCTCACCGGCGCCGAGGTCGAGCTCGTCAACCAGGAGCGTCGCGAGTACCGCCTCCGCGATGCCCTCCGGCCCCTCGCCGAGCAGTACGACTACATCCTCATCGACTGCCCCCCCTCGCTCGGGCTGCTCACCCTCAACTCGCTCATCGCCGCGGACTCCGTCCTCATCCCGCTGCAGTGCGAGTACTACGCCCTCGAGGGGCTCTCCCAGCTCAACCACACCATCGACCTGGTGCGGCAGGCCTTCAATCCGGGCCTCAAGATGGAGGGCATCCTGCTCACCATGTTCGACTCGCGCGCCAACATCGCCAACCAGGTCGTCGCCGACGTGCGCGAGTTCTTCAAGGAGCAGGTCTTCACCTCCGTCGTCCCCCGCAACGTGCGCCTGTCCGAGTGCCCCTCCTTCGGCAAGCCCATCCTGCTCTACGACATCAAGTCCAAGGGTTGTGAGAGCTACCTGGCGCTCGGCCGCGAAATCATGCAGCGCGAGGCCAACCCGCCTCCGCCCGCTCGCAAGGTGGCCTAGGCCCCGCCCGGCGGGCCGGCCTCCGAGCCGCGCTCGCCCGCATCCTTATATAGGCGGGCTCCCGACAGCCCTCCCCCCGCCCGCCCGTGTGTCCCCCGGGCCGGCCGCCCGCCGGGTCCTCGGGTCCTCCCGGCGGAAGTGATGTGATGGACCCCTCCGCTAGATGATGCCGGGTGTTCCCGGTGGAGACGACGCAGTGCTGAACGGTGACAAGCAGAAGCGGGCGTTGGGCCGTGGCCTCTCCGCCCTCATCCCCCAGGCAGCTCCTCCCCCCAGTGCCGCCGCGGCGGTCGTGGCTCCCGAGCCCGCTCCGCCTCCGAAGAACGGCATCGTCAAGCTCCCCATCGAGGCCATCCAGCGCGACACCCTCCAGCCGCGCCGCCACTTCGACGAGGAGAAGCTGCGCGAGCTCACCGAGTCCATCAAGACGCAGGGCGTGCTCATGCCGGTGCTCGTGCGCAAGGACGGCGAGGGCTTCAAGCTCATCGCCGGTGAGCGCCGCTGGCGCGCCTCGCAGCTGGCGGGTCTGCACGAGATTCCCGCCATCATCCGCGAGGTGACGGAGGTCGAGGCCTTCGAGCTCGCCCTGGTGGAGAACCTCCAGCGCGCGGACCTCAACCCCATGGAGGAGGCCGAGGGCTACCACCGTCTGGTGGAGGAGTTCGGTCTCACGCAGGACCAGGTGGCCCAGCGGGTCGGCAAGGAGCGCTCCACGGTGGCCAACGCCCTGCGGCTGCTCGGCCTGCCCGACGAGGTGAAGCGCATGGTGGGCGAGGGCTCGTTGAGCGCCGGCCATGCGCGCGCGCTGCTCGGCGTGCCCCGCATCCCCGAGATGACGGAGCTGGCCGCCCAGGTCGCCGCCCGGAAGCTCAGCGTGCGCGACACCGAGAAGCTGGTGCAGCAGGCCAAGGGCTCCAAGCCTCGTGACACCGGCAAGCCCCAGAAGCAGAGTCCCCAGGTGAAGTCCCTCACCGAGGAGCTTCAGCGTCTGTTGGGTACGAAAGTGCGCCTGGTGGAGAAGGGCAGTGGAAAAGGCACCATCGAGGTCGATTACTTCTCGTACGATGATCTCGATCGCATCCTGAAGGTACTCAGGAAGGAGTAGCGCGTGGCGCTCCTCGGCAAAAAAGAAGAGAAGACCAACGTACCGCTTCTAGGCATAGGCGGCAGACGGGAGGATGAATCGGTGGCAACGCGTCCGGGTGAGGTTCACACGCTGCTGGGCAAGGGCAGTGAGTTCGAGGGGAAGCTCACCTTCGAAGGGCAGGTCCGCATCGACGGCAAGTTCAACGGGCAGATCTTCACCAAGGACGTGCTCGTCATCGGTGATGGGGCCCGCGTGCAGGCGGAAATCAATGCCGGCACCGTCATCATCAACGGCACGGTGGAGGGCAACGTGCGCGCCACGCAGCTGGTGGAGCTGCACGCCCCGGCGCGCGTGAAGGGCAACGTGGAGACGCCCGCGCTCACCATGGACCGCGGTGTCATCTTCGAGGGCACCAGCAAGATGGAGAACCTCGGGGGCAAGGGCGGCAACCCGCCGCCTCCCGGTGGTGGTGAGGGCAAGAAGTAGTGAGCCGCGCCGGGCGCCCGCATGTCCGCGCCACCCTGGTGGCGCTCGCCGTGTTGGCGTCCGGCTGCGACGGTTGCAAGGAGCGGCGCGCCGAGGAGGAGGTGCCGCTCGCCATTGCGGACGAGCCGGCGCCGGAGGACACGCCGGTGGTGCCGCGCCGGGTGGGAGTGAAGGTGCCCATGCCGCCGGGCTGGTCCGCCCAGGTGGCGCAGGATGGCAGCTTCCAGTTCGGCCCCCCGGGCCACCCGGTGTTGCGCGTGGACCTGCGTCCCGGACAGGCCTCGGCGCTGCCCTCGCCGGAGTCACTCGTGCAGTCGCTGGAGGAGTCCTTCCGGGGCTTCGAGCGCTCGCTGGACCAGGAGGAGGGCGGCACGGACTTCACGCTCGTCCGGGTGACGCTCGCGCCGAAGCTGTCGGACGGAGGCATGGGGGCGGAGTACCCGGCGCTCTTCGGTGCGCGGCGTGTGCAGGATGACCTGTTCCTGTGCGCCACCTTCCCCGGAGTCACCGCCGACGAGGTGCGCCAGGCCGGCGAGGCCTGCCGGGGCATCGAGTTCCAACAGCCGCGCTGAGTCCCCGGGGCCCGCAAGACATCGGGCGCCACACTCCGAGGGCCCGTCTTCCCCCGGACTGCGCGCCCGATGAATCCCCCCTTCGGACCCGCCAGCCCACCCTTCCCCCCGGATGGTCGGCTCGCGGGTACATGTGTGACTGCTGTCGGGCCGGGACTCCCTTTCCACTGGAGTGACGGGCCGTTCTCTTCGGGTCACGTTCACGCCCATGGCTGGGCGAGGGTTTCGCGCCTGGGTGAATCGTCGCCGGGTCTGTCCGCCTCCGGACGCCGCCTCCGCGGAGTGTCTGATTGAATGTCGGGTGACCTTCGGCTTCGCAACGCTTAGAGGCCCAACTTATTCCATTCCGGGTATGAGGTGGCGCTCACACACAGTGCGTGCCCGCGGGAGGGCGCGGGTGGAGGGAGGCCTCCTACCCCGAGTCCCGCTCGCGCCAGAGGCGTCCGAGGACGTGCTCATCGCAGGAGAGGAGCAGGGGCGGCAGTCCCGTCCTCATCGCCGTCCCGTCTCGCTCGTCCAACCAGCGACTCATCTGATTCACCCAGTGGCTGACCGCCTTGGGAGCGAGGTGGGGCCACACGAGCTCGGCCATTCCCCAGAAGGCCCGCTCCAGGGACTGGACGAGCAGGAAGTGTCCGGGGAGGTCCGCCGCACGGGCCGCCCGCCGGAGCAGCTCGAATTCCAGCGCGACCCAACGCCTGTCGCCCTCGTCCCGTCGAGCGCCATCCTCCAGCCAGAAACAGGTCTCATCGAGCGGCTCACGGTGCTCCTCGGACACGTGCTCGCAGCAGCGCACCAGCAGCTCGACCGTCGTCTGCCGCTTGAGCTCGAAGTACCCCGCTAGCAGGCGCTGCCTTCCGGGTCGCGCGAGTGCCTCGGTATGAAGCGCCACGCTCAGGCTCTCGAGCGTCACGGCGCGCTCCAGTGCCACCGCACGTGCTTGTCGTCCCTGTCTCCGCACGACCAGGCCGCGCGCGGCCAGCCGCAGCAGCGCCTCCCGGATCGTCCCCCGCGCCACGCCGAATTGCCGCGCGAGCAGTCGCTCCGAAGGAAGAGTCCCGGTCTTGGGGTGTGCGCCTCTCGCAACCATGACCTCGAGCTCTTCCTCGATGTGCTCGACGAGCTTCGTCCGCTCCCACCGCTCCATTCAGTTCCTCCTCACCGCGGGGAGACTGACGTTGCAGCAGGCGGGCCAGACATCCAGGAGGCGCGGTTGCCTCTCCGGCTGTCCGGGGTGGGCGGCGTTCGGTGATTCCAGGATGCGGATGTCCGTCCAGCTTCGAGACAGCGTGCCCCGGATTCGAGGACCCCGCCGGGCGCGCGCGGCGCGAACTGGTCCGACCATCGGACCAGTTGCGGGAAAACGCGCCCGGAGGGTCCCCCTATCGGAGCTGGCTCGGAGCCGCGCGCGCTACGGCCGTGCCACCAGGGCGACTCGCGTGGGTAACACGTGAGGCGCGGGGAGCTCAGCGCTTGAGGGCCAGCGAGAGCGCGAAGTCCCCCGCCGCGTCCGTCCAGCGCTCCACCAGCCGCAGCCCCGCTCGAGCCAGCTCCTCCTCCACCTGCTCCAGACGGAACTTGCAGCTCACCTCCGTGCGCAGCACCTCGCCCTCGGCGAAGTTCACGTACCTCTCCAGCACCGGGAGCCGCACCGTCTGCGCCCTCGTGGAGATGAGCCGCATCTCCACCCAGCCATTCTCCTCGTCGAAGGGCGCCAGGTGCTCGAAGGTCTCTGGCTCGAAGTCCGCCCCCAGCTCGCGGTTGAGCACCTTCAGCACGTTGCGGTTGAACTCCGCCGTCACCCCCGCGCTGTCGTTGTACGCCGCGAACAGCCGCTCGCGGTCCTTGAGCAGATCCGTCCCCAACAGCAGCCCCTCACCCGGCTCCAGTCCCTCGGCCAGCTCCGCGTAGAAGCGCGCGCGCTCCGCCGGCTTCAGGTTGCCGATGGTTCCCCCGAGGAAGGCCACCAGCCTCCGGCCTCCCGTCGGCAGCCGCCCCAGGTGCCGCTCGAAGTCCCCCACCACCGCGTGCACGTACAGCCCCGGGTACTCGCCCGCCACCGTTTGCGCCGCCTGTCTCAGGAAGGTCTCGCTCACGTCGAAGGGCACGAAGCGCCGGAGCGTCCCCGCCCTCCTCATCGCGTTGAGCAGCAGCCGCGTCTTCTCGCTGCTCCCGCTGCCCAGCTCCATCAGCGTGTCCGCCCCGCTCGCCCGGGCGATGTCTCCGGCGTGCGCCAGCAGGATCTCCCGCTCGCGCCGCGTGGGGTAGTACTCCGGCAGCCGCGTAATCTCGTCGAAGAGCTGGCTGCCGCGCTCGTCATAGAGCCACTTGGGTGACAGCTCCTTGGGCCGGCCCTCCTCGCACAGCCCCGCCAGCACCTCCAGGTGCAGCGCCCGCCGCGCGTCCCCCGGCCGCACGTGTACCTCCACCCGTACCGGTGAGCGCTCCAGCCCCCACCCCGTCCACGCCATCTCCATGTCTCACCTCGCGCTTCGCGCGCACCGGAAGCCGGCGAATATCTGTCGCCGGATGGGGTAGTCCCAATTGCGGAAGCTGTTGCGCACGGCCACGGGGGCACTCGCCCAGGCTCCGCCTCTCAGGACCCGGTAGTCCGTCCCGAAGAACACCTCTGAATATTCACGGTAGGGAAAGGCGCGGAACCCCGCGTAGCCGTCGAACGTGCTCGAGGTCCATTCCCAGACATCGCCCAGCAATCCCCAGACACCGTCCGCGCTCTGTCCCGCCGGGTAGCTGCCCACCGGCGAGGGGCCCCAGGTGTCTCCCCCGAGGTTGGCGTGCCCCTCCGTGGGCGGTGTCTCGCCCCAGGGGTAGGTGCGCGGCCGCCCGTCCGAGCCCACCGCGGCCTTCTCCCACTCGGCCTCCGTCGGCAGCCGCTTGCCGGCCCAGCGCGCGTAGGCGTCCGCCTCGTACCAGGACACGTGCTGCACGGGCTCGTCCCGGGGCAGCGGCTCCACGTGGCCGAAGCGCCGCCGCAGCCACGTGCCGTCCTCCTGCGGCAGCCAGAAGAGCGGGTGGCGGATGCCCTCGGCGGCAATCCACTCGAAGCCCTTCGGCTCCCACCAACGCGCGTCCTCGTAGCCCCCGGACTCGACGAAGACGAGGTAGTCCCCGTTGGTGACGGGGTGCGAGTCCATGAGGAAGTCCGCCACGTCCACCACGTGCGCGGGGCGCTCGTTGTCGTAGGCCCACGGCCCGTCGCTGCCCAGGCGCACCGGGCCTCCGGGGATGAAGACCTCGTACTGCGCGGCGCGGCCGGGGCTCGGGCGGGGCCGCGCGGCGGGCCGGTACTCGTGGCTCGTCATGAGCTGCAGCGTGGCCGCGAGCGTCTCCAGGTGCTGTTGCTCGTGCTGGGCCACCATGCCGAAGACGAAGCCCCCGCGCAGCAGCGGCAGCTCCGAGTCCTCGGGCAGCCGCTGGAGCCAGTCGAGCGAGGCCTCGCGCACGCGCGCGGCGTAGGCGAAGGCCCGCTCGGGCGTGAGCAGCGGCAGCTGGGCGCGCGTGGCGCGCGGGTTGCGGAAGGCGTCGTAGAGGGCATCGAAGGCCGCGTCGGTGAGGGCCGGGGCGCCGAGCGCGCGCAACAGCCACTGCTCCTCCTGGTTGGCCACGTGCGCCACGTCCCAGACGATGGGGGACATGAGGGGCGAGTGCTGGCGGGTGAGGGCGTCCTCGGGCAGGCCCTCGAGCATCCGCAGCATGCGCGCGCGTGCCGCGGAGAGCTCCGCGAGTGCCAGGCTCTTCCAGGGACGAGGCTCCTGCTGGCCCGCGTCCCGACGGGCCTCGAGGGTTCTCCGCATGGTGACGCGCAAGCTAGGGAGCGACCCGCCCCGTGGGGAGCCTCCCCGTCCCCGCGCGCGAGCCGCCCGTGAGACAGCGCACGTCCCGGACGGGGGCGGCGCCCGGTGGACGGGACGGGCGCGTGCCCTCGCGTTGGCACACGGGGTTGCGCTGTCCGGAGGCGGACGGCGCGGCGGCTCAGGGCGTTGGCTCGACGACCCTCGCACTGCCCCCACCGCGGCGCCGGGGCTCGGCGGCGGCGGTGACGGTGCCATCGGCGTTGAAGCGGATGGCGGTGAGCGCGCCAATGGGGCCCACGTCGGTGAACCCATGGCCGAGCGCGCCGAGCGCGGCGGCCTCGGGCGAGGCGATGAACTCGGGCTCGGCCTGGCTCTTGTGGTCGGGCGAGTTGCGCTGGGACACGCGCGGCGCCGCGAGCGCCTCGGCGATGGGCATGCCGAAGTCCAGGTGGTTGAGGAGCGTCTGGCCCACGGTGGTGATGATGGTGGCGCCGCCGGGGCTGCCGAGCGCGAGCACGGGCGCGCCGTCCTTGAGGACGATGAGCGGGCTCATGCTGCTGCGGGGCCGCTTGCCGGGCGCGGGCGCGTTGGGGTGGGGCGCGTCCACGGTGGGCGGAAGGTCGAAGTCCGTCACCTCGTTGTTGAGGAGGAAGCCGTAGCCGGGGACGACCATGCCGTTGCCGCCCTCGCTCTCGATGGTGCAGGTGTACGCGACGACGTTGCCCGCGGCGTCCGAGGTGGTCAGGTGCGTGGTCTCCTTGTGCTCGGTGTCGAAGGGGAGGGGGTCGCCGGGAGCGGCGGCGGAGGTGGAGGCCCGGGACACGTTCAGCGCCGGGCGCCGCCGGGTGGCGTAGTCGGGCGACACGAGGCCGGCCGCGGGCACGCGGGTGAAGGTGGGGTCTCCGAGGAAGGCATTGCGGTCGGCGAAGGCCAGGCGCGAGGCCTCCAGGTAGCGGTGGAGGAAGTCGGCGCGGGACATGGAGGCCGGTGAGTAGGCCTCGAGCAGGTTGAAGGTGAGGGCGAGCGTGAGGCTGCCGCTGCTGGGGGCGCCCATGCCCTGGAAGGTGTAGCCGCGGTAGGTGCTCGTCACCGGAGGGCGGACGAGGGCCTCGTAGCTCGCGAGGTCCTCCAGCCGCATCACGCCGGGGCGCACGGGGCGCGAGGCCCCCGGGGTGACGGGCGGCGCGGTGACGGTGGCGACGATGGCCCGGGCGATCTCCCCCCGGTAGAAGACGGGGACACCGTCCCGGGCGACGAGCCTGTACGTCTTCGCCAGGCCCGGGTTCTTGAAGGTGGAGCCGACGGGCCAGGGCTCGCCATCGGGGCCGAGGAAGAGGGCGGCGGTGCTGGTGAAGTCGCGGAAGCGCGGGACGTTGTGGCGCGTCTGCTCGAAGAAGGTGGGGTCGACGTCGAAGCCGTGCTCGGCGACGCGGATGGCGGGCTGGAGGACGTCGGCGAGCGAGCGGGTGCCGAAGCGGCGCAGGGCCTCGTCCCAGCCCCGCAGCGTGCCGGGGACGCCGACGGACAGGCCGCTGGTGACGAGCTCGTCGAAGGGGATGGGGGCGCCGTTCTCGTAGAGGCGCGAGCGCTCGAGGGCCTGGGGTGCCGTCTCGCGGTGGTCCACGGTGAGGACGCGCCGGTCCCGGGCGAGGTAGATGACCATGAAGCCGCCGCCGCCGATGCCACAGGAGTAGGGGTCGGTGACGCCGAGCACGCTGGCGGCGGCCACGGCGGCGTCGACGGCATTGCCTCCGGAGGCGAGCACCTCGATGGCGGCGGAGGTGGCGCGCTCGTCGACGGTGGCGGCGGCGCCACCGCGGCCGGTGGCGGTGGGGGAGGGGGCGGGGGCGGGCGTCGGTTTGAGCGCCGGAGCGGTGGCGCAACCGAGACCCAGACACAGCGCGGCACTGGCGGAGAAGAGGCGGCTTCGCATGGGCGGAGCGTACCCGGCGCCGGCCCCGTTCCGAGGTCCGAGAGGAATTCCAGCGACACACGCTCGTGATGGGGGACGGGTCGGACCGGGGTGCATGCGGATGACGCGCACCGGACACGAGCGGCTCGCGGGTGTTGGATTTCCGGCGGATCGCCTGGGGGGCCGGGTTGTCGGGCCCGGGCGCGTTCATACGTTGGCCGCCCGTGTCTCTCGGTGCGGAAGCTCCAGACACACCGGGAGACTCATGACGAATCCGGTCTGGCCAGTCCGCGACGGCTCGGAAGCGCCGGTGCCGCGCACCCTCGAGAGGGAACCCGAGCCCACGTGGACGGTGGCGCGCGCCTTCGCCCGGTGTGGCTTCTCGGAGGACGAGTGGTTGGTGCTCGACGGGGCGCCGCTGCGCGTCTTCCTGTACGTGGCCCTGGTGGATGGCCCGGTGCACCCGGCGGAGCGCGAGGCGTGCCGGCGGGTGCTCGGGGAGGGGCTGCTCTCGCGCAGCCCGCTGGTGGAGCGCGTCTGCCGCGAGGCCCTGTGCCGGCTGGACGCGCCGGGGTGGGACTTCCTCTCGGAGAGGCCGGACCTGGAGCCGCTGCGCCCGGTGTGCGAGCGCGTGGCGCGGCGGCTGGGGCTCGGCGAGGCCTGGCGCCTACGGCACCTGCTGCTTGACGTGGGCCGGCGCGTGGCGAGGGCCTCCAGCGGCCTGCTCGGGCGCGTGGGAGGGGTGCGCCGGGAGGAGCGGCGCGCGCTCGGGTGCTTGTCCGAGGCGCTGGGGTTGCCCGCGCGGTGACGGCGGGCGCGGGCGCGCGGCTCAGGTGGGCGACTCGCGCGGCCCGACGTCCCAGGGGCCGCGCGGTTGGGAGTCCTCCAGCTCGCGCAGCTCCAGGCCCCGCATCACGTCGTCCTGGGTGAGGGTGCCCACGAGGGTGCCGTCGCGGACCACGGGCAGCTGGGGCAGTCGGCGCTGGCCCATCTCGCGCAGGGCCTCCCAGGCGGTGGACTCGGGGGTGAGGGCGGGCACGGGGAGCGCCACCTCGCGCACCCGCACCTGGGCACGCCGCTGCGGAGGCACCTGCCGCACGACCGCCAGTGTCACCAGTCCCACCACCGCCCCGAGCTCCACCACCGGCAGGGCGCGCCGCCGCTCGGTCTGCATGCGCGTGGCCACCTCCTCCAGCGTGGTGTCCGCCTCCACCGAGGCCGTGCGCGGCGTCATCAGCTCGCCCACGCGCACCCGGTTGAGCAGCGACTGCATGAGCACCTCGCGCGACTCCCCCTCGGCGCCCATGAAGACGAAGAAGGCGATGAAGAGGAGGAGGAAGTTGCCGCTGAGCAGGCCCAGCAGGCCGAAGAGCAGGGCGAAGGCCTTGCCGACGAAGCCCGCCAGCCGCGTGGCGCGCACGCGGCCGAGCCGGTTGGACAGCAGGGCGCGCAGCATGCGGCCGCCGTCCATGGGGAAGGCGGGCAGCAGGTTGAAGAGGCCGAGGAAGACGTTGAGGTAGCCGAGGTAGAAGAAGGCGAAGCGCAGGTTGAAGGAGTGGGCGCCGGCGAGCAGCGCGTACACGGCGAGGAAGAGGAAGCCCAGCCCGAGACTGGTGGCGGGGCCGGCGAAGGCCATGAGGGCCTCCTGGCGGGGGCCGTCGGGCATGCGGGTGATGCGCGAGACGCCCCCAATCATCATCAAGGTGATGTCGGAGACCTGGCCGCCCTTGCGCAGGGCGTAGAGGGAGTGGGCCAGCTCGTGGACGAGGACGGAGAGGAAGAGGGCGACGGCGAGTCCCAGGCCCCAGAGGAGGGGCGAGCCCATGAGGCGCTCGGGGGGGACGTCGGCGGCGTCGGCGGCGTTGCGGAAGGCCTGCCCGAAGAGCCAGGCGAGGAAGGGCAGCACCAGGAGGAAGGTGAAGTGCACCCGGATGGGGATTCCCCGCAGGGTGGCGATTTTCAAGGCTGCGCTCACGTGACACCTCGCTCCGGGCTCCGGGGCCGAGGTCCACGAGGGCCCCGGCCCCAAGGGCACGTGAGATTCAGATGTTGGGGCTGGAGGGCTCGGAGATGCCCTCGAGGGCCTCACCCACCTTGTGCTCGCTGACCTCGCCGGACAGGTCGCCGATGGCGACGATGCCGACGAGCTTCTTGTTGCGGTCCACCACGATGACGCGGCGGATCTGCTTGTCGCGCATGCGCTCGAGCACGTCGTCGACGTCATCGTCGTCGAAGCAGTACTCGATGCCGGGGCTCATCGCGTCGGCGACCTGGGTGGTGTTGGGATCGCGCCCCAGGGCGATGGCGCGTACGACGATGTCGCGATCGGTGATCATTCCCAGGACCCGCTGGCCGTCACAGACGGGGAGGGGGCCGACGTTGAGGCTGCGCATCTTCTCGGCGGCTTCGCGGAGGGTGTCATTGGGGTTGATGACCTCCACGTCGCGCGTCATCACTTCCTGAATCTTCCTGGCCATGGCCGCTCCTTTGTGGGTGCCGCGGGGCGTCGGTCGGGCACCGCTCTCGGGAACCGTGGGGAGCATCCCGGCGAGGGGCAACGCGGCCGGGGGCCGC
This sequence comes from Archangium violaceum, assembly GCF_016887565.1. Classification (NCBI taxonomy): domain Bacteria; kingdom Pseudomonadati; phylum Myxococcota; class Myxococcia; order Myxococcales; family Archangiaceae; genus Archangium; species Archangium violaceum. The sequence continues at coordinate 17,182 of NZ_CP069396.1, forward strand.
CACCCTGGAGAGGGAGCGGGAGGGCGAGGGGCCAAAGCGGAGTGCGCCCGGGGAAGTTGGGGAGGAGCGCAGGAGCAGCAAGGAGTGAAGGAGCGCCTGCCCGTGCGCTCCCTCTCCCTCTGGGAGAGGGCCGGGGTGAGGGTCATGCGACGCAAGCGCGCGAAGAGGCCAGAAACACCAGAGCCACCAGCGCTCAGGCGGGAGCGACCCACTGGCCCGGAGTGGGGGCATCGCGCCAGATGTGGCGGCCGGTGTCCGGGTCCTTGCGGAAGCGCATGAAGTCACCCAGGCCGGTGTCGAGCGCGCGCGCGTCGAGCGCCTCGGCGACCCTGCCAATCAAATCCAGCACCTCCTCGCCCTCGCCGTGGACGAACAGCTTCACGCGAGGCGTCTGCTCCCAGGGGCCGAGCTCGAAGGTGATGGAGAAGCCGTCCCCGTGGAGGATGCCCTCGGCGGGAGTGGGGAAGGAGACGGACGGGAGCGCCTCGCGCAGCCGGCGGATGACGGAGTCGCGTGGACCGAGCACCGGAGGAGACCAGCCCTCGGGGAAGTCCCGCACCGAGTCGAAGCCCGCAGCGCCCATCAAATACACAATCCAACTCATGCCGCTCATGCCGCACCTCGTGATCCACATCTTCCAGACAACACCTTACGAGGAGCGTCTGACATTGCGGTGGATCAGCGGTGATCCACGCCCCGCCTCCCCCGGGTAACAGGGGTGGGTCGTATCCCCGACAGCGGTCCCCGGGGAGCGCGGCGGGGCGGCGGAAAAGCGTCCGGAAAAATCGTTTCAAAAAAACGCCGGGCTCCTCCCATTCAGAGGGGGTCAGCGCCACACAACCGCCGGGTAGTACCCGGGCGACGGTCGGCACGCCGCGTGTCCACCGCCGTCACGGGAGCCGTCTGGCCAACACACGAGGAAGTGACATGAGTTTGTTGATGACCCTGGGTATTGCCGCCACCACGATGCTCGCGCAGTCCCCGTCCCAGGTGGGCGAGGTGCGGCTGCACATCGAGACGGACTCGCCGAAGGTGGAGCTGTACCGGGTGACGTCGGACGGGGTGGGGAGCATCTCCACGTTCACGCGCAGCGCGCGGGTGGACATCGTCCATTTCCAGCGCGAGTGCTTCGCCCCCTGCGACATGACGCTCTCCGAGCCGCGCTCGGACTTCTTCGTGGCGGGCCGGGGAATCAACCCCTCCGAGCGCTTCTCGCTGCTGGGCCTGGGGGAGGACGTCACCCTGCGCGTGAAGCCGGGCAGCACGGTGACGCGGGCGCTCGGGTGGACGTCGACGGTGGTGGGAATCACGGCCCTCTCGCTGGTGGCGGCGGTGGTGCTCGTGGAGGGCGTGGACTCGTTGGGCAAGCCCACGCTGGGGGGCGGGATGAGCAAGGAGACCACCTGGATGGTGGCGGGCGCGGGCGGAGGCGCCGTGCTGCTCGGCGGAGGCCTCACGCTGCTGGCCTTCAGCGGCACCGACGTGGAGCTGCTGCCCACGCCGAAGCCGGCCGCGCGGCGGGAGGTGCTGTGATGCGCGCGGCCTTTCTCCTGGTGGTCTGCGGCGTGCTCGCGGGCTGTGGCAGGCCCGGGGCCGAGTGGGTCCGCGCGGACGGCAAGACGACGAGCTCGCTCGAGGCGCTGCACGGCACGGGTCCCCAGGACATCTGGGCGGTGGGGGAGCTGGGGACGGTCATCCACTGGAACGGCACGGCGTGGTCCGTGATGGACACGGGCACGAAGGTGGACCTGCACGCGGTGTGGGCGGTGGACCGGGCGAACGCGTGGGCGGTGGGCGAGCAGGGCGTGGTGCTGCGCTGGAACGGGGCGAGCTGGTCCCGGGTGGACGTCGGAAGCGACGACAAGCTCACCGGGGTGTGGGCCAGCGGTCCGAGCGACGTGTGGGTGGTCGAGGACAGCCTCTCCTCGGGGGGGCTGTTGCGCTTCGATGGAAAGACCTGGACGCGGCGCTCCGTGACCGGCTCGTCGAGCACACCGGTGCGGGTGTGGGGCTCGGGTCCGAACGATGTCTGGGTGACGCTGGAGTACCGCGACGAGTTGATGCACTGGACGGGGGCGGGGTGGACCGCGGAGCGCCCGGATATTGGCGCGCATCCCTGGTGCGAGGACCTGGGGGCGGGCGGTGACGGAGAGCTGCTGACGCTTTGCAAGGTGGTGACGGAGAAGCGGGTGGTGCTCAAGGGTCCGGGAGGCTGGAAGCTGCTGCCCATGGACGAGGCCACGCTGGAGGCCTCGTATTACTGGGCGGGCATCTGGGGAGCGGGAAGCGAGCTGTGGGCGGTGGGCGAGTACGGGAGGGTGCACCACTTCGACGGGAAGGAGTGGACGGAGGAGCTGGGGGAGGACCTGGACGTGCCGGACCTGAAGGACGTGTGGGGCTCGAGCGGGGCGGATGTGTGGGCGGTGGGTGACGAGGGCCTGGTGATAAGGAGGACGCCGGCCGAGTCGGATTGAGCGCATCGCCTGGAGGGAGGGGCGCGTGGTTTAAGGCCGCGCATGGGTGTGTTCATGAGGTGGGCGGTGTGGCTGCTGCTGGCCGGGGGGACGGCGTGGGCGGGGCCGCGCCCCGAGTCCCGCTGGGGGTTGAGGTGGAACGCGGGGCCGGGGTGCATCCAGGCGGCGCCGTTGGCGAGGGCGGTGGAGGGGCGGCTCGGGCGCACGGTGTTCGGGGCCGAGCCGGAGTTCCTCATCGACGGCGTGCTGGAGCGGGGGAGTCCCTCGGGGTGGAAGGCGAGGCTGTCGCTGGTGGACGCGGGCGGCAACGTGCTCGGCAGCCGCGAGGTCTCCACGAAGGAGGAGGCGTGCTCGGCCATCGAGCCGCGGCTGCTGTTGGTCATCGCGTTGATGATCGACCCGTCGGCGGCGTTCTCCGCGCCCGCGAGCCCGCCCGGGCCGGAGCGTCCGGGCGGGCCCGTCGCCCCCGAGCCGCCCCCGCCCGAGCCGGTGGCACCGGAGCCCGAGGTCGGCGAGTCCGAGTTACCGCACGGCTCCCCGTGGGCGCGACGGGACGCGCCGGCGGTGCGGAGGAGTGGCCCGGCGGTGAGCCTGGCGGCGACGGGGGTAGCGGGCCTGGGATTCGGGGTGGCGCCGGGGCTGGCGAGCAGCCTCGGGTTCAGGGCGGGGGAGTGGACGTGGCTGTTGCGGTTCGCCTTCTACCCGTACGAGCCCTACGAGAAGGACGGTGGCCGTCTATCGCTGTCGAGCCTGGTGGCGGAGGGCGGAGTGTGCCCGGTGTCGGCGCGCGGCGAGGTGTGGAGCGTGTCTGGCTGTGGAACGGCGGCGTTCGCGTTCGTGCTGGCCTACAGCACGGGGTACCAGCAGGGCCGGGGTGACGCGCTGGTGCGAGGAGACGTGGGAGTGCGCGCCCGGCTGGAGAGGAAGCTGGGAGGAACGATGGCGCTGCACGCGAGCCTGGGGGCGGGTTTCGGCTGGCTGCGTCCCGAGGTGCGCCTCCTCAAGCCGGACGGGACGGCCGAGGACCTGAGACTCGGATGGCCGGTGGAGGTGAGCGTGGACGTGGGGGTGTCGTTTCCCGGTTCATGAGAGACGATGCGAGGTGCCGACCTTCCGGGCGCGCCCGGCGCGAACTGGTCCGACAGTCGGACCAGTTGGTGAAGAGCGGGCCCGGCGGGTGCTCCTGGTCCCTGCACGGAGGTCGGGGGGATGGAATAGAGTGGAGCGGTTCGTCCCACCGCGATGGCACTTCCGCAACTGGCACCGACACCGACGGCGGGGCCGCCCCTTCCGAGCTTCCAGCAGGTCTACGCCGAGTGCGCGCCATTCGTGTGGCGCACGCTGAGGAGGCTGGGCGTGAGGGAGGCGGACCTGGAGGACGTGTGCCAGGAGGCCTTCGTGGTGGTGCACCGGAGGCTGCCGGAGTTCGACGGGAGCGCGTCGTTGCGCACGTGGCTGTTCGGAATCAGCCGGAGGCTGGCGTCGGACTACCGGAGGAGGGCGCACATCCGGAGGGAGACGGCGGTGTCGGAGGTGCCGGAGGGCACGCAGCCACCGGAGCAGGTGGAGGTGGTGGCGAGGAGGCAGGCGAGGGCGCTGCTGGAGCGGATCCTCGATGAGCTGGACGAGGACAAGCGGGCGGTGTTCGTGCTGTTCGAGCTGGAGCAGTGGCCGATGGCGGAGGTGGCGCAGGCGGTGGGGTGTCCGCCGCAGACGGCGTACGCGCGGCTGTACGCGGCGCGGGAGCGGGTGAAGGAGGCAGTGGCCCGGGCGAGAGGAGGCGAGTCATGAGTGAGCGCGAGCCCGTGCGACTGCTGGAGGAAGGCTCCGAGGCCTCGTCGGAGCTGCGCGAGCTGCTCGGGGCGGCGAGCTTCGACGAGCCCTCCGCGGAGCAGCTGACCGCGCTGGCGGGGAGGCTGGGGCCGTTGCTGGGGCCAGCGGGAGGGGCGCCGCCGGCGGGCTCGGGGACGCCGCCCGCCGGTTCCGCACCGGGAATGGGAGCGGGGCAGGCTACGTCGGGAGGACTCACCTCGACGGTGACGTCCGGGCTGAAGCTCAAGGTGCTCGCGGGAGTGGCCGGGGTGGCGCTCGTGGGAGGAAGCTTCCAGGCGGGCCGCGTCTTCGAGCGCGAGCACCCGAGTTCTCCTCCGGTGGTGCGCGAGGTGTCCGCGCCGAGCGCCATGCCAACGCCGGAGCCCCTGCCCACGCGGGAGCCCGTCGTGGTGCCTCCGGTGCAGAGCCCGAAGACGGTCGCCACGCCAACACCGGCGCCCATCGAGACGCCCGCGGCGCCGAGCCCGAAGACGAGCGCCGCGCCGGCACCGCGCGTGTCGCGCCCCCGAGCGCCCGAGACGCCCGCGCCGACCACCGCCGGGGAGCGTGAGGCGGCGGACGAGGAGCTCACGCTGCTCGAGTCGGCGTACCAGGCGCTCCAGCGGGGAGAGGCGGCGGAGGCGCTGGCCGAGGCGGAGCGGCACGCGGCGCGCTTTCCGGGAGGGGCGCTCGCGCAGGAGCGGGAGGTGCTGGCCATCGACGCGCTGGTGAGGATGGGCCGGCGAGCGGAGGCGGGGTCTCGCGCCGAGGCCTTCCGGGCGCGCTACCCGACCTCCACGCATGGGGTGCGCATCCAGAACCTGCTCTCGGGAGCGAAGCCGTGAGCTGAACACTTGCCGGGGTGCGCGGTGCGAGCGCGTGGCGGGTGGACGGTCGCGTGGTGAAGGAAAGCCATTCCGGTCGGTACAGCCAAAGGAGCGCGCGCATGGCGACGTTCGTGCTGGTGCATGGAGCCTTCTACGGGGGTTGGTGCTGGCGATACGTGCGAGGCCTGTTGCGGGAGGCGGGCCACGAGGTGTTCACCCCGACGCTGACGGGGGCGGGGGAGCGCCACCACCTGCTGACGCGGGAGGTGGGGCTGGCCACGCACATCCAGGACGTGACCAACGTGCTGGAGTACGAGGATCTGCGCGAGGTGGTGTTGGTGGGGCAGAGCTACGGGGGCATGGTCATCACGGGGGTGGCGGACCGGATGCCGGAGCGGCTGAGGCACCTGGTGTATCTGGACGCGCACCTGCCGGAGAGTGGGCAGGCGGCGAGCGGGGCCTTCGCGGCGGGGACGAGCGAGGTGTTGCACTCGCTGGCACGTGCGGAGGGGGAGGAGTGGCTGTTGCCGCCGCTGCCGCTGGGGGTGATGGGCGTCACGCGAGCGGAGGACGTGGCGTGGGCGGGACCGCGCCGGGTGCCGCATCCGCTGCGCACGCTCAACGAGCCGCTGCACCTGGAGCGGGGCCGGAGCGCGGTGCCGTCGACGTACGTGCGCTGCACGCGGCGCGAGGGACTCATTGGAGCCTTCGGGACGGATCCGCTGGCGCCGTTCGTGGAGAAGGCGCGCGAGCGGGGCCTGCGCTTCCGGGAGCTCGACGCGGGCCATGACGCCATGCTGGCGGCCCCAGAGCTCACCGCGAGGGTGCTGCTCGAGCTGCTCGCGGAGGGCTGAGCGAGCGGGCAGGCGGATGGGTCCGATGGAAAGTTTTACCTCCACGGATGTTCGGAGTACCCGAAGCGTCGCTGATGACTTTCCGGTTTGCAGGTGAATACCGGTTTGGTCTAGCTATTCGGGATTCCGGATTTCCCGGACCCATTCACACGACGAGAAGAGGTCGAACGATGAAGATGAGCCGAAGCGTGCTGTCCGTCCTGGTGGGAGCGACCCTGGTTGCCGGATGCGGAGCGGAGGGGCCGGTGGAGACGGAGGGAGAGGGCCAGCTGGGCGAGGCGGTGGAGACGACGGAGCCGAGCGGAACGCAGGCGTTGGCGGTGGCTGGCTACTGTGATCCGGTGACCACCTGGAACACGGCGTGGGCGGACTTCGAGAACCAGGTGCTGACGCTGGTGAACCAGAAGAGGGCGGCGGGGGCGACGTGTGGAGGGGTGGCCAAGGCACCGGCGCCGGCGCTGACGCTGGACACGCGGCTGCGGTGTGCGGCGCGCAAGCACTCGATGGACATGGGCACCAACAACTTCATGAGCCATACGGGCTCGGACGGCTCGACGCCGTGGCAGCGCATGACGAACGCGGGCTACACGTACTCGACGGCGGCGGAGAACGTCGCGGCGGGCTACGCGACCCCGAGCGCGGTGGTGACGGGCTGGATGAACAGCTCGGGCCACTGCAACAACATCATGAACCCGAGCCTCACGCAGCTGGGCGTGGGCTACTACTACGCCCCGAACAGCACCTATAAGCACTATTGGACGCAGGACTTCGGCCGGCCGTAGGCGGCCCTCGCGGCACGGGGGGCTCGCCGGTGGGCCCCCCGTGCGGTGAAGCTCAGGGAGTCACGAGCGCGGTCTCCACGTCGGACCTGCCACCGAGCGAGGCCCACGTCTCCCAGAGCAGGCGGAAGCTCGCGAGGTGCGCGGAGGGGTCGAGACACCTGTCGCGAAGGGCCGCGAGGTAGTTGGCCTCGGTGGCGATGCCCGGCCGCTCCTTCGAGTACGTCTGGCCGTGATGCCGGAAGACGTGGCGGAGGTATTCGCAGTGGAATCTCGCTCGTTCGAGCGGATTGCCCTGGGGGCAGCCCATCCGCTCCGGGTCGTCGCGCGAGACGTCGTAGAAGCGTTTGAGCTCGGCGAGCGCCGCGTCCGGATTGCGAGGGACGAGTTTTCGGTGTCCGAGCAACCAGCTCTCGGTGCAGCAGTCCGCGACGATGACGTGGACCTGTCCCTGATACTGGATGCCCTCGCCGCGCAGTTCCTGAGCCGCGTTCTCCAGGATGGACAGCACCTCCTGCCGCCGCTCGGCATAGGAGAGCTCCTCGGCATCGATGCAGATGAAGAGGTGGTCGGCCCCGTGCTGGATGGAATCCTTGAGTGCGCTGGGGATGCGCTGGAGGTAGGAGGGGTACCCCAGGCCGGCGAGGATGAAGAAGGAGTCCGTTGCAAGATCCGCGGGTTTGTCCACGGCACGGAACTGGGGGAAGCAGTAGCCCAGCCAGGCCTTGTAGAGCTTCTTCTCGGTGCGCCGGCCCTCGACGAGGAAGTAGAGCTTCACTCCATCCCCTCCTCGAACTCGGGCGAGTTGATGAGGCGGATGAAGTCGTCCTGGGCGGATGTGCCCTGCAACGCGGGAATCTCCGAGGCGGGCTCGACGCGCACGGTGCTTCCCTTGCGCCGCACGAGCTTCCAGTAGGCCTTGGGGATGTTGTTGATGATGTAGGGGTGGTGGCTGGTGATGATGAACTGCAGGTCGTTGGCGCGCGACAGGACGAAGTCGGTCAGCGGGCCCATGCAGTTCACGCCGAGGCTGTTCTCGAACTCGTCGATCAGCACCACGGTCCCGGCGGGGGCGAGCATCAGGTCCACGAGATGGGTGAGCGTGCGCGCCATCCCGGAGGAGATGTCCCGCGCCTCGATCCAGGTGGGAACACCGCGCTCCTTGAGCGTGAAGGACAGGCGATCCGCGGGCAATCCGCTCGAGGACTGCGCCAATTCCTCGTGTGCCACACGAAGGTCTTCGACGGTGGGAAAGATATCGATGAAGAGTTGTTTGAGGTGCTCGAACTGTTCGGGAACCTTCTCCTGCAGGACGAAGGCCTTGAGTACGGGATGGATGCCAGCGGAGCGACGCAACGACTCGAGTGACAGGTGGTCTCTGGCCACTTGCGTCGCTGCCCTGAGAACGGAATGCACGATGCCCTGGGCATCCAATTCCCCCAGGAAACCTCTGGCGAATGCCTGACGTAGCCGCTCGATGGATGGCTCATCCAGCAGTTTGACCGCACTGGCGGAGCGGTCGAGCATCGGGAGTGCCTGTTGCTTGAACAGGAAGCGTTCCGCGTCTCGTTCGACGAGCGGCTCTTCCTGCCCACGAATCAAACGCTCTCCAAGAACGACGATGCTGCGGTCCATGGAGGGCGCGGCACCTGCATCGTCCTCTCCGGGCATCGGCCCACGGACGCCCCTGTCGAGCTGCCACGAGTAGTCTTGCCCCTCATGTTCGAAGCGAACGTCGAAGCGGAAACCCTGCTCGGCATACGCGACGCTGCCACCGAGCCCGATGCGTTGAACCGTACGAATCGCCCGCAGGATTCGCGTCTTGCCCACCCCCGACGCGCCCACGAGGAGGTTGAAGCGGTCCAGGCGCAGGTCGTCGAGCTTCCAGCCGGTCCGCTTGTCCTCGAAGGAGAGACTCTTCAGTAGCATCGTGGTGCTCCGCTCGACCTGTTTCGCAGCCCTTCTAGCATCCACATCACACGGAGGAAGAAACGCGGAGCGGCTCCGTTGAGAAGCCGTGCACGCGAGGGCGCGCGCTCACGGCCAGCGCTTGACGGCTTGGATCCGAAGCACTCGCGGCAGGACGACGGCTCCCGGCTTGGAGCCCTCCCCCCAGGGCCATGTCCCCCGGAGCGAGAGGACGAAGCACACCGGGAATTTGCGGCCGTCGGGCAGCAGGGCCTGGGTGTAGCGACCGTAGACCGCAGGGCTCCCGAAGTCGTCTTGGAAACCCGTTGTCCAGAGGTGCCCGTAGAGCAGGGTCCCCTCCGGTATCACCGGGTCCGAGAATTTGCTGTACAGGACCCGACTGAGGAGCGGGCCGTCCCCATAGGTTCCATGCCCTGAGTTGAAGATGGGACCGGGCTGGTGGATGTCGATGACGACATCGACGTACCCGAGCCCCATGGGGTTTATCTTCAACTCCTCGTACATGGCGTGCCGGGCCTCCTCGGGACACGCTCCCGGCTCTGGTTTCACCTGGGCCGAGGTGCAGCCGAGCCCTGTGGTGGCGCACAGCCAGGTGACGAAGAGCCCCCAGAGCGGAGCGCCTTGGGTGGGCGTGGTGGAGTCCTCATGGGTGGTGGAGGAGGGCATGGACGCGCTTCCTTTCGGGGTTGAGGCAACGAACGCGGCCTGTCCGCGGAGCAGGCCGATGAGACAGAGAATGCCCAGCCCCGCCAGCGGCGCGAAGAGCCGCTTGGAGCGCCGGGGGCGGCGCTCGGCGGGGGGAGCCGCCTTCTCTGCTTCCTCCCGAGGCTTCGCGTCTTCTGGATGTCGTATCTGCACGGCCTCGGGCTCTGCCTCCTGGTGCAGTGCGATCCGCTCCTGCTTCTCCTCCAGTGTGGCCCCCGCCGGGTCTTCGTTGGGCGGCGTGAGCGGCACCCGCCAGACGGGGGAATGACGCTCCTTGGCGGCGGCCCACAGGGCTTGCAGCAGCGCCTGGGTGTCGGGGTAGCGCGCCTCGGGCCGTTTCTCCAACAGCCGCAGGGCGATGTCGCTGAGGGCGCGCGGCACACGGGGGTTGATGCGGTGGGGCGCATCCGGAGGGACGGTGGCGATGGCGGCCACCAGCGCCTCGTCTGGCAACTCGGGGTCGAAGGGGTGCTTGTCCGTGAGTCCCTGGTACAGCAGCACGCCCAGGGCGTAGAGGTCCGCGGCCGCGCCTCCTTGAAACGGCTCGTTGCGCTTCCACGCCTCGGTGCGCGTGTAGGCGATGAGCTCGGGCGGCAGCAGGTGCAGCACGCCCTCGGGCAGACCCAACGTCTTCGTGAGGGCCCCCGGCAAGCGCACGGTGCCGAAGTCGATGAGGAAGGGGCGGCCGTCCTTCCGGCGGATGAGGACGTTCTCCGCCTTCAAGTCCCGGTGGTACACGCCACGCTGGTGGAGCTCTCCCACCGTGCTCACGAGCTGAGCGAAGGTGTCCACGAGCTCGGCGGCATGAGGGAGCTTTCGCCAGCGCCATTCGTGCCAGGTGTCCCCATCCACGTAGTCGGTGATGAGGAAGGGATAGCCCTTGCTGGGGTTGGGCCAGAAGTCCACCGCGTACACACGTAGCAGGTTGGGGTGGGAGGAGTACGTGAACAGGGCCGCCGCCTCGCGCGCCAGCCGCCGCCAGGTGTTTGCCTCTTGCGCCTGTTCGTCGTCCGAAATGCCCTCCTCGGAGTCCGAGACGGGACGCAGCATCATCTTCATGGACCTGATGCGGCCGTCCCGCTCCACCTTGAAGACGCGGGCCGAGCCTCCCTGACCCAGCACCGAGAGGATGCGCCAGGAGCCCACCGTGTCGCCGACCTGGAGGTGCTCGGGGTGGAGCGCTTCCGTCATGAGCCGATCCTCCTAGAACATCACTTCATGGATGGGGAGCAGCCGCCCGCCTTCCGTATCCAGCAACTCCAATCGGAAGGGGGATTTGCCGGAGGAGGGGACGTCCGTTTCCACCGCGACGAGCCCAGACTCCCCGGGTTGGAGTTGGAGCATGTTCAACTGCACCAGCCGAACCCTCACGGGAGTGCCCTCCGCGCTGAAGAGGCGCGCTGAGCCGGGGGCCCAGGGTTTCTGCTCGGTGTTGGTGACCCGGACGGACACCACGACCCAGAGGGAAGCCCGGTAGCTTGTGCCCCCTCCCAGTGTGAGGCCACTCCTGTTGTCAGGAGGAACGTGCCCCTCGAAGTTCTGGATGTGGATTCCTCTCGAGTCCAACTGCCCGGACGCCACGAGCCCGGCGGGGCCTCCCACCGCGCACCGGACCTTGAGCACCGAGAGCTCGGCCTCCTTCTCGACGAGCTTCACCTCCAGCATCTCGGGAGGACGCGGCTGGCGCACCAGCTCCACCTCCTTGTCCACGAGCGAGGGATGGGAGACGAGGGCGAGGAGGACCTGCCCACCGTCCCTGTACCGCACCCGCATGACGAGCCGTTCACCGGGGCCCGGCTCGACGAGGGGCTCGAAGGCGACGAGGCGCTCTCCCACGTCCAGGAACCGGAATCGCGTGGAGCGCCCCTCCACCTCCAGGGAGCCCCGTTCCAGCGACGCATCGAAGCGCAGATAGGAGGTGACGTTGAGCGCTACCCGGAGCTCGGGCACCGGCTCGCCCGGAGCGCTGGGGACGACGACCTGTCGCCGTTGTTCCTCGCGGACGAAGAGCGGGGGCTGTGCCGCCGCCGGTGCTCCCATCAGGAGGAAGACGAGCGATAACCACGGGAAAAGTCGTGCCAGGGGGGAGCACCTCCGGAGTTCACCCTAGCAGAAGTCGGGCACGGCACCGGAAGCCCCTGTGCTCGAACCCGGGACGCGCATGGGGGGGGACCCTCCGGTCGCGAGTTGCGCCAACTGGTCTGACTGTCAGACCAGTTGAGAAAATTCGCGCCCGGACCCGGGAGGGGCCGCGCTGTGTGGGGGGCTGTCAGCTTCGCGTGGAGGTCGCCGTCCCCGGACGCGGATTGCTGACGAGGAGACACACGATGGGATGGGCGACCGACGCGTTGCGCGCGCTGGCGAGGGGAGAGCAGGTGACGATCCGGCCACGAGGCGGCTCGATGCGGGGGCGGATCGAGGACGGACAGCCGGTGACACTGGGTCCGGTGGCCGCCGAGGAAGTCGCGGCCGGGGACGTGGTGCTGGTCCGGTGGAAGGGGGGAGTGCTGCTCCACCTGGTCAAGGAGGCCACGCGGGAGCGGCTGCTCATCGGCAACAACCTGGGCCGGGTGAATGGCTGGGTGAAACGAGAGGCCGTGGTGGGGCGCGTGGTGCGGCTCCACCCGCGGTGAGGGACTCGCGGCCTCAGCGGCCCTGTTCGAGTGCGGCGGAGCAGCAGTGCTGGCAGCGGCGGCGGTTGAGCCCGTGAGCCACCAGCAGCACGATGCCACCGGCGAGCGTGACGCCCATCTCCGCGAGGCCCTCGTGGAGGACGGACTGGGCGAGCACCAGCAGTCCCAGGCCCGTGGCCCCGAGTGTCAGGACGTGCCAGTCGCGGTGCTGGAGGAAGCCCGTCACGAAGCTGACCCCGCCGACGACGGTGGCCAACATCACCATGGCGAGGTGGATGGGCGCCTCCTCCAGGGCCCGGCCCATCATCGCCGGCAGCAGGCCCAGCACCAGTGGCAGGAGCAGGCAGTGGGCCATGCACAACAACGACAGCCCCTGGCCCCACGCATCCCAGCGCCCGACTCCGGGGAATGTCTTTTCCTGCCCGCGTGCCGGGAGCTCGTGACTCATCGGCCCACCTCTTATCTGAAACTCGATGGCAGGAGCAATGCATCTGCGAGTCCCGGGAAGGGGCAGGTGGCGTCATCCCGGTAGCGGGTGCACCGCCTACTTCCGCTGGGCGCCGTGGGAACAGGTCGCGCCGCCGCGGCACTCGGGGCCGTGGACGTGCACCTGGGAGAGCACGAGGAGGGGAGCGCGGGCCTCGTGCTCGTGGGAGTGGGAGTGGGAGCAACCCGGGCCATGGACGTGGGCCTGGGGGAGCCGGATGAAGGAGCCCCGGGCCCCAACGGCGGGGGGCGCATGGCCGTGGTCGTGCCCGCACGCGGGCCCGTGCACGTGCAGCTCCGAGAGCCTGTCGCCGGTGGGCGGGGCGGCCTCGCCGGAGTCCGTGCCGGGCAGCAGCTGGATGAGGAAGCCGCGTGCGCCCTGCCGCAGCAGCGAGGCGAGGAAGAGCGCGCCGAGCAGCACCAGCCCCACCCACTCCAGGACGCCCTCATGGTCCGCGTGCGGCTCGTGGGCGAGCCCCACCTGAGCGGGCAGCAGCGCGTTGAGCACGAGGCCCAGGAAGATGGAGGTGAGGGCCACCACGGCGCCGAAGGCGAGGGTCACCTTGCGCCCATGGAGCCGGGCCATGACGGCGAAGGTGGTGACGTTGGTGGCGGGGCCGGTGATGAGGAAGGCCAGCGCGGCGCCGGAGGACAGGCCCTTGTGCAGCAGCACGGCCACCAGGGGCGTGGCCCCCGAGGCGCACACGAAGCTGGGCACGCCCAGCAGGGCGAAGAGGGGCACGTCCACGCCGGGAGGCAGGCGCGAGAGCCACTCGGCGGCGAGCAGAGGCTCCACGAGGGCGGCCATGCCCAGGCCGACGAGAATCCAGGGCGCGGTGTGGTCCACCGACTCGACGAGTCCCTCGCGCAACCCGTGGGCGAGCCGCTGGCGCAGCGGCGGGGAGGAGGCCGTGGGAGAGGAGGCGGGGGAGGACGAATCGGTGGGGGCGGGAATGAGGCGGCTGACGAGGACGCCGGAGAGCAGGGCGACGGCGAAGGCGCCGCCGAGGCGGGCGAGGGTGAGGGGCCAGCCGATGAGGGGGACGGAGACGAGGAAGGCGCTCACGCCGATTTCTGGGGCGGCGACGAGGAAGGAGAGGGCGGCGGCGATGGGGACGCCCTTGCGGATGAGGCCGCGGTAGACGGGCAGGACGCCACAGGAGCAGAGGGCGAGGGGCAGGCCGACGATGGTGCCGCGCAGGGCCTGGGAGAGGGAGGAGCCGCGCTTGAGCCAGCCGAGGGAGGCCTCGCCGAGGAGGGCCTGGAAGAGGCCGGTGAGGACGTAGGCGGCGAGCAGGGCGGGGGCGGTCTCCAGGGAGAGGTGGAGGAAGGTGGCGGCGGCGCCGAGCTCCCCGGGCTGGGTGCCGAGCATGGGGTGGGCGCGGGAGATGAGGAGGAGCATGGCCACGGCGGCGAGGGCGCCGAGGCCGTTGGCGAGCCGCTGGGAGGGCCGCTCGAGGGGGGGGCCGGGGCGGCCGCCGCGGAAGAGGGCGGGGAGGAAGGCGCCGGCGGAGAAGGCCTGGAAGAGGGCGGCGGCGCGGAGGGAGTCGGGCCCGAGCACCGCCTCGCCCCAGCCGAGCCCGGCGGCGCCGAGGAGGGCCACGGAGCCCAGCAGGGCGGTGGCGCCCAGGGGGCCGGCGACGGGGCGGACGAGCCACCAGAGTCCGAGGCCCAGGGGCAGCCGGTGCAGCACCACGGCGAGCAGGGCGAGCGCGCCACCCTGGGGGCCGTGGAGCGAGAGGGCATGGCCCTCGAGGGTGGCGTGCACGGCGAGCCCCGCCACCGCGAGCACCAGGCCGGCCATGGAGGGCAGCCGCCGCGCGAGCCCCAGCGCCAGACCGAGCCCGAGGGCCGCCACGGCGAGCGCGCCGGGCCCGGCCAGCGAGAGGCTGTGGGGGAGGATGTGCACGAGCACCATGCCGCCCAGGGCGACGAAGACGAGCCCCTCCAGGGCGGCGGTGGCCACGCGCCGGCCCTTCACCATCGCCTCCACCAGGGGGGCCAGCACCCACACCGCCAGACTCAGGGGGAGCGTCATCGCGGACATCCTCGCGAAACGGGAGAGAACCGCGAGAATAGCGTTGCTCGGGTTGTAACTGCAACCAGATGGCGAAGGGAGTGGGAGGGCCCGCGGCTCAGTGGAGCTGGAGGGTGCGCACCATCTGGTCGACGACGTCCTTGTCGAGGGAGTAGTCGAGGCCGGGGGCGTCGAGGGTGCCGACGCGGACGAGGGCATTGGGGCCGGCGGAGACGGCGTAGAGGTACTCGCGGGTGCCTGGGGGGAGGAAGGAGGACTCGTCGGTGGTGCGCAGCTCGAGACGAACGGCGGGCTGACCGGCGAGGGTGATGCGCTCCTGTTGGAGGACGTCATAGCCGGGGCCGGTGTTGCCCTGGATGAAGTCCTGGAGGGACAGGGACTCGCGCTTGACGGAGACGGCGAGGGGAGGCTCCTCGGTGCCGGGCTGGACGGTGAAGGCAGTGGGGTGGAAGAAGCGGCAGGGCTCGACCTGACCGGGGGAGTTGGCGATCCACGCGCTGGGGTAGGCGATGGAGTAGTCGCTGGTGGGGTTGTCGCAGCGGACGAAGCGGGAGCCCGGGGCGAGGCTGGAGCGGGAGCACGCGGAGAGGGAGAGGGCGGCGAGGGGGAGGAGCCACCACGAGGAGGGGAGAGGGGTTCGCATGGACATCTCCAGGGCCCGGAGGGCGCACGGCGAGAAGGACAGACGCGGTGGCGAAGGGGGCCACGGCGCGGGGAGAGGAGAGCGGGGGGGCATGGCCCGAGTCGAGGGCCCGTGGGAGGAACGGGCGAGTAGCGCACACTGCGGGGAGGGAGGGGACGACCCTAGGGTGTGTGTGAAGCGGGGGAGGGGTCCGGAGGCGCGAGAAGGGACGAGCGGAAGGGGCAGCAGGAGAGCGGGTCGATCCTGTCGGAGCTGCTGACGCAGGGGAGGAGGGTGGCGAGGGCAGGGGCGAGGAGAGCGGAGGAGGAGCTGAGGGAGAACGCGAGGGAGGCGGCGAAGGGGAGCGCGCTGTTGGGGGCGAGCGCGTGGATGGGGATGACGGGGCTGAGCGCGCTGGTGATCGCGGTGGCGATGGCGGTGCCGAGGAATCCAGTGAGAGGGGTGGTGTGTGCGGGGTTGGGGCTGCTGGGAGGCTCGGTGGGGTTGGGCCTGTGGGGACTGAAAACACTACCGGAGCGACCGTTGTCGGAGACGAAGCAGGCGTTGAAGGAAGGAGCGGGAGTGCTGAAGGAGCACCTGACCTGAGAATCCTCCTGCTGAGCATCCACCCCTCACTGAGCATCCACCCCTCTCCCTCTGGGAGAGGGACGGGGTGAGGGTATAGGGAACCCGAGTTCGCATCCGCGCCGCCGTGGAAGTGTGACGGAGCGCGATTCCAGACAGTTGCGGTGCAATCACGGTTCACAACTGAAAGCCCACGAAACGCCTGGATTGTAGCCCCCGAGGGCCCTCTCTAGGGTCGAAAGCCCTCGGAGCCGCGCGAGAGAGCGCGGGGCCCGAGGGCTCTATGGCCTGGATCTTCACACCTCGCGCGAACACGGTGGCCCGAGTGGTGGCGGCGGGGCTGCTGGCGGCGCCGGTGGTTGGGGCGTTGGGGGTGTGGCTGTACGCGAGGAGCCCGCTGGCGCAGAACATGAGGCAGCCGGTGGGGCAGCCGGTGCAGTTCGATCACCGGCACCATGCGGGGGACGAGGCGATCGACTGCCGCTACTGCCACGGCACGGTGGAGGTGTCGTCGAGTGCGGGCTACCCGTCGGTGTCGACCTGCCTCAACTGCCACGCTCAAATCTGGAACCAGAGTCCGCTGTTGGAGCCGGTGCGTCAGTACTACTTCGCGGACCAGCCGATTCCGTGGAGGCGGGTGCACGACCTGCCGGACTTCACGTACTTCAACCACGCGATCCACGTGAACAAGGGGATCGGGTGCGTGTCCTGTCATGGGCGTGTGGACCTGATGCCGTCGATCGAGCAGGTGCAGCCGTTGTCGATGGGGTGGTGCCTGGAGTGCCACCGGAACCCGGCGCCGCACGTGAGGCCACTGGAGGTAATCACCTCGATGCGCTGGGAGCGCAAGGCGGGTGACCCGACGGGGGAGGAGCTGGCGCGCCGCTACGACGTGAACCCGAGAACGAACTGCACGACATGCCACCGCTGACCGACCGTTATCCATTGCCGGTGCTTCAGGACTCGGCCCGGGAGGCAGACCCGGGAGGAGACGAGCGCCCGAGGGCGTGGCGCAGCCTGGAGGAGTGGAGGAACGCACCGGAGCTGGAGCAGGCGGCCGCGCGGGAGTTCCCGCCGGGAGCGGCGGAGCCGCCGCGAGGCCTGGCGAGGAGGAGCTTCCTGCGGCTGGCGGGGACGACGCTGGCGTTGGCGGGGCTGGCGGGGTGCAAGAAGCCGGCGGAGAAGGTGATGCCGTACACGCGCCAGCCGCCGGACGTGAAGCCGGGGATACCGAACGCCTACGCGACGGCGTGGACGGTGGACGGGTACGCGGCGGGGCTGGTGGTGACGAGCTGGGAGGGCCGGCCGACGAAGGTGGAGGGAAACCCGGACCATCCGGCGAGCCTGGGGGCGACGAACCACGTGGCGCAGGCGCTGCTGGTGGACCTCTACGACACGACGAGGGCGAAGGGGGTGAAGCACCGAGGTGCCTCGCGGTCCCTCGAGGACTACCTCCAGGTACAGACGGAGCGGGCACGAGGACTGGAGGCGAACGGGGGAGAGGGGTTGTGGCTGTTGTTGGAGCCGAGCACCTCGCCGACGAGGCGCGAGTTGCTGGAGCGGATCCGCCAGCGCTTTCCGAAGTGCAGGGTGGAGACGTACGACGCCCTGTCACGGGACAACGTGCACGAGGGGGCGAGACTGGCGTTCGGCCGGCCGCTGGAGACGCGGGTGCGGTACGACGAGGCGCGGGTGGTGCTGTCGCTGGACGCGGACTTCCTCGCACGGGGCCCGTTCTCGGTGCGCGAGGCGCGCGAGTGGGCCGAGTCGCGCAAGCCCGAGCGAGAGGTGATGAGCCGGCTGTACGTGGCGGAGTCCCACCACGGGGTGACGGGGATGAACGCGGACCACCGGGTGCGGATGAAGCCCTCGGAGGTGGAGCGCTTCGCCCTGGCGGTGCTGGGGGAGCTGGCACGAACGCACAAGTTGCCCACACTGGAGCGCTTCGGGGGGCTGGAGCTGGGCTGGCCGGAGAAGGCGCGAGAGGTGCGAGCGGTGGCGGCGGACCTCGCGAGGAACGGGGAGCGCGCGGTGGTGGTGGCGGGAGAGCGGCAACCGCCGAGGGTGCACGCGGTGGCGCACATGCTCAACGCGGCGCTGGGGAGCCAGGGGCGCCTCATCACGCTGCACGAGCCCGCGGTGGACGGGGTGAGGAGCGGACCACAGGTGCTGGGCGAGCTGGCCGAGGCGGCGAGTGCGGGGCGGGTGGACACGGTGGTGGTGACGGCGTTCGACCCGGTCTACACGGCGCCGGTGGGGGTGATGCTGGGGGCGGCGCTGAGCGCGGTGCCGAACGCGGTGTACCTGGCGTTCCGGGAGGACGAGACGGCGAAGCGGAGCGCGTGGGTGCTGCCGGCGGCGCACGTGATGGAGACGTGGAGCGACGCCAGGTCGCTCGATGGGACGACGAGCATCATCCAGCCGCTCATCCAACCACTCCACGGAGGGCTGACGGAGCTGGACGTGCTCTCGCCGTTCGCGGGAGTAGCGGACCAGACGGCGTACCAGCTGGTGAAGGGCCACCATGCGAGACAGCGGGGCGGAGCGAGCCCGGTGTTCGACGACACGTGGGACCAGTGGCTGGCGGTGGGGACGATCCCAGACACGGCGGTGCCCGGGGCCACGGCGATGGTGGACGCGAGCGCGGTGGAGGCGAGCGTCCGGAGCTTCGCGAGGAGACCCTCACAGGGGCTCGAGCTCAACCTCGTGCCCGGCTACAAGGTGCGGGACGGGCGGTACTTCCACAACGCGTGGCTGCAGGAGCTGCCGGACCCGCTGACGATGTTGGCGTGGGGGAACGCGGCGCTCCTGAGCCCGAGCACGGCCGAGCGGCTGGGGCTGGAGCCACGAGACAAAGCCAGACTGACATTCCGAGGCCGTTGGGTGGAGGCACCGGTGTACGTGTTGCCCGGGCACGCGGACGACACGGTGACGCTGGAGCTGGGGTGGGGGCGCGAGTGGCTGGATGACAGCATCGAGAAGGTGGGGACGCTGGGAGTGAACGCGTACCTGCTGAGGCACGCGGATGCGCCATGGTTCGCGGACGGGCTCCAGGTGGAGAAGGTGGAGGGCCGGGGCCGGTACGCGACATCGCAGGACCACTGGTCGATGCACGGTCGCGAAATCGCCATCCAGGACAGGCTGGAGGACTTCGAGAAGAAGAAGGCGCACTACCTGGAGCACCTGAAGGGGGACGTGGAGAAGCTGTACGACCCGTTCAAGTACGGCGAGCCCTACCAGTGGGCGATGGCGGTGGACCTGAACCGTTGCATCGGGTGTGGGGCGTGCGTGGTGGCGTGCCAGGCGGAGAACAACATTCCGGTGGTGGGGCGCGAGCAGGTGGAGCGCGGGAGGGAGATGCACTGGCTGAGGGTGGACCGGTACTTCGAGGGCAGGCCGGAGGAGCCCCAGGCGATTCCGCAGCCGATGATGTGCCAGCACTGCGAGGCGGCGCCGTGCGAGTACGTGTGCCCGGTGAACGCGACGGTGCACTCGGACGAGGGCCTGAACGAGATGGTCTACAACCGCTGCGTGGGCACGAGGTATTGCAGCAACAACTGCCCGTACAAGGTCCGGCGGTTCAACTACCTCGACTACAACCCGAGGGTGGACGAGCTGGAGAAGCTGCGCATGAACCCGGACGTCACGGTGCGGATGCGCGGGGTGATGGAGAAGTGCACGTACTGCGTGCAACGGATTGAGCGGGCGCGGATCGAGGCGCGCAAGGCACACAAGCCCATCGACACGAAGTCACTCGAATCGGCGTGCGCGCAGGCGTGCCCGACGGAGGCGATCGCCTTCGGCTCGCTGCACGAGGAGGAGTCGGAGGTGGCGAGACGGCACCGGGACGTGAGGCACTACGCGGTGCTGCACGAGCTGGGGACGAGGCCGCGCACGGCGTACCTGGCGCGCATCAAGAACCCGAACCCGGAGCTCGAACATGGCCGAGGTTGAGCAGGCTTCGGAGACGCCGACGAAGGATCCGCTGGAGCCCGCGCCGCTCATCGAGGGGGCGCAGAGCGCGGAGAGCCTCACGGCCTCGTTGCTGAGGCCCATCGAGCGCAAGCCGGGGCTCATCTTCTGGGCGCTGCTGCTCCTCACGCTGGGAGGAACGGGACTCTTCCTGCTGGCCATCACGGTGACGCTGGTGAGGGGCATCGGGGCATGGGGCAACAACATCCCGGTGGCGTGGGCGTTCGGCATCATCGACTTCGTGTGGTGGATTGGCTTTGGCCACGCGGGAACGCTCATCTCGGCGATCCTGGTGCTGTTCCAGCAGAAGTGGCGGGCGTCGGTGAACCGGTTCGCCGAGGCGATGACGCTCTTCGCGGTGATGCAGGCGGGGCTGTTCCCGGTGCTGCACCTGGGGAGGCCGTGGGTGGCGTACTGGCTGGTGCCGTACCCGAACACGATGAGCATCTGGCCGAACTTCCGCAGCTCGCTGCCGTGGGACCTGGTGGCGATCACCACGTACTTCACGGTGTCGCTGCTGTTCTGGTACCTGGGGCTGCTGCCGGACCTGGCGGCGGCGCGGGACCGGGCGAGCACGCCGCGCGGACAGTTCTGGTACGGGGTGTTCTCGCTGGGGTGGACGGGCTCGGCGAGACACTGGCACCACTGGCGGGCGGGGTACCTGCTGCTGGCGGGGCTGGCGACGCCGCTGGTGCTCAGCGTGCACACCATCGTGAGCTTCGACTTCGCCATCGCGCAGGTGCCGGGGTGGCACTCGACCATCTTCCCGCCGTACTTCGTGGCGGGAGCCATCTTCTCGGGGCTGGCGCTGGTGCTGACGCTGCTGCTGCCAGTGCGAGGCTCGCTGGGCCTGAACCATGTGATTACAGACAAGCACGTGGACATCCTGTGCAAGCTGCTGCTGGCGACGGGGATGATGGTGTCCTACGGCTACCTGCAGGAGCACTTCTTCGCGTGGTACAGCGGGGACGAGTACGAGATGGCGTCGTACGCGGACAAGCGCACGGGCACCTGGGCGTGGCTGTTCTGGTTCCAGATGTTCTCGAACGTGCTGCTGCCGCACGTGTTCTGGTTCAAGAAGCTGCGGACGAACTTGGTGGTGGTGTGGTTCGCGGCGCTGGCGGTGGACGCGGGCATGTGGGTGGAGCGCTTCTCCATCATCGTGCCGTCGCTGGCGCACGACTTCCTACCGAGCAGCTGGGAGGGCTACACGCCCACGTGGGTGGACCTGAGCCTGCTGGCCGGTTCGATGAGCTTCTTCGGGCTGCTGTTCCTGCTGTTCCTGAAGTTCATCCCCGCGGTGTCCATCACGGAGGTGAAGGAGCTGCACCACGAGCTGAAGGAGGCGTTGGCGGCGAAGGAGGAGCGGGAGCGCACGGAGAGCCCCCTGAGGGAGAAGGAGGCCTGAGCGATGCGCTACTGGGTGGTGGGAGAGTTCGGCTCGGGGGCCGAGGCGAAGAAGGCGCTGGGGAGGCTGCGCGAGCTGGGCCACGCGAAGGAGAAGCTGGATGCCTTCACGCCCTACCCGGTGGAAGGCCTGGACGAGGTGCTGGGGCTGAAGCCGTCGCCCATTCGGGGCTTCGCGTTCATGGCGGGGCTGAGCGGGGCGGCGCTGGGGTACGCGGTGCAGTGGTGGACGAACGCGGTGGACTGGCCGCTCAACGTGGGCAACCGCCCGTTGAACGCGGGGCCGGCGTTCGTGCCCATCACGTTCGAGACGATGGTGTTGTTCGCGGCGCTGACGATCTTCTTCGGGCTGATGTGGCTGTTCCGCTTCCCGAGGCCGCACCATCCGCTCTTCGAGCTGGAGACGTTCCGCACGGCGTCCACGGGAGGCTTCTGGGTGAGCATCACCACGGAGCGGCGCGAGGAGACGGAGGCGCTGCTGGGAGCGCTGCGTGAGCTGAAGGCGCGAAACACGTCGGTGGTGGAGGAGGCGTCATGAAGCGGCGGCTCCTCACGGTGACGGCGACGGTGACGCTGCTGCTGTCTGGCTGCTCGGTGGACTGGCAGGGCTGGGCGGGGATGAAGCAGCAGTCGAAGGCACTGCCGTACCGGGAGAGCGGGTTCTTCTCCGACGACCGGGCGATGCGCCAACCGCCGCCGGGGACGGTGCCGAGGGACAGGAGGGGAAAGGACCGGTTCTTCCTGCTGGGGAAGGACGGGCCGGATGGCGGCTTCGTGGAAGGCAATCCGCTGACGCTGACGCGGGAGGTGGTGGAGAACGGGGCGGAGTCGTTCGAGGTGTACTGCGCGGTGTGCCACGGCGTCTTGGGGGACGGGAGGGCGCAGGTGGCGAGGAACATGGGGCTGAGAGAGCCGCCGTCGCTGGTGGACCTGCCGCCGCACCCGGACGGCTATTACTACGAGGTCATCAGCCGGGGGTACGGGCTGATGGCGGGGTACGAGGAGAAGCTGACGCCGGAGCAGCGCTGGGCGGTGGTGGCGTACGTGAGGGCGTTGCAGGAGAGCCAGCGAGCGAGGCTGGAGGACGTGCCGCCCGAGGCGAGGCCGTTGCTGCTGAAGGAGGGGACGCCGTGAAGGTGATGGAGCGCTTCACGGGAGGGAGGGTGCCGATGCTGGCCGCGGCGGGAGTAGGCGCGGCGGGATTGGCGGTGACGGGGTTGGGCTTCGCGGTGGACACGAGGAGGGCGTTCTTCGGGTACCTGTTCGCCTTCGCGTACTGGGTGGGGCTGGCGGTGGCGTCGCTGGTGTTGCTGGGGACGTGGCACGCGTCGAAGGCGCGCTGGCCGGTGGTGCTGCGGCGCATGCTGGAGACGATGGCGGGGACGCTGCCGCTGTTCGCGGTGCTCTTCATCCCCCTGCTGGCGGGGGCGAGCCACCTCTACCTGTGGATGGATCCGCACCCGGTGCTGCCGGAGAAGGACCTGAAGAAGCTGGAGCACAAGCGGACGTTCCTGAACCTGCCGTTCTGGGCGGTGCGCTCGGCGGTGTACTTCGGGGTGTGGATTGCCGCGAGCGAGCTGCTGCTGCGCTGGTCACGGAAGCAGGATGAGACGGGCGAGCTGAAGCTGACGAAGTGGCAGAGGTGGCTGGGAGCGGGGGCGCTGCCGGTGGTGGGGCTGGCGATGTCGTTCGCGTCATTGGACTGGCTGATGTCGCTGGAGCCGCTGTTCATCTCGACGGTGTATGGCTTGTATTGGTTCGCGGGGGCGTTCGTGGGGGTGGTGGCGCTGCTGACGCTGGCGACGACGCTGGCGCGGGGGCCGAACCTGTATGGGGAGCTGGTCAATGACTCGCACCGGGCGAGCCTGGGGAAGTTCCTGCTCGCGTTCAGCGTGTTCTGGGCCTACATGGCGTACAGCCAGTTCTTCCTGATCTGGATCGCGGATCTGCCGCACGAGGTGCCCTGGTACATCCTGCGAGCGAGGGGAGCGTGGGAGCCGGTGGCGCTGTTCATCGTGAACGTGCGCTTCACGGTGCCGTTCCTGGTGTTGCTGTCGAGGCCGTTCAAGAGACACCGGCGGACGTTGACGGTGATGGCGGTATGGCTGTTGGTGGGGCACGTGGTGGACACGTGGTGGCTGGTGATTCCGGTGGTGAGCCCGGGGGAGGTGCGGGTGCACTGGGCGGACATCTCGGCGTGGCTGGGAGTGGGGGGAGCGGCGGTGGCCTTCACGCTGTGGAGGCTGAGAGGGCACGCCACGGTGCCGGTGAGGGACCCGTACCTGCACGAGTCGCTGGGGTACGACAAATGAGCGCCGAGGACGAGTCCAAGGTGGAATGGGAGACGCCGCCGAGAGCGCGGGACGCGGTGAGCGGGAGGCTCATCAGCGGGGTGATCGCGGGAGCGCTCATCATCTTCACGTTCTTCGTGGTGAGCGCCTGGGCGCAATTGCAGGAGCGGGAGAAGCACCTGAGCCCCGCGGGCCCATCGGAGCCCCAGGAGTTGGGCAAGGCGGAGATCAACATCGTCAACACGGGGCTCTTCCAGCTCGACACGCGGGCGTACGAGGAGACGAACGAGCAGAGGAGGAGACTGCACGAGTACGGGTGGGTGGATCGAGACGGGGGAGTGGTGCACATCCCGATCGAGCGGGCCATCGAGCGCGTGGTGGGAGCGCAGCAGGGGCGCGACGGAGGCGGACGATGACGGGGGCGTCCCACGCGGGCACGGAGAGCACGGACAGCGGGGTGTTGGAGGAGCTGTTCCGCAAGAGCCTGTTCCTGCCGGAGCAGGCGTCGAGCATCGCGAAGGACGTGGACCACCTGCACTACGCGATCATCACGGCGGCGCTGGTGATGGCGGCGTTGATCTTCGGGTTCGCGGCGTACTGCCTCATCCGCTTCCGGAGGCGTTCGGAGACGGACGTGACGCGGAAGGTGCAGGGGACGCTGGGGTGGGAGTTGCTGTTCGTGGGAGTGCCACTGACGACGTTCCTGGTGTGGTTCTACATCGGGTACCACGACTTCATCCGGATGCAGACGCCGCCGCCGGGGGCGATGGACGTGTACGTGGTGGGGAAGCAGTGGATGTGGAAGTTCACGTATCCGGAGGGCCCCAATTCCATCGGAGTGCTGAGGGTGCCGGTGGGCAAGCCGGTGAGGCTGCTGCTGACGAGCCGGGACGTCATCCATTCGTTCTACGTGCCGGCGTTCCGCATCAAGCAGGACGCGATACCTGGGGCGTATACGCAGACCTGGTTCGAGGTGACGAAGCCTGGGAGCTACCGGGTGATGTGCGCGGAGTACTGCGGGCTGAAGCACTCGGAGATGTGGGCGGAGGTCGTGGCGCTCTCGGAGGCGGACTGGGACGCGTGGATGAAGGAGCAGCGCGAGGGGCGGGTGGCACTGAGGGACGCGAGCCCGAGCGGACCGGAGCGGGAGGAGCCGGGAATCCCGGCGCGGAGGGTGGCGAGGTACGACGCGCAGGAGCCGCACGGGGAGGTGATGTACGGGGAGAGGGGGACGCTGCCGGAGAGGGGAGAGCGGGTGGCGGCGGAGCGGGGATGCCTGAGGTGCCACACGGTGGACGGGACGGCGCACATCGGGCCGACGTGGCTGGACCTGTACGGGAGGCAGGAGCGGCTGACGAACGGGGAGACGGTGGTGGCGGACGAGGCGTACCTGACCGAGTCGATGATGAAGCCGCAGGACAGGCTGGTGGAGGGGTACGAGCCGGTGATGCCGTCGTACCAGGGGCAGCTGGAGGCGGCGGAGGTAGCAGCGCTGCTCGAGTACATCAAGACGTTGCGGAGCGCGCGGTTGGAGAACACCCGGTCGGAGGGGCCCGTGTATGAACCCAGCGGCGGGAAGTAATCAGCCAGCGGTCACCTATCTCAACCATGAGACGACGGTGGCGTCGTGGCTGCTGACGCGCGACCACAAGCGCATCGGGGTGATGTTCCTGGTGGGGGTCATCTTCGCGCTGCTCCTGGGCGGCATCTTCGCGATGGCGCTGCGAATCGAGCTGCTGACACCGGGGCCGACGGTGATGGGCCCGATGACGTACAACCGGATGTTCACCCTGCACGGGGTGACGATGGTGTGGCTGTTCATGATTCCGGCGATTCCCTCGGCATTTGGCAACTTCGTGTTGCCGATCATGCTGGGGGCGAAGGACGTGGCGTTCCCGAGGCTGAACCTGGCGTCGTTCTACATCTACCTGGCGGGGTCGATGCTGACGGTGTTCGGGATGCTGTGGAGCGGGGCGGACACGGGGTGGACGTTCTACACGCCATACAGCACGGTCTCTCCGACGACGGTGACACCGATTCTGTTGGGGGTGTTCATCATCGGGTTCTCGACGATCATCACGGGGCTGAACTTCATCACGACGGTGCACACGCTGAGGGCGCCGGGGATGCACTGGACGCGGATCCCGCTGTTCGTGTGGACGATCTACGGCACGTCGGTGATTCAAGTGGTGGCGACGCCGGTGTTGGGGATGGTGTTGCTGCTGGTGACGGCGGAGCGGGTGCTGGGGATGGGGATCTTCGACCCGTCGCGAGGGGGAGATCCGGTGCTGTTCCAGCACATGTTCTGGTTCTACTCACACCCGGCGGTCTACATCATGGTGTTGCCGGCGATGGGGGTGATCACCGAGGTGGTGTGTGCGTACAGCCGGAAGAACATCTTCGGTTACAAGATGGTGGCGGCGAGCACGTTTGGGATTGCCTTCGTGGGGTTCTTCACGTGGGGGCACCACATGTTCGTGTCGGGGCAATCGACGTTCGGCTCGGGCATCTTCGGGGTGCTGAGCATGCTGGTGGCCATCTTCACGGCGATCAAGATCTTCAACTGGGTGGCGACGCTGTACGGGGGGTCGATCGATCTGAAGGTGCCATTGCTGTACGTGCTGGGATTCATCTTCCTGCTGATGTTCGGGGGGATGACGGGGGTGGCGGTGGCAACGACGTCGCTGGACGTGCACTGGCACGACACGTACTTCGTGGTGGCGCACTTCCACTACATCATGGTGGGGGCAGTGCTGATGGCGTTCCTGGCGGGGCTGCACTACTGGTGGCCGAAGATGTTCGGGAAGCTGTATCCGGAGCGTTGGTCGTTCCTGGCGGCGATGACGATCATCTTCGGGTTCATCGTGACGTTCCTGCCGCAGTTCCTGTTGGGGAACATGGGGATGCCGCGGAGATACTACGAGTACCCGAGGGAGATGCAGTGGCTGCACGTGCTGAGCACGGCGGGGGCGTCGCTGCTGGCATTCGGTTTCGGGCTGATCGCCATCTACCTGTTGTGGTCGCTGAGGTACGGGGAGGAGGCGCCGATGAACGCATGGGGCTCGAGGGGGTACGAGTGGTACAGCGGGTCTCCCCCGGTGCCGCACAACTTCACGGAGGCGCCGAGGTTCGAGCGGGAGGTGCACGACTACACGGTGGTGGAGGGGCCGCGTGTCTACTGAGAGCTCGCCGTGGGAGGAGCACTTCGGGAGCAGGGAGAACCAGAGCGTGGCGGCGCAGCTGGGGATGTGGATCTTCCTGGGCTCGGAGGTGTTGCTGTTCACGAACCTGTTCGTCGGGTACGCGGTGTACCGGTACTACTACCCGGAGGTCTTCGTCGAGGCGAGCAAGCACCTGAAGGCGGAGTGGGCGATGGTGCAGACGCTGCTGCTGGTGACGAGCAGCCTGTTCGTGGTGTTGGCGGTGCACTACATCCGGCAGGGCCGGCAATTGCTGACGGTGCTGGTGTTGGTATTGGCGATCGGGATGGGGTTGGGGTTCCTGGGGATCAAGGGATGGGAGTACTGGGAGCACTGGAAGGAGGGGGCGCTGCCTGGGGAGTACTACCGACTGGAGGAGCTACCGGAGCGAGGGGGTAGCCTGTTCTTCACGCTGTATTTCCTGCTCACGGGGTTGCATGCCATCCACATGTTGGTGGCGTTGGGGCTGCTGGGGTGGCTGGTGTGGGGCGCACTGTCTGGGAAATACACGGCCGAATATCACATTCCGGTGGAGGTAGGAGGGCTGTACTGGCACCTGGTGGACATCTTCTGGCTGTTCATCTTCCCACTGCTGTACCTGGTGGAGTGAGGGGGGACCATGACGGAGGAGAAGAAGAAGTCCGCATGGGGGTACGTGGTGGTGTGGGGAGTGTTGGCGGTGCTGACGGTAGCGACGTGGGTGTTGGGGACGAAGATAAAGCTGGGGGTGTTTTCGCTGCCGGTGGCGTTGGGGATCGCGGTGGTGAAGACGGTGTTGGTGGCGATGTTCTTCATGCACTTGGTGGAGCAGCGAGGGGCGAGGAGGGTGGTGTTGCCGGTGTCGGCGGTATTTCTCTGTTTGCTCCTGGGAGTGACGTTATTGGAGGCGATGACGAGGATCCGGATGGCGAGGCCGGACGGAATCGAGGAGGAGCTGGAGCCCAAGAGGCCAGCCTCGACGAGAACGGCGCCACCGGGAAGCGGGGCCAAGCGGTTGATGGGTAACTGAGTTCCAACCCAACCCCTCTCCCTCCGGGAGAGGGACGGGGTGAGGGTATCAAGGAACTCGGGTTGAGCCCGTGTATGCCCCCTCTCCCTCTGGGAGAGGGCTGGGGTGAGGGTCTACCGCTGGTAGAACTTGACGCCGGAGACGAGGGTTCCGTCGATCATCTGCGAGGTGACGACGAGCAGGCCGTTGGAGACGCTGAATTCAGGACTCCGCGCCACCTGTTCTGTCCGTCGTATGCGCCATCCGCCATGAATGACCTCGTCTGTAGGGAAATGCGTCTTGGGAGACGGGGCGCTCCTTGCAGGAGTTGAATCAGGTACGTTCCGCCACCCAGCAGCCAGGTCCACGGGGGCGGAGGCAAGCCATGACTGAGGAAGAGAAGCTGAAGGAAGAGAAGCTGAAGGAAGAGAAGCTGAAGGAAGAGAAGCTGATCCTCGAGGGCGTTCGGAGGCTCGTCGACCAGTTCGCGAAGGAGTTCCTCGAGCAACCGTATCGATACTGGCAGGAGATCGATGTGCAGGTGGCGCTCACCTCGCGTATCGACGCATTGCTTCGGTCGCTGGGGCTCGACCTGGTGCGAGGCAACTATCCCCGGGCGCTCACCGGGTTCCAAGGGAATCAACTGTGGAGCAGGGTGTCGTGTGAGCCATCCATCTGGATGGAGTGGAAGGGGAAGTGGAGCCGCTGCAATCCAGATATCGTCATCTGGAAGCATCTCGAGGACGAGAATGATCCGCCGGATCAGCTCGGCGAAAAGTGGCGTGGGAACTGGCCGATGCTCTGGGCCTGCGAGATCAAGCTCGATGATGTGAAGAAGACGGGCTGGGACGAGAAGAAGCTCGTTCAGTTGCTCAAGTCTGGTGAGCTGGATTTCGGCTGCATCGTCGACATCTCACGCAAGCCCGGAGCAAAGCCCGAGGAGGAAACGAAGGAGGAGGGCAAGCTTCAAGTCCTGAAGTTCGCGCTTCCCTCGTTGCCGTCGAAGAAATTGAAGGCGACGAATGACGAGACGTAGTGGAGTGTCCCCGCCTGTGGGGGGAGGGCGTGAGACCCGCTACGGCTTCGTCCTGGGCAACTCGACGGTGAGGAAGGGCGTGGGGTCGATGCCCGCGCGGCGCAGTGGACCCGCCGAGGTCGAGCTCATCGGCCCGCGGGAGGGAGTCTTCCGGTGAGCGAACGCTATCCGAGAATCCGCCTCCGTACGGAGTCCAGAGGCTATTTGATCTACGAGGGCTTGCGGCTGGACTTCTACATGCGCCGGCCGCACACGGAGATGGCGCGGGCGGTAATGCGCTCGATGGACACCTACGTGCAAGCGGTGGGCGTGGAGAACCTCGGTTTCTATATGGACGACGAGGGCGAATATTGGGAACTCGACCAGGAGGGTTGGGCACTGACACGGCGCAATCTGCTGGAGGATCGCTGGCCTCGCATCATCCTGCGGGACGCGAGAACGGAGGGTCCGCAGCGGTACCGTTTCGAGTACTACGGCAGACGACTCGACGACCCTGATTGGAAAAGGTCGGAGAAGTATGCCTGCGTGGCCTCGTTCTGGCTGTCCACGGAGTACCTGGAGGAGCAGGGACCGGGGCGGGTGCGAGCGCTGGCGCTGGCGCTGGCGGCCCCTTTGCCTTTCTGCTCCGGCAACGGAGGACTGGCCTTCCTGGGCTTGAACGATGCGGTAGGCGTGACGAAGGAGATCCAGGACCGGTGCTTCCGCTACCCCGGCATGGACATCCCGGATGTGGCGCTCTACTCGTACAACATCGGCACGCGGGTGCGAGGCCCCTCGTGGCTGACGTTCCTGGGACAGCCGGTGCTGGGAGAACTGGGCGGCGCGGCGGCGTTGCGCGCGCGGCTGCATTCTCCGGACACCACGGTGCGGGAGTTGGACGGCGAACGGGCGGTGGTGACGCTGGGGGAGTGGCCGGACGCGGGTGATACCGAGCAGGGCCGCACACTGCCCGCCTACCGCGAGCTGGCGCGCGTCCTGGAGCCCTGGCTCTACGAAGGCCCCCTGCCCGAGAGCCAATTCCGCCCGGAGGACAGACGCCGCTGGGAGCGCCGGTTCCTCGACGAACCGTAAGGGCGCGTGGGGCCGTGTAACCGCCGGTGGGCCATTTGCGTACGGGATTTCGTCCACGTCTTCCACGGTGCCAATCCCCATGACGCTCCTCGCCCTCCCCCGTTCGCGGACCCCCTCTCTGCCCCGGACCCCGTCTCTTCGACTGCCCAAGAAGCTCGAGACGCCTCGTCCCCAGACGACGGTGGCGCCCCGCGACACGATCCGTGCGCGGCTCAACGGGGACACCTTCACGGCGGGGGCGCGCCGGTTGGACCTGGACGGAGACAAGCTCCCGGGGTCGCCCAAGCCCCCGCGGCTGACGGAGAACCAGCGGGCTTACTTCGAGCTCATCCGCAAGGGACCGCCCCAGCGCGAGGACTACCCGAAGACGTTGGCGGGCATCCTCGAGTACGGCCGGGCCAAGAACGACTATGAAGCCCAGAAGCACACGCTCGAGCAGAAGCTCCGCTACGACGAGCTGAAGGCGCAGGGCGAGCCCCGGCGCGAGGACTTTCCCGACACCTTGCCGGGCACCATCCAATACCTGGGTGCCAAGGCCGCCTACATCAATGAGGTCAGCGAGCTGCAGGAGGAGCTCGGCCCCACCGCCCTGCGCGAGTACGAGGAGTCGGTGACGAGCAGCACCTCGACGGGCAGGGCGCTGCTCGAGGAGGCCGAGCGCCTGGGCATTCCCGTCCACGTCCTGTCGGATGCCGAATACGCCGAGCGCTATCCCGGCACGGGCGGCGTCACCGTCAATGGCGAGGTCTACATCCCCTATTCGGCGCTCGAACAGGATGAGCCGGGGGTGCTCGAGCACGAGCTCACGCACGCCGTGCTCGGCCCGAAGCTCGGTTCGGGCACGGACCCCCTCGATGAGCGCATCGAGCGGATTCGGGAGGCCTTCGAGCGCATCGGCCTGGACCCCGAGGATGGGGAGCGGCTCGCGCGCAACACGCAGGGCTGGAGCAACGGAGAGACGCTGGACCACGTGCAGACGTACGTGGTGGACGTGGACCAGGAGCGCGAGCGCCGGGGGCTGCCGCCGCTGTCGCCCAGGCAGCGGGACGAGCTCTACGAGCAGGCGGCGCTGCGCGAGGCGGCGCTGGGCCTGCAGCGGGCGATCGACGAGGGGGAGATGACGGAGGAGGAGGCGCGCGAGGCATGGGCCCGCCTTCCCCAGGGCCGGGCCCACCCGGCTCCGAGCAACGGGAGCTTCCGCGACTTCATCGAGCCCTACACGGATGAGTCCGCGGTGCGCGAGACGGCCTTCCCCGAGGACCGCACGGGCAAGGGCATGAAGCTCATGGCGCGTCTGGCCTCCATG
This sequence comes from Archangium violaceum, assembly GCF_016887565.1. Taxonomy (NCBI): domain Bacteria; kingdom Pseudomonadati; phylum Myxococcota; class Myxococcia; order Myxococcales; family Archangiaceae; genus Archangium; species Archangium violaceum. The sequence goes on from NZ_CP069396.1 coordinate 48,197, forward strand.
AGGGGCTGACGCCCGGGGGACGGGCCACTACAGTGGCGAGGCCCATGCCCCTTCCGGGTACAGGGGGGAATCATGAAACGCCTCGTCCTCGGTCTCGCCCTGCTCTCCGGCTGTGCCACACCCCGTCAGGCCGAGCCGCCGGTCACTCCGGCGGCCGCCGCGCCCGAGGCGCCGCGCAAGCCCGACTCCGTCTATGTCTTCGAGGGAGTGGAGGTCTTCGGCTCGCGCAAGGTGCCCCGGGAGAAGCTGCTCGCGCTCATCACGCTGCCGGCGGCGGGCACGCGGCTGGATCTCGAGAAGGACCCACAGGCGTTCGTCGCGAGCCTGATGGAGAGCAAGAAGCGGCTCACGGAGGCGTATCCCTTCGCGTTCATCCGGATGTCGGTGAGCCAGGACAAGAATCACACGATGCGGGTGATGGTGGACCTGGTGGACACGGGGGACGAGTGGCGCATGCCCTTCTCCGCCGAGCCGACGGGGGACGTGGCGGATCCAGAGGGCCTGCTCGCGGCCTGGTCGGACTATCTGAAGACATTCTGGCGGCTGCGGAGCGAGGGCGCGGTCCCCGAGTGGGGAATGGGCACGTGCCGGGCGCCCCTGGGGTGCTACGGAGGCTTCGATCACCCCGAGCTCGCGCCCCTGGAGCAGCGCTTCCTCGAGGGGGTACCCCGTAACGCCGAGGCGCTCGTGCGGGTGCTGCGTGAGGACCGGGACGGAGGCAAGCGGATGAACGCGCTCATGCTGCTGACCTATCTGTCCTCGCCCGAGCAGCTGGTGGCGGCCATCCTCCCGTCGGTGCGGGACTCCAACGAGGGCGTGCGCAACGAGGCGCTGCGCCGGCTGGGCTCGGCGAGGCAGGTGTCGAAGAAGCCCGGGCTCGTCCCGGTGGATCCGGTGCTCGAGGCGCTCTGGTATCCGCTGGAGTCCGACCGGAACAAGGCGGGCTGGACGCTGGTGCACATCCTGGAGGCGGAGGAGACGGTGCCGCGCGAGCGGATCCTCCAGAAGGCGGGCGAGGTGCTGGTGGAGATGGCGGGGATGCGCTCGGAGCTCGACCGCGAGCCGGCGCGCAAGGTGCTCGCGAGGCTGGCGGGGAAGGACCTCGGCGACGACGTGGCGGCGTGGCGCCACTGGTTGGCGCTGTCCCTGGGCAAGCCGTGTCATTAGGCTGGCGGGCACCATGCTGACGGATGCCACGACCCTGCCCACGCTGGAGACGCCCCGCCTGCGGTTGCGCTGGATGACGGAGGCGGACGTGCCGGCGCTCTTCGAGCTCTTCTCCGACCGCGAGGTGACGCGTTACTGGAGCTGGTCGGCGTACACGGAGGTGGCGCAGGCGGAGAAGCTGTTGAGGAACATCCACGAGTACTTCGCCGAGCGCTCGCTGTTCCAGTGGGGCATCGCGCGGCGGGAGGACGACAAGGTGGTGGGCACGTGCACGCTGTCGGAGCTGAGCCGGCCGCACCGGCGTGCGGGCCTTGGGTACGCGCTGAACCGCGCCTGTTGGGGCCAGGGTTACGGGCGGGAGGCGGTGGGCCGGGTGGTGGAGTTCGGCTTCACGGTGCTGGAGCTGCACCGGCTGGAGGCGGACGTGGATCCGCGCAACGTGAGCTCCATCAAGGTGCTGGAGGGCCTGGGCTTCCAGCACGAGGGCCTCCAGCGCGAGCGCTACATCATCGACGGCGAGGTGCAGGACGGGGTGCTGTACGGGCTGCTGCGGCGGGAGTGGCGGCCGGGTGCATCGACGCGGTGAAACCCGGACGGAAGCCTGGCAGGAAGCAGGCCCTCATGGCCACCACGCTCGTGCTCGACGCTTCGTCGGGAGCACCGCTGCACGAGCAGCTCTACCAGTCGCTGCGCACGGCCATGGTCACCGGCCGGCTGCCCTCGGGAACGCGTCTGCCCGCCACCCGCGCGCTGGCCGAGCAGCTCGACCTGTCACGCAACACGGTGATGACCGCCTATACGCGGCTGCTCGCCGAGGGCTACCTCGTCGGCCGCCACGGCTCGGGGACCTACGTGGCGGACGAGCTTCCCGAACGGGCCCTCTCCGCGCGGCGCGTCCAGGCACCTCCCTCCGCGCGCCGCGCGAATCCGCCCTCGCTGTCGAGGCGTGGCGCCGCGCTGGCGGCCCTGCCGCCGCCGTTCCCCTCGGACCTGGGTGTGCCGGGCTCCGTGATGGCGTTCCGCCTCGGGGTGCCCGCCCTGGATGCCTTCCCCCATGAGCTCTGGGACCGGCTGCTGCACCAGCGGTGGCGGCGCTCGTGGAGGGACGTGCTCTCCCAGAGGGAGCCCCGCGGGTTCCTTCCCCTGCGCGAGGCACTCGCCAACTACCTGGCCACCTCGCGCGGAGTGCGGTGCGGTCCCGAGCAGGTGCTCATCGTGAATGGCACGCAGCAGGCCATGAGCCTGGTGGCCCAGGTGTTGTTGGATCCGGGCGATGCGGCCTGGGTCGAGGACCCGGGCTACCCTCCGGCGCGCAGCGTGCTCCTGGCGGCGGGGGCGAGCCTGGTGCCAGTGCCCGTGGACGCGGAGGGGCTGGACGTGGAGGCCGCGAGCCGGCTGCGTCCGGACGCGAGGCTCGCGGTGGTGACGCCCTCGAGCCAGCAGCCGCTCGGCGTGCACATGAGTCTGCGGCGCCGGCGGGCGCTGCTGGAGTGGGCCGGGCGCACGAACGCCTGGGTCTTCGAGGATGATTACGACAGCGAGTTCCGCTACGTCGGCCGGCCGCTCGCCGCGCTCCAGGGGCTCACGCCGGACGCGCGAGTCATCTACTCGGGGACGTTTGGCAAGGTGCTGTCGCCGTCCCTGCGTCTGGGCTACCTGGTCGTCCCGGAGGAGCTGATCGAGGTCTTCGTGAAGGCGAAGACGCTCGCGGACGTGCGCTCGCCCTCGCTGGAGCAGGCGGTGCTGACCGACTTCATCAACCAGGGCCACTTCAGCCGGCACCTGCGGAGGATGCGCGTGCTGTATGCCGAGCGGCAGGCGCTGCTGGTCGAGGAGGCGCGGCGCGAGCTGCGGGGGCTGCTCGAGGTGGGCCCGGCGGAGACGGGCATGCACCTGGTGGGCTGGCTGCCGCCGGGGGTGGACGATCGTACCGCCTCCGAGCGTGCCGCGGCCGCCGGCGTGGTGGCACATCCCCTCTCCGTGTACCGGCTCCAGACGTTGGGACGCGGGGGGCTGTTGCTCGGCTACGCGGCCGTGCCGGGGCCCGAGTGCTCCGAAGGAGTCCGGCGGCTGCGCCAGGCCCTCGGCTGAGACACACCTGGCCGCGAGAAGTGGCCCCATGACTTCGCGCGTGAGTGGCTCTCGTCCACCGGGGAGGCGGCCGTTAGAAGTCGCCGCGGAGGATGAACATGGAACAGCGCTTCAACATGGGGGCGGTTGCCCCCGCGGGCTATCAGGCGATGTTGGGTCTGGAGAAGTATCTGCACCAGTGCGGGCTGGAGGAGGGGTTGCTGCACCTCATCAAGCTGAGGGCGTCACAAATCAACCGCTGCGCGTACTGCATCGACATGCACTGGAAGGACTCGAGGGCGCTGGGCGAGCCGGAGCATCGCCTGTACGGGCTCGACGCGTGGCGCGAGAGTCCCTACTACACGGAGCGGGAGCGGGCGGCCCTGGAGTGGACCGAGGCGGTGACGCTCGTGACGGAGGGGTTCGTGTCCGATGCGGTCTACGAGGCCGTGCGTCCGCACTTCACGCCGAAGGAGCTGGCGGACCTGACGCTGGCCATCTCCACCATCAACGCGTGGAATCGGCTGAGCATCTCCATGCGCGCGAAGCCAGGAGACTACAAGCCGCCGCCGCGCCACCGGTAGGCCTCCTGAGCGAGCCTCCCGGCGGGCCACCGCGAACGACCCGCCGGGATGAAGCGCTCAGGGCACGGTGAGGATGCCGCTGCTGGTGGTGGAGTAGGCGTATTCGAGGGAGCCGCTGAAATACCTCGGGGACTCCAGGGAGGTCTGGGGCTCGGCGTGAACGGTGAGCCGGAACACGTAGGAGCGTGCGGAGGTCAGGATGCCCAGGGGAATCCGCACGCCGCGCTCCGACGGCCCCAGCCGGAAATCCGCCACCGTCCGCGGAGCTTCGAACGTGCCCGGGAGCCCGAGCTGCTCGACGCGCAGGCTGTAGGCCGAGGGCGTCCCGAGGGCGGGAGGCTCCCAGGTCACCGTGGGGCTGAAGACTCCGAGGGTCCGCGACTCGGTCGCGGAGACACCATCGATGAGGAAACGGCGGGGCAGGGACAGGCGTGGCTGGATGGGAGTCGAGGTCAGCTTCGGCAACTGCTCCTGCACCACGAAGAGGTCGTATCTGCTGGTACTCAGCCTCCCATCGACCGAGGTGACCTCCGTCGAATAGCTGAGGTACGTCCATCCCATCAGCTCCCACGAGCTCGGGAAGGGATTGCCGTAGGCCAGCCGCCGGACGAGCGTGCTCCGCCCCTCGTCCTGGAAGGTGAACGCCACCAATCCCCCGAGCCTGTGGAGGGTCATGTCATGGGGGGTCGCGAAGAGGGTGAAGAGCGAGCGCGAGAAGCCCCCGCTCTCCGAGGGCTGTTCGGAGCTCAGGGCCGCGAAGTCGCCACGACGCCACTCGAAGGTGACGTTCTTCTGGGGAGTGGGCTGGAGAGTGGCCTTGAGCTCGAACACCCCTCCTCCATCGACCCCACCGTCCAACGTGAGGGAGTCCACCAGGGTCGCATGGGTGGAGGTCTCATAGAAGGAGGGTCCCCCATCGGCCGTGACGCCCGCGTCCTGATAGGTCTTCTGGATGAGCCAGGCCTGGTCTCCCTTGTCGGGCTCGAAGAAGGGAATCGCGAAGTTGACGGTGGTGAAGTAGTTGCCTTCCGCGTTCTCGAGGGAGGTCGTCCCGGGGGGGATGCCGAACACCGCGAGGCTGGCCACCTCGCCGCGGTTGAAGTCCACGAGCCGCAGGTAGTCCGACATGTAGCTGGTCCCGTAGCCCGTGTTCCAGGGGCTGGCTCCGGTGACGTGGAACCGCATCGGGAAGGCGGGCTCCCCCTCCAGGAAGCGCGTGTCGGGACGACCGGAGCGCGGGGTGCTGAAGTCGACCTGGCGCGAGGAGGTGACCACATAGAGGTCGCCGCTCTTCGCGTAGTACGTACCGGGAGGGGCCTCGAAGCGGACGCGGCCCGGCTCTGGCTGGGAGCCCTGGAGGCGCACGAGCGTGCCGCCATCGAGGGAGAACAGCTCGAGAGGCGCCGTGTCGAGGTCCGCCGCGGGTCGCGAGACGATGCCGCTGGGGGTGTAGTAGCGGTCGTAGCGCATCAGGACGACGGAGTTGCCCGCGCCGGAGTCCGGCGAGAGGCCCGCGTCTGCCTCACAACGCACCGGGTTGCGTTGGCAGAACTCCGTCTCCTCCCGGTCGAAGTCGACGCAGCCGGTGACTGCTCCGAGCAGCACCGCCGCGAGGAGCGCGAAGCGCGGTTGAATCGAGGCGTTCACGGCCACCTCCCGTACACGAAGGCCGACGTCCCATCGGTACTCACGCCGAGCGCCACGGGCTCGGTGGGCGAGCCCAGCAGGTAGAGTCCCGTGGCGGCGCCCAACCCCACCACGCCCGCGCCCAGGAGGCCCAGTCCCACGGCCTGATACGTCTTGCCGCGCGAGGCGCTGTCGTGTGCATCCGCGCGTGTGACAAGTCCCGCGTCATCGGTGCGCAGCCTGGACAGCTCTACCCTGGACAGCCCATAGGACACGCCGCCCGCGGCCAGGAGCACGCCGCCGGCGATGCCGGGGAGGAGGGCGCGGGAGCGGGTGTCACCGTGCGTTGCCGACACCTCTCCGGTGCCCGGTGGACGGACGTCCCGTGGGGGGGCGGGCTGGGCCTGACGGCGCTCCGCCTCGCGCCTGGCGAGGATGGGGGCCAGCTCGCGTTTCACCCCGGCGCGGACGGATTCGAAGTGTTGCTCCACCTTGGGGGAGACCTGGACGGGCAGCTTCGCCTCCGGGCGCAGGAAGAGGGCCGTCTTGAAGGCCGCGGTGGCATCGTCCTGCTTGCCCAGCTCGTCGAGGAGGATGCCCTCGTAGAGCCCGAGGGCGACGTCCTCTTCCACGCCGCGCGCCAGGCGTCTGGCGCGGTGGATCTGCTCCAGCGCGCGCTCGTACTCGAGGTCCTCGTACAGACGGTTCACGGAGACGAGGTAGTCCTGGACCTCGGAGGAGCCCTGCGCATGCACCGTGGGGGGAGTGAGGAGGAGCAGGGCGAGCAGGGGGAAGCTCGCGCTCCGTCGAAGGAGGGTGGGCATGATGGCGGTGATTCTAGCCCAAGCCGGGTGTCGAGGACTCCGGGCCGGGCGAGTGTCGAGGACCACAAGCAGCGCGAGCTGGCACCGTGTTGGTGCTCGGAGGAAGGGCTTGCTTCTGATGAAGTGCGCCCCGCCGGGTGAAGTGCGCCCGTCATCACGGAGGACAACCGATGAAGCTCTACTACAACCCGAAGAGCCGCGCGGCGATCAGCAAGTGGATGCTCGATGAGTGCGGAGCGCAGTACGAGCTGGTGCCCATCGACTTCGAGAAGCGCGAGCACAAGACGCCGGAGTTCCTGAAGATCAATCCAGCGGGCAAGCTGCCGGCGCTGGTGGATGGAGATGCGCGGGTGTTCGAGGGCGCGGCCATCTGTATGTACATCGCGGAGAAGTACCCGCAGGCGAACCTGGCGCCGAAGCCGGGCACGCCGGAGCGGGGCCGCTATCTGTCGCTGATGGTGTACTCGACGTCGCAGTTGGAGCCCGCGATGGGCGACAAGCTGATGAACGTGCAGACGACGCCCCAGCGTGGCTGGACGGACTTCGAGACGGTGTTGGACGTGGTCGAGCGCGAGCTGGGCCAGGGGCCCTACCTGTTCGGCGACTGGTTCACGGCGGCCGATGTGATGATCGGCTCGATGTTCATCTGGATGCGCATCTGGGGGAAGAAGACCGGGCGGCCCGCGATCGACGCCTATGTGGATCGGCTGCTGGCGCGTCCCAAGGCCATGAAGATGGGGCAGTGAGTGGCGCGGGGCTCGTGGACCGAGCCCCGCCTCCTCCTCGATGCTAATGCCGCCCCAACACCCTGTCCCAAGCGGCCAACTGCACGGTCACCGTGTATTTATAGGCGCTGGAGAAATCCTCGAAGTCCTTCGGGGAAAGGGCGGAGAGGCGCTCGCGCAGGAAGCCCGCGTCGCTGAGCACCTCGCGGTGCTTGAATTCGGTGTCCACCTCCACCAGGACAGGAATCACACGGAGCACGGCCTCCAGGCAGTCCTCTCGGGTAGCGCGAGACATGCGTTCCACCGTCAGGGCCATGTGCTCGCGGACCGAGGCAGGGCCTCCGGGGCACCAGGCCTCCAGGGTCTTGCGGTAGATATCCTCCATGAGCTCTTCCAGCGTGTACTTCCTACCGAACCAGAACGCGTAGCGAGGGCCCTGGAGCACATCCCAGAAGCGGAGCAGCGAGGCGAGCCGGTTCGCCATGCGCTCAGCGCTCCGCGGTGGGGGCGGAGACACGACATGACAGAGGGCTCCCCACGGGGTGCTCAGGCAGAAGGACTCGAAGGCGTCCCTCATGCGCTGGTGCGCTTCCTCCGGGACGCCTTCATCCAAGCCCATGAAGACCTCGGCGAACAGGTGCACCCACCAGCGAGTGCTGCCCAGGTCGAGTTCGGCCCCCGAGTGCATCACCAGCACCGCGCCGGGCGGCACCTGGCGCATCTGCCGGGGCTGGGGAAAGGCACCGGTCTTGAGGTACTCCCGGGCCCACCAGCGGCCCTCGGCTCTCACCTTGCGGAGGATGGCGGCGGTGGTGCCGTAAAGCCACGCTGGAAACTCGAGCACCGGGGAGGGTTCCGGGGTCATGGCCTTTCGCCCTAACACAGCGGCCAATTGCGCCTCAAGCGCCAGGCACTTCGCTCGCTCCGAGGGCGGCGGACGCTTCCCGCCCGCTCAGCGGCAGTCCGCAGGCAGGTAGACTTGGCCCTGGAAGCCCTTGGGACGTTCACCCTTGTCATACGCAGCCCGGAGCGCCTGTTCGGCTACCTCACCGTGCTGCGCTATTTCTTCCCTGGGTAACTCCTCTTCCTTCTGGGCCGCCCGCTCCTTCCAGGATGCATGGGGCTTCTTGCGCCGGTAGCTCCAGCGGTACAGCGTCACTCCGGGCTCTGGCGTGCGCCAGGACAACTGCCAGAGAGCTCCCCCGTTCTCGAATTCGAGGAAGAGCGACCCCTCGAAGCCGGTGCCTCCCGTGAGCTTCTTGTCAGGCTCAACGACCTCATTGAGCGCCGCCAGGTAGCGCCTCGCCTGTTCTCTCGCTTCTCCGCGCGACTCCTCGTCGTCCGGCTTGAGCTCGAACAGTACGAGGGCGCGGGTATCGGTGATGTCCGGGCGCAAGAGCTTCGCGACCTCTGAAAGACGCTTGGGATCCCCCAGATTCCCCTCCCCCACGATTTTGGAAAGGCTGGCGGTGTTGAGGAAGACGACGTTGGTGGGGTGCTGCACGCGGTACTCGATGCCAATGACCTCATGTGCGGCCTTGCCAAGGAAAGCGCCCCAGGGCTCCTTGGAGTCCGGCTTACGGCCAGGGAGCGTGGAGGAGGGCGGCTCCGCCTGGGCACCGAGGGTCGTTACGAGCACCAGGAGAAAACTCGCCAACCGAAAGGTGCTCTTCGTCCTGGTTGCACGCTCTTTCATGGCCAACATGCTCCTCCCGGTACAGTGTAGGAGGTGTCCATTCTCTGGGAACTACCCTCAGTGAGTGGCGCGGGGCTCGTGGACCGAGCCCCGCCTCCTGTCTGTCATTCCGACTCGTTCCACGTGTTGGCGCGGGACTCGAGGGGCCCGCGCTGGGGGCGGACGACGCAGAAGCGCTGGCCGGTCGGTGCCTCCATGACCCACCAGCGTTTGATGAACTCCACCCGCCTGGCGCCGAGCGCCTCGAGCCGCTTCACCTCGGCCTCGATGTCATCGGCCTCGATGTCCAGGTGGATGCGGCTGGGGTGGTCCACCTTCTGCAGGAGGATCATCGGCTCCTCGGCACTCACGGAGAGCTCGCGGTAGTTGCCACTGTCGGGGGAAGGGGGCACGACGGGCTTGCCGAGGGCCTTGCTCCAGAAGGTGGTGGCCGTGTCGATGTCCTCGGTCTTGCAGTCGATGACGAAGGCGGCGAGTCGGCTGCGATGCATGGGTGTGCTCCTGGGATGGAAGGAGAGGCGCGCATCATCTCCGAGGAGAAGTGGTCCGTCAGATTCCTCTGCGATGAGTGGTGGGGGATGGACAGAATGCTCGACGGTCGGCCCGAGGATTCGAGTTCGAGAGTTCGCCGCCGGGGCGAGATGGAGCCGCCTCGGTGGCAGCACGGAGGGTCATGAGAGAGCGTGGATCCAGGACGAGGAGCACCTTGGGGCTGGTGGGTCTTCTCGTGGTGCTCGTGGCGGCCCTCGGCGCTCACGCGGAGCCGCCCTCCTTCAGGCTTCCTGGCCGTCAGCCGGACTCCCGGGAGCCCTGGGGCGCTTTTCTTGGCAACGCCGCACATGAGGCCATTGGCATCGAGTACACGTTGCAGCACCCCTCCAACCGCGTCTTACTGGTCGTGGGCGTTCATCCATGTTCATCAGTGGCCGGCCGACTACGTACAGATTACGTACAGGCCGGGCACGCGCTACAGCGAGCGTCCTGCCCAGTCGGTGTGCGGTCTGGCCGTGCAGCTGGATTTTGATAGGAGCGGCGATGGCGAACGAATCGATGCCGATACCGGAGAAGCTCGCGGCGCTGCATATGTCCTTCACCCGAGCATCGAGTGTTAGGGAAGTTCTGCGGGCACAGCTCAAGAAGGTGGAAGGTCTCCCCATCGAAACGCCCGATCAGCAAGCGGTCTCTGCTGGCGAGTTCCTGACGGGGTTCCAGCTGATGGAGGTCTTCTACGGACTGATCTTCGTCGTGGCCGAGGGGATTCAGGCCGTGCGCCCGGAGGACCCAGAGTTAGCCTCGTTCTTCGCTAGCCCGAACATGGGTCTGCTTAAGCGCTACCGGAATGCGATCTTCCATGCCCAGTCTGAGGTGATCAGCCCGAAGCTGCATGATTTTCTCACAGCCGAAGACACTGAGAAGTGGATCGGTGCCCTCTGGAGAGCGCTCAACCGCTGGTTCAGTGACAACGTTGTAGGGCCATATCACCTCCACCACACCCGTATCGTTGAATCACTTCGGGATGAACACGGAGAGACCGAGGACTTCCGGCACTACGCGGCGTTCGTAAGCCTGATGAAGCGGCTACCACGCCCTCCGTGATGACCTCCGTTTGCCGTGGAAAGGGAACTCCCTATTCCCGACGGGCGACGATGCTACCCCTGCACGGACTTACTTCGGATGATTTAGGCTGCGGCCTCCCCTATAGGAGACAGCATGAAGAAGCGGGTACCTATCGATATGGACACGAATATTCACACCGCTCGCTAGGCGCTGGAGAGCCTCCCGGACGGTAAGTTGGCGGAGGAAGTGGAGGAGGCTCTCGGCGCGAATGCCTCGGAGTTGGAGCAGCAAGGCTTCCCCACCGAAGCCGCGACGCTCAGGTCGTGGGAGCGGAAGGTGCGTGCACACCGCCGGGGCGAACCGATTCCGGACGACGAGGAGTAGGCATCACCGCCAAGTGCACCCAGCCAAGAGAGCCAAGCCCCTGCTGCGCACTTCATGAGGGGCGGCCTGGGCTGGCGTGTACTCCAAGGGAACTGCGCGGCTTCGCCACCAGCCTAGCGCAGTGCTCGGGGGGCACCCGTCTGCGGCCCTCCTCGGCACCTCCGCTCCAGCCCTCACCCTTTACATGGCCTCTATCCCGCCTATACGCGAGGGCCTGCCCATCGGCACGGGTGACGCTCAGCAGCAGTCCGCAAGGCCAGCGTTCGCCTCGGAGAAGTGACAATTTCGGAATATCTGACGGTGCTCACGAGACTCGACGCCGCCAGCGTGAAGTAGGGCAACGGCCCGCCCTGCAGCCGGGACGGGCCGTCCTCCCTATCAGAGGCAACTCCTGCCACCCTGGCCTACACGTGGACCGAGGCTTTTCGCAGTCACGAGATAGCGCTTAATGTGGGGGCAACTTACTGCACAAGGGGGCCTAGTGGTACGTGAGCAGCCGCGTCGCACCACCGAGTCGTCGAAAGAGTCCACCGAGCCAAGAATGGCCGCATCGGCCGCGAGAAGCGGTGCTCAAGAAAACCCTCACTCTTGGTTGCACCCAATCCTCAGGGCACGCTGGAAGCGGCATCAAGAACTTTACCGAATCCTTGATGTGCGTCGGGTGGAACTCGACGAGTTCGAGAGAGAGTTGCTGATTCCGCAGATGCATGACCGCGTTGTGTACATGCGGGAGATGTTTGAGCGGATTCGAGACATTGCGGCCGCTCCAGAAACTGCCTACCGCATCGCCCCTCAGTTTCGCAAGTTGGCGCCTGACGACGCACCTGGCGCGGACGGCGATTCGACGACATCCTACCTCAAGGAGGTAGCTCGGCAGGCAGATGAGACATTCGTTGCCCCATTGAAGCGCATTGAACTCGAACACCAATCGGTGTCCAGCCTGCGGGGTCTGTATCGCTTCTTCAATGAGCTTCGGTATATCTGCGATGTGGCGCTAGACACCGAGAATCTTCTGTTCAGATACAAATCCAAGCTGACTCTTATCGCCATTGACAAGGTGAGTGGTGAACGCATCGGACAGGATAAAGAATGGCTCATCATCCTGACGCCGTTCGAGTTAACGCTTGGTGAGTTAAAGCGCGTAGCCGAGGCGACGGCAGGCTCAATCGACCATTGGAGCAAGAAGCAGGATGAGGCAAAGAAGCCGTTCCTTGAGTACGTCGCCGCCGCCACCAATGCCGCCACGAGCCGCCGAACCATTTTCATCCAGTTGGCCGCAATCGCGCTGTCGTTGTCCTTCTCTGCATTCTTCCTCACGGCCCGTGACCCGTTCGCCCTGAAGCGGGAGAATGCCGCCTTGAAGGAGGAACTTCAGGTGGCTAAGGACGACGTCGCGCGATTGACGGGACAGGTTCAGCAACTGCAGGACCAGTTGCGCTCCGCACCGGTGCCGCCCGCTCCCTAACATCGCCGGTGCCGTCCGTCTCTCTGGGCGCTGTTTGCCTTGCGGCGGAGGCGGGCCAGGAGGTTGGGGGGGAGGGGAGCGGAGGCAGGCGCCCTCACCTTCCTGCAGCGCTTCGGTAATGCGCTGCAACTCAACCCGAACATCCATTCGGTGGTGCCGGACGGCGTGTACGTGAACCCGTGTCTTTCTCAACACCGCCAGTCTCTCCAGAATCATGAAGGAGGGGAGATTGGGGGACCCCGAGCGTCTTTCGGAGTTCGTGAGGCGTTTGCGCCCGGACATCACTGATGCCGACGCCCGCGTGCTGTTCGAAATCAAGCCGGACGATGAGGAGTCGTGGGGCGAAGGCAGAGAACAGGCGAGGCGCTACCTGGCGGCCCTGAATGGGGCCGTTGACCCTGACAAGAAGCTCGTGGGAGGTACCGGGTTCGAGGGGTCCCTCTTCCTCGAGTTCGAGAATGGGGGAGCACTCTGGCAGTTGTCCTGGCGCACGCCCGAGCCCGGAGTGACGCTGTACCGCTGGAGCTATCGGAGCAAGAAGCCCCGAGCATCCTGGAAAGAACGCGCGGCCCAGAAGGAAGAAGCGTTGCCCAGGGAAGAGATAGAGCAGCGCGGTGAGGTGGCCGAGCAGGCGATCCGGGCTGCCTATGAGAGGGGTGAACGCCCCAAGGGCTTCCAGGGACAGGTCTATCTGCCTGGGGACTGTCGTTGAGCGGGCGGGAGTGGCGCTTGAGGAGAACCTGACCACGATGGTAGGGCCAGACGCCATGACCCCGGAACAATCTCTGGTGCTCGAGTTTCCCGCGTGGCTCCACGGCACCACCGCCGCCATCCTCCGCAAGGTGAGAACCGAGGGCAGATGGTGGGCCCGGGAGTACCTCGAGACCGGTGCCTTTCCCCAGCCTCGGCGGATGCGCCAGGTGGCTCCCGGCGAGGTGCTGGTGATGCACGCGGGGGCCGATTTCAACTTGGGCCGCACGGGCTGGTGGGTGCACCTGTTCGCGGAGATCTTCACCCATCTGGACGAATGCATCCCGGAGGAGGAGCGTGAACGCGCGGAAGCGGCCTTCGAGTCCTTCTGCCTGGGTACCCCTTGGGGAGCGCTCCACCATGCCGTGTCTTCGCCCCCACCGCATGGTGCTGCGCGCATGGCGAACCGGCTCGCCTCGCTGCTGCGCTTCTGGGAGGTGCTCCAGGGCTCTCGTTACGCGTTCCGGTTCGGTAGGAAGTACACGCTGGAAGAGCTCATGGAAGACCTCTGGCGCAAGACGCTGGAGGCCTGGTGCCCCGGAGGCCCCGCTTCGGTCCGTGAGCACCTGGCCCTCTCCGTGGAGCGCATGGCTCGCGCCACCCGGGAGGAGTGCCTGGAGGCCGTGCTCCGGGTCATGCCCACCGTGGTGGAAATGGACGCCGACTTGAAGCGTCGCGAAGTGCTCAGGGACCCGGGTTTCCTGCGTGAGCGTCTCTCCACGCTTCCGCCGAAGAAGTTCGAGGAACTCTCCAGCGCCTACAGCTACGCGGTGAGCGGGCCGTTGTGGGACTGGTACAGGGAGTTGGAGCGGCATTAGAACTCCGCCCCGATCCGGCGCGGCCATCGCTCGTCATTGTGTTGGAGTGGGGAGCGTGCAGAGGAGGGCAGGCCCCGTCATGCGCGGAGCTCGAGAGGTTGAACGCCGCCATCACAAATCCGCACCACCGACTCCGTCTTGAAGAACCGCGTCCGATGGGCGCCATCAACCACGGAGGAGAATGATGCGTAAGGCAATTACGGCAGTCCTCAGTGCGGGAGTCGCGGTTTTTTCGTTCAGCCAGGCGGCGCTGGCCGCTGGGGCGACGAGCGAGGCGAAGGTCGAGGTCGAGAAGGGTGCGCGCGGGGGGACGTGCGAGAACTGGCACTCCCCCGGAAGCGTCAAGTGGGGATACGCGCTCGGAACGGAATGCAAGTCGGGGCCGAATGCGACCGTCCACGGGTGGGTTACCGACAAGGACGCGGATGGGCAATGTGTCTACGTCCACGTCGACTTCGCGGCCTCGGGTCCACAGGACAGCAAGTGGGCGTGTCCCGAGGGGAAGAAGATCGAGTTCAAGCTCACCGGCAAGGGTGATGCGAGGAACATCTCGATTCGGCGTATTCCCGCGTAACGCGTAGGGCGAGGCCGCCGGGGCGGGGTGGGCCCGCCTCGGCGGCAGCACGGAGGGCCCTTGTTCATGCGGTCCTCAGGGCTCTCGAGTCCCCACCGCCAGACCGGGAAGAGTGGAGGGGTCAGGTGGATGCGAGGAGCGTCACGTCTGGCACTTCCCCCCTGAAGAGGAGGGGGCGGAGCTCCGCTGAGGTCTGCTGGAGGGCTGAGTTGAACGCACGAAGCACCGGTCCCTTCGCGTCTCCGATGAGCGGATGCAGCGCGGGCGCCGTCAGCCACAGCGTCAGTTGACGTGCTTTTCGGACTGCGGCGAGTGGCTGTTCCTCCGAGAGAGCATGCGGTCCGATGTGGCCCATGCGGAAGTGGGAGAGAATCCAAAGGTAGTAGAAGGCTTCGGCGAGCATTCCGAGCGCGACGTTGCCCTTCGCCTTGAGCTCGAAGAGATGAACGCTGTTCTCGTCCGCTGACACCCCCCAGACGTCGACCGCGGATTTCTGCCCAGGGGTGAGCTGTGTGGCGCGGCTCACCTTGCCCGAGTGGAACAGGCCGACTGGCAGTTGACGTTTCAGACACACCACGTTCCCGAAGTGTGCGTTGAATTGGTGAAGCAGTGAGCCGGGTCCCTCACCGGAGATGAAGAAGCGCTCCAGCGTGTCCTCCGGCTTCAGCCCCCGGCCCGGTGCGGTGCGCGCGTCCTCATCGACAGCCTGGTTCAGGCACATGCCGTGCTCGAACATCGCGGGCGCTTGGGTTGGCGGGCTGTCACCCCATTCCACCCGATAGAAGTCGCGGAAGAGGGAGGCGTATGCCTCGAGGAGGATGCGACTGCGGTTCCAATGCAGAATCTCTCGCGTCCCCTGGGCGGGGGCTGGACCTCGAAGCCGGACGACCGCCTGCCATGCGGTGCCCGTGCTCCGTTGCCACAGCGCCAGGCACAGGAGGAAGGCCGGCGCCGCGGGCAGATCCTCCTGCATGTTCTCGCAGAGGAGCCTCGTCGGGATGTCGAGCACCATCCTCGGAGGTGAGCCGGGCTCCACGGACCAGATTGGAGCCTGACCGTCTCTCCCGCCACGTGGGACCTCGATGCGTGGCCGCGTCAGGAGCTCACGGACGGGTTCCAGGACGAGCTCGTGAAACGAATCGCTGTGCATCTTTCTTCTCCTCGCGAGGTCACTGGCGGCGATCAAACACGGGCGAGCGCCGAAGCAGAAGTCAGAGGCGCCCAGGGCGGGTGGCCTCCTGTGGGCGGGCCCGGGAAGTGGGAGCCCGCCAACGAGAGCATGTCGGAGGACTCTCGAAGCTACCAGTCGCAGGTGACGGGGGCTCCGCAGGGTTGGGTGTATCGCGTGTGGAGGAACGGTGAGAAGGCCGACTTCGATGGTTACAGCCCCGCGGAGGGTGTTCTGCAGGACGGCAAGGCGTTCAACTACGCCAAGCACTTCGACAAGGACCTCAATCCCAAAGAGTATTTTCAAGGCGCGAAGAAGCTTCTTGAAACCGCCAGACGGCAGAGCAGGGTGGCCAATGGAGTTCCCATTCGGTGGTATGTGGCGGAACCGAAGATGGTCGGTATTCTCGAGAAGATGCTCGAGAAGGCGGGCCTTCTCGGTATCGAGGTGGTCTACCAGCGGGCTGTGCGGTGAGGGGTCCACATGACGGAGAGATACTATGCGGGCGTCTACTGGCCGGCCCGGCTCGAATCCGCGGAGGAGTGCGCTCGGCGCTCGGTGACTTTCTTTCGCCTCCTGTCGCAATGCGATGAGATTTACGCTCGTTGGTATGAGCAGGGGGACTCGATGGAGGACGCGCTCCAGCGTGAATTCACGCCGGACTACGCAACCTTCCTGCGCTTCTTTCATCGGGAGGAGAACCAGCTCGGCAGGGATGGTTTCAGCCTCGGGGCCTGGACAGGGCACGCGGAAGACGGGCGAGGGGGCATGGTGAGCCTCACCTGTGGAGATGCATCCGGGGCATACCCCAACTGCTGCCTGCTTTATCTCCCGCGGACGGAAGTCGAGCCAGAGGGCCCGCGTGTGGTGGCAGCTCCCGTCCTGGTGAACGTGCTGCGAGCCATGGTGCTCGCGTGGGAGCCGCTCCTGGGTGTCATCGCCACGGATGAGTTTCGTCACGCGCTGAGGCCCAGGAGAGACCCCAGGGGCTTCTCCGGGTGGCTCATGTACCTGTCCCGAACGCGCGGGGAGGTGCCGCCACTGCCGCCACCCGTCCGGGTCGAGCCAGTAGAGGACAAGGGCACGCTGATCGTCCTCGGGCCAGAGCGACTCAGCGCTTCCAACCCAGAGCACCTCTCGCTCGGTCGCAAGGTCCAGGAGGTATTGGACTCGAAGGAGCTACTTCGCCCGGTGCTCTCGTAGCGGCCGCGTGACTCCCAACATCCACTACGAGGACAGAGAGCCAAGGCGAGCGGCTGGAACTGCCCAGTCATGCCATCTATTGGCCCGGTTCCAAGATGACTCCAGGCCCGGGCGGGGATGGAGGGCAGTCCCAAAATGGCATTCCGGCACTGCCATTCTGGGATACCCGAGCGGGGCTCCCCGAGGGCCGCGCCTGGGGTCTTCAGAGGGAGAACCCGGGAGGAAGGAGGTGTGGCACGTGCCGTGCTCAACGGCGTCGGGACGGGAAGGCGAGCCCGCCTTCACCCCCTGAAAGGAAAGACCCCATGAACGTGCAGCTCCGCGCCATGCCCAGACGCCACACGGCGCTCTCGCTCCTCGGAGTGCTCCTGGCCTGCCTGGTGCTTGCCGCCTGCGGTGGGAATCAGCCCGCGCCGCGCATCCGGAAGAATGCCAGACACATGACGGCCGAGGAGAAGCAGGACTTCGTGGACGCCGTCCTGAAGCTCAAGGCGACGCCCTCGCCCTACACGCCCGGCATCTCCTACTACGACCAGTTCGTCGTCTTTCACAAGGAGGCGTTCAACTACAGCATGCATCCGGACCACCACGTGGCCCACGCCCATCCGACCATCTTCCCCTGGCACCGGAAGATGTTGTTGCTCTTCGAGGACGCGCTGCGCGAGGTGAGTGGCAAGGACATCACCATCCCCTACTGGGATTGGACGGATCCGGAGAGCACCCAGGCCATCTTCTCCGAGTCCTTCATGGGCACCGCGGGAGATGCCAGCCAGGAGTACGCGCTGACGAACGGCCCGTTCCGTAAGGGGAACTGGACGGTCAATATCTTCTCAGACAGGCCGGAGGGAAAGACCCAGACGCCGCATCCCCATCTGGTGCGAGCCATTGGCCGCTACGAGGCGGACGTCAACGACACCATCCACCTGCCCACGGCCGAGGAGGTGGAGCGGGGCCTGCGAATCCCCACCTTTGACGTGGCGCCGTGGAACGACAAGTCCCCGAGGGATCAGAGCTTCCGCAACTACCTGGAGGGCTTCGACCCGGATCGCCCGGGGTACTTCCACATGCACAACATGGTGCACACCTGGGTGGCGGGCCACTTCCGCCTGGAGGACGGCTCCGAGCGGTGGGGGACGATGGGGGCGCCGGATGTGTCGCCCAATGATCCGGTGTTCTACCTCCACCACGCCAACGTGGACCGCATCTGGGCGCAGTGGGAGGAGCAGCACCCGGGAGTCTATGCCGACGGCGGCGGACACTCCTCGCACATGGACATGTATCCCTACGGGGAGTACTCCAATGAGCGCATGTCCGCGCACGGCCTGAGCGCCCTCTCCATGCTCGGCACGCGGGAGCTCGGGTATCTCTACGAGTGAGGGGGCTCGACGGCGGGTCAGCGCTCCAACTCGCGCAGGAGGGCGTCTCGTTCCGCGACGAGCTTCTTCGAGTTGATGGTCTTGCGAATCAAGCGGCGGGCATGCTCCCGGGTGACCGCGTCGTTCAGGCGAGGGAGCCAGTGGGTGCGCAGTCCCTCGAGCTGTTGCCGCTGGGTGCGTCCCTCCGAGCCGAGCCACTGTTCCAACTCGATGACGAGCGCCGGCGGGGGAGGGGGTGGGAGCCTCACTCCTTCCGCTTCTGGCTTTGGCGTGTAGCGCCGTGCCGCCCAGTCCTCGGGGAGCGGGCCCCACGTCTCGGCCTGGGCGCGCAAACCGAGCCGGGCCTCCTCCAGGTACTTCTCCTGGCGCGGGTCGGAGAGCACCTTCCACGCGACGAGCCTTTCCCGCATCGCGTGGCGTCCGTCCGACTCATCGTGGACTTCCTCTCCGAGCTCGGCCGTACCCCACACGTCGAATTGGTGATTGTGGGAGAAGACGGCGCTCTGGATGTACGCGTCGCCGAAGACGTACGTGCCGTGCGGTTCGTCCTCCCCGAGCAGGCGCCGGACGCGGAGCTCCCCGAGGACCACGAGATAGCCGCTCGTGAAGAGCGTCTGGGCGATCAGGTTGCCTCGGACGAAGACGAGCCCGTCGACATTCTCCAGCCAGCCGTCGACGAGCAGGTCACCGTCGACGAAGGTCGCGCCACGAGGGTTCTCGAGAGCGAGCGACGCGAAGCGGCCGCCCGAGAACAGACCGGCCCCGCCGTGGGAGAACCCAGACGAGAGGACCTGGGCATCGACATCCATGCCGAGCCGGGCCCCGCGGCTTCGGAAGAACGCCTGGTACGTGCGCAGCCAGGCAGCGGCTTCGTCCGGCGGCAGCCAGCGTTGCAGGGGCAGCATTCGGAGTCCTTCCTCTTACGAGCCCTGGGGCGGGCGGTTCTTGGAGCGGCGAGCCAGCCAGTTGCGGAGGAAGGCCTTCACGGCGGGGTGCTGGGACTCGCGGACCACGTCCGGCGGGCCCACCGCGACGATGAGGCCCTCGTCCATGATGGCGAGGGTGTCGGCCATTCCGAAGGCGGACGCCACGTCCGGCGTAATCACGAGCGAGGTCGCCCCGAGCTGCTGCTTGCCGGTGGTGATGATCTCATTGACGGCCGCGGTGGTGAGCGGATCCAGACCGGCCGTGGGGTCGTCGTAGAGGAGGATCTTCGGCTTGAGGATGGTGGCGCGCGCGAAGCCCACGCGCTTCTGCATGCCGCCGGACAGCTCGCCCGGAAAGCGCGTGGTCGCGTGGGACAGGCCCACCTTGGCCAGCGTCTGGTTCACCGTCTCCTCTATCTCCTTCTCGGACATCTGGGTGCGCTCGCGCAGCGGGAAGGCCACGTTGTCGAAGACGGTGAGCGAGTCGAACAGGGCATTGGCCTGGAAGAGGATGCCCTGCTTGCGGCGCATCTGGTTGAGCGTGGCCTCATCCATCTTCGCCACGTCCTGCCCCTCCACGAGCACCGTCCCCCGGTCCGGCTTCAGCAGTCCCATGATGTGCTTCATCAGCACCGACTTGCCCGAGCCGGAGATGCCCATCAGCACGCAGGTGGTGCCCTCGGGCACCACGAGGTCCACGCCCCGCAGGGCCTGGTTGTCGCCAAAGGACTTGTGGAGGTCCCTCACCTCGATGGCCAGCGTGCGTGTCGGCGGGCCGTTCGTGTCGCTCATCGCCCGTCACTATAGGAGGGCCTCGTGAGGTGTGCCCCCGGTGACTGCTGTCACCACCCTGGTGACGGCAGTCACCGGCCGGAGGGCTGCCAGCCGTCCTCGGGCTTCATCTGGGGGCGATGTAACCCCTCGTAACGACAGGTGTCTGGTCTCCGTGGGGCGTTGGTACGCCCCATGCAGTAGGGGTCAGGCATCGGACGCACCCACCCCCTCGAAACCCTCCACTTCAAGGACCCTCCGCCATGAAGATCCGCTCCAAGTCGTTCCCCTCCCTGCCCCTGCCCAAGAGCACGCCCTCCACGTCCAAGTCCCTCAGCGCGCCCTCCACGCCCAGGAGCCAGATCCCCTCGCTGCGCGACGACTTCGTGACCCCGCGCTCGGTGCCCACGCCCGAGCAGCTCAAGAATGGCAAGACCAACCTCAAGCCCACCGACTACGGCACCGTGCACCCGGATCTGCCGGGCATCCGCACCCGCCGCGATGGGGATGCGGCGCACCAGTTCACCGATCTGACCACGGACGCGCGGCAGTCCGCGCACCGGCTGATGGCGGAGCCCAATGGCCGGCGCATGCTGGAGGAGCTCAACGGCCGCACCTCGGCCGTCAACCCCGGCAAGGTCGGCACCCCGGACAAGCCGCTGACGGTGGCGGACATCTACTCGGGCCGCAACGCCGGCATGCCCATGTCGCACAAGCCCCTGCACGACGGCACCTACGAGTCCGCCCAGAAGGCGTACCGCTACGACGGCAAGCCGGGCGCCGGGCAGGCCAGCCACATCAACTATGACGAGACGGCTCCCAGCGCCAACCGCTTCAACAGCCTGGGCCACGAGAGCGTCCACGCCTGGCGCGCGTCCAATGGCCTCCAGGTCAGCCCGCTGGAGATCAGCCCCCGGCGCAACGACCCGGTCATCCGGGACAACCCCAAGCTTGTCGGGGATGTGATCGGCCACCACTCGCACCTGCGGGAGGAGTTCGAGACCGTCGGCATGAAGCCCACCCCGCACGCGCCCAATGGCTGGGCGCCCAACGAGAACCTCATCCGCGCCGAGCACGGCCTCCCGCAGCGCAATGACTACTCGGGAGAGACCCCGGCCAAGATCGACGAAATCCTGCACAACATCGACTCGAAGACGGACGACCGCAGCTGGTTCGGGAAGAAGTTCGGCAACGAGCCCTCCCCCGTGGGCAGCCTCGTCGACCACCTGGAGGGGTAGAAGGTTCTTCCACACATCCACGCTCTTCCTCGAATCCAAAGAAACAGGGTCTCACTTGATTTGAAAGTGATATTCCTGGAATATTCCGCTCCCAGGCTTTCAGAGGGGAGCGCATATGCGGGATTCGAGGAACGAGTTCGCCAGGTCCGGAAGGCTGGCGGGATGGATGTCGGGGCTGATGGCGGGTCTGCTGCTCACGCTGGGGGCATCCCCGGCGTGGGCGAAGAAGCCGGAGAAGGGGGCCACGGCCGCCATGGCGATGCCGGCGGGGCCGTACTCCCAGTACACGCTCCAGGAGGGCTACAACTGGCGGCTCGTCCAGTCCTCCGGCTACGCCGAGGACGGGCGGTACTTCAGCGAGCCGATGTACATGATCCAGGACGTGAACGGCCTCTACAACGCGCCGATCCCCGAGAGCGTGCGGCAGGACCTGCTCAACTCGGTGGATTCAGAGAGCACGGCCTTCGCGCTCAGTCAGAACATCCTCAACGAGATCGCCATCTCCGAGCAGCAGGGCTACCTCACCCCGGCGCTGCAGGCCATCGCCGAGCCGATGGACTACTACGACGATGGCACCGGTCCGGACCCGTACGACCCGTATGATCCGTACGAGCCGGTTCCGTACGAGCCCGTCCCGTACGAGCAGCAGGCCCGGCTCTTCGGGCGGTGCGACGACAAGGTCATCAACAAGAGCCAGAGCTTCAACATCAGCACGCCGCTCAACAGCAGTTTCGGCACGGGCGGGAGCTTCTCGGGCAACATCTCGCTCACGGGCAACGCGCAGGCCACGGCGACGGGCGACATCCGGGTCCGGCTCAAGCGTTTCAAGATTTTCGGCGTGTGCATTCCGGATGGCGTCCGGTTCGACTACGCGCACGCGTATGGCAACGCGGTGGTGAACTACGGCACCACGCTCAGCGGCTCGGTGAACTACGCCACCTCGCAGCCGTGGGAGTGGCAGATCGCCAAGCCGTTCCTCTTCTCCTTCGCCTTCTTCATCGGCCCCATCCCGGTGTACGTGGGCTTCAACCTGCCCATCACCGCGGGCCTGTCCCTGAGTGCCAGCGCGTCCGGCTCCATCACCTACAATGGCGCGCAGGCCGCCACGGGCTCCTTCGACTACACCTGCACGCTGGACGGTTGCAGTGGCTGGTCCAGCTTCTCCTCGAGCAACCTGCAGGCGCCGACGACGCTGAGCGGCCACGTGACCGGGCGCATCCAGCCCACGCTGTACGCGCAGCTGGCCATCCGCGGCTATCTCTATGACGAGGGCTTCGCCTATGCGCAGGTGGGCGTGCGTCCCTACCTGTACGGCGACCTGTGGGGCTACTACGGCAACCAGTGCGGCGACGCGGACGGGGACGGCATCTTCGAGACGGTGGATGCGCTGACCTTCGATCTGGACTGGCAGGTCTACGTCACCGCGCAGGCGGACTCGTTCCTCACCAGCGAGAAGCGGTGGAACCTGTGGAACAACTCGCGCGGGCACCTCAACTTCTGGGACCTGCTGAGCTCGGGCTCCAGGGCGGTGCAGCCCATGCTGCTCGGCTCGGCGACGGTGCCCGCGAATGTCGCGCAGACGTACAGCGCCCGGATGCGGCCCTGCTGGCCGTATGGGGACACCGTCAACTACCAGCTCGGCTGGGGTGATGGCTCCACGTCGTACCCGAGCGGCGCGCCCGCCTCGCCGGTGTCCGTGTCGCACGCCTGGTCGTCCACCGGGGCGAAGGGGCTCTCGCTCATCGCGCGCAATGACTCGCACGGCCGCCAGTTCAACAAGACGACGTCGCGCACCATCCAGGTGACCACGGGTGGCGGCACCGCCACGCACTACGGCATGACGTGGAAGGTGCGGCAGACGAACGGCGCGTACGTCAACGTGGGCACCGACAGCATCACCAATGCCTACAACGGTGACACGAGCCCCTCCACGTCGCTGCCCATCCTGTGCCTCTACAAGGACGGACGGGCGGCTCCGTCGGGCATCACCCTCGACTTCTACAACGGCTGGGCGGGCGGCGTGGTCAAGCTCAGCGCTCCCGTGGCGGGCTCGATGCTCACCTCGCGGGGCGCCGCGGACACCATCTGCTCCAACACCTTCGGTGCCGGCTACCGGATGGCGGAGTTCCACGATGGCAATGGTGGCTGGGGCTTCTGGGCCCAGGGCACCCTGAGCACCACCACCCGCTTCTGGGTGGCGATCAATGATCAGCCCGCCAACCCCTGGAACTGAGGGGTGAGGCTCGCATGCTCCCGGGCTCCAACCCGGGAGCACGTCCCCGGACGCGAGAGCGAGCGGCTCAGTTGCACTGCACGGCGTCGATATCGACGAAGGTGTTGATGGAGGCGTCGCTCTTCGTGCCCGTCGCGGAGATGTAGATGCCGTAGCTGTTCCCCACGTAGGGGATGTTGACGGTGTACGCCTGCTGGCGGTTCACGCCGGTGGCATACAGGTCGACCACCGTCTCGTAGATGACCAGGCCCCAGGAATCCTCCATCACCTGGATGCGCGCCTTGCCGCGGTTGTAGGCCGAGGTGAAGTAGTAGGTGAAGTTGGCGGTCTGGTAGGGAGTCGGCTGGCACCAGATGGAGGCGCCCGAGCCCGCGACGCTCGTCAGGTGTTGCGTGCCGTAGATGGCCCCGGAGACTCCCGTGTCCGCCGTCCAGGTGCCACTGCTGTAATCCCACCACGGGTGACTGTCGTCATACAGGACGGGGGCGGCGGCCGAGACGGCGGGGATGCCGAGCATCAGCGGAAAGAGCAGCTTCGCAAGACTCGAACGGACCACGGTGTTTTCTCCAGGCTTTGGATGGCGGGGAATGTCCTCGCGACCGGGCTGGATAGGCGTGTCCGGACAATGCGTGACAGCCTTCGGAAAAAGAACCGCCCCGCGCCCGGTGTGGAGCCGGGGGCAGGGCGGGGCTCACCGCGAGCGCGGTGGGCTACGGATTACTGTCCATCGGGGCCGGTGGAGGGGCCCGGGTCGCTGGTGCCGGTGGTGCCGCACAGGCTGTGGCCGGTGCACAGCTGCATCGCCTGCGGCCAGCGCTGATCCGGCTCCACGGTGGTGCCCACGGGGACGGCCGCGCCGTGGGCGCTCTTGATGAGACCGTCCGCCGGGTTGGCGCGGTTGAGGATGGGGTCCCCCACCGTCTGCTTCACGTAGTGGTAGAAGCACGCGGGCTGCACGGGGGCGAGCGCGTCGCGGCGCCGCGTTCCGTTGTCGAAGTAGCCGCACTCGAAGCGCTCCAGCGTGGTGCCCGTGGCGTTCGGATCCACCGGCAGCACCGACGAGGCCCGGCGGTGGATGGAGCTCACATCCATCGTCTGCTGCCGCCGGCCCGTGGACTGGTAGGCGGTCCAGTCGAGCTCGAAGCCGGCCGGAAGGCGGTCGTTGCCGAAGATGACGGCCACCTTCGAGCCGGGGCCCACCACGCCCACGCCATTGATGGTGCGGGAGAAGATGACGGTGCTGGCGCTCACCTCCTGGATGAGGGGGGCGGTGGAGGCATCCGCCTGCCGCTCCTCGATTTGATGCTCCGTCTTGAGCGCCTCGAGCGTCTCGCCGGTGCCGACCAGCACGTAGCGGCCGAGCTGCTCGGTGATGAAGCGGCGGCCGAGGGCCTCCAGGTCCGTGTTGCTCAGCCGGGAGGAGAGCGGGACGGTGCGGCCGGCGTCCAGGGCCACGGGGTTGCGGTAGCGCACGGAGGTGCCATCGCCGTAGACGGTGAGCTGCCAGCCGCTGTCGCCCACGTAGCGGATGCCGTCGCGCTGGAGGATGATGGAGTAGTTGCCGGCGGTGGTGATGCCGGAGGTGGAGCCGCGGAACTGCGCCACCAGCTCATCGGCCACCACGCGGGCGCCGCGGCCCTCCGCGCGCTGCAGCACGGGGAGGACGGCGCCCTGGAGGCCTACCTCGCGCGAGTTGGCGTTCAGGTTGCGCCGGTAGGGGTAGTCCGCCGCCTGGGCGGTGGAGGGAGCGCCGGCGAGCAGCAGGGCGCATCCGAGCAGGCCGGTTCCGGCCACGTTGAGCACACGTCGGGTGTTCATGAAGTTCATGACGTTCGAGCCTTCGATTCAGAAAGGGTTGGGAAGTGGAGAGCGCTCCAGGCGGAGCACTACAGGTTCGACCAGCGCGTGCGGCAGATCCACGTGACGGCACCATCCACGCGGCGCGGGTAGTTGGTGAAGTTGGTCCACTTCATGTTCTTCAGGCGCGAGAGGCAGTCGCTCTCGCCAGTGCCCGAGGCCATCACGGCGGGGTCCTGGTCCGCGTGCCAGTCCGAGGTGGCATCACGCCACGCGTAGCGGATGGTGGCGCCGCCCTGCAGCTCGTCGGCGTAGTCCTCACCCACCTCGTTGGTGGTGATGCCGTCGTAGAGCTTGTCCCAGCTGCCCGTCACGAAGCGCAGGCCGCCGCGCAGGGTGTTGGCCCACCGGGAGATGAGCTTGTTGTCCCCGTTGTAGAGCGTCGCGCAGGCGTAGGTGGACAGGATGCTCAGGCCGGTGGACTCGTCACCCAGGCGCATGTTCTTCGTGTTGGCCAACGAGCCCTGGTCCCACATCGCGTACACCGCGCCGTCCGACCAGGCGCCGCCATGGGTGTTGAGGAAGACGTGGTCCACCGTCTCCGCCCCGGAGCTGTCCAGCGAGTTCTCGAGGAAGGGCCTGGCGCCCTTGAGGTTGTAATAGAAGGACTGGGTGTCGGTGTCGTTGAGCTCGTCGTTGAACCAGCTGCAACGCTCGTGGGACTCGGACAGCGTTTTCTGCCAGCCGTTCTGGTACGACTCGGTGCAGAAGGTGCCGAAGGTGCGGCCCAGGGTCTGGGCCACCTGTCCCGTCGCGGCGGCCTCCACTTCGGGCTGCGCGTCCAGGACCTCGGCCGGGCCGCAGGCCGTGAGGCCCAGCGCGGTGGTGGTGCACAGCAGCGACAACCCTCTCCACTTTCCAATGCGGTTCATTGCTCGTTCCTCCGTGCGGTGGCCCCCCCGCCACCGCTTCGTGCCTTTCGACGGAGAGAACGAGCCCCGGGGAGGATCTTCCCGGGGGATTTTCCGGAGCAATTCCCGGCGCCGCTACGTCAGGAGGTGGCGCCCGTCAGCGAGACGGGCGGAGGCCCGAAGCGGTTGAGGCCGGGCTGACCCTTGGAGAGGCCGACCCAGAGCAGGAAGGCGAAGCCGACCAGGAAGCCCAGGGCCATGAAGCCCATCGCGGCGCCCCAGGCGGCCATGGCGTTGCCCGCGGAGGAGGCATCGCCGCCACTCTCGTTCACGCGGGCCGCGCCCATCATGGCCATGCTCCCGGTCGCGA
This sequence comes from Archangium violaceum, assembly GCF_016887565.1. NCBI lineage: Bacteria > Pseudomonadati > Myxococcota > Myxococcia > Myxococcales > Archangiaceae > Archangium > Archangium violaceum. Next base: position 74,430 of record NZ_CP069396.1, read on the forward strand.
TGGAGACGCCGACGCAGATGACACTGACGATGAACGGCGCCAGGAGCAGCCAGGCGCTCTTGCCCATGTCGTGCAGCCGCTTGGAGTGGATGCAGATCTGCGGCCAGAACAGCAGGAGCCCGAGCAGCTGTCCGATGAAGGGGATGATCTGCAGCACGGCGCTCGCCACCATGACGATGAGGAAACCAATCCAGAAATCACGCCGGCCGATACGGCCCTGCGGCGTCAAGAAGAGCGTCTTCCAATCCATGTGAGCTCCGAGGAGGAGTCGGTGTTTCGAGGGACCCTACAGCATCGACACCTGTCGAGGCGCACATCGACCTCGACAAGCGCGGCGGCATCTGGGCGCACGCCGCGTCGACGCTGTGGCGCGAGGGCCAGCAGTAGGCGCGACAGGCGGGCCCGCCGGGGAGGACGCGAGGCCCCGGCGGGTCGCGCGTCGCGCTCAGGGCGCGTTGGGGTCGCCCACGCCCTTGAAGGGATTGAACGTGTACGTCGTGGAGAAGCGCGAGGACGGGCTGAAGTAGTACGCCGAGAGCTTCGCCGGGTCGGTGGCGATCTCCCCGCGCTGGATGGAGCCGTCGTCGCCGTCGTCCCAGCCCCAGGGCGCGTTGGCCGAGTTCGAGGAGCACAGGCCCGCGATGAGGCCGCAGCCACCGCTGGTGTCGCCGCGGAACGTGCCATCGGAGGAGAACAGCTCGGAGAGGCCGCGGCGCGTCCAGAGGCCCTCGGAGCCGTAGAGGTCGATGAGCTTGTAGCGCACGTCGGAGTCGGAGGCCGACGAGGGCTCCTCGGCGGTGGTGAGCGAGGGGTAGTACTTCACGCCGTCGCCGACGATGTCATAGGCGGGCCAGGCCTTGAGGCCGTGACCCTTGGCCTCCTGAGCGGTGATGGGGTGCTGGACGCCCTCGAAGGTGGCGAAGGACAGCTTGCCATCGGACGACTCGGCGCCGGAGGTGATGGGGCTGCCATCCGGCAGGAACGAGAAGAAGTCCTTGTGCGCCACGGTGACGGCGCCGATGAGCTTGCCGTACTCGGTCCCATCGCGCTCGACGATGAGCAGCACGCCCTCGCCATCGTTCTCGTGCTCGGTGTCGAAGATGGTGTCGGACCAGTCGCGCGGGTGGAAGAAGGTGTAGACGATGTACCAGTGCGAGCTGGTCTCCACCACCGACTGGTAGGCGTGAGCGGCGAGCGGCTTGGAGGCGGCGTTGTCCCAGTTGTTCGTTCCGCTCCAGTCGCCATCGAAGTTGACGCGGGAGATGTAGTCGGCCCGGCCGCTGAGGCTGTGCGAGCCCGTCACGTCCACGTCCTGGTAGTGGATGGGAGCCCAGCGCTTGGCGAGGGCGGCCCGGAACGCGGCCGAGCCGGCGCCGGTCGCGAGCGCCTCCCGGGTCTCTCCGGTGGTCTCTTCCAACGACGAGCTCGGCCCGCAGGCGGACAGCAACATCACGGCGAGGGGAACGACGGTGCGGCGGATGAATGGCATGGGGGGCCCTTTCTTTCGGGGGGGCCACCACTAAATGACTCCCGGCCGGACGGGGTAAACGGTTTTCGTGGTGTAACCTGGTTTTTACATTTTTACCTTTCTCGTGACATCCAACCGGTGGTCCTCGATGCCTCCGTGGAAGCACGTGGGTTGCGCATGCTCCCTCTCCCTCTGGGAGAGGGCGGGGGGTGAGGGTCGTCACCTGACCCATGTCCCAATTCCCATGCCTTGATTGGCGCGCCTGGCCTTGGAGGAATGAAGAGCCTGAATTGCGACCTTGGTCTCGGGGCGGCTGTTCTGTGGGGCCTGCGGTGCTACTGCGTCGGACATTGAGCAGGCGCTAACGTCCGTGGACAGCGTCGAGAACGCTCTGGAAAGAAGGACGGAGGAGGGCTCAGGTGAGGAGGAAGAGTCAGATGACCCCACGTTGGAAAGGTGACTGCCATGCCTGCTTTCGGATGTGCGAGGGCCAGCGCCAGTGGCCATTTCACCTGTGTAGACCGAGAACGTGACGCATGAACGAGGAGACAGACTGGGAAGAAATAAGAACGTTGGCGGAGCAGCTCGAGAGGGACCAACCGCTAGAGCGCAGTGCGGCAGTGTGCGATCTCTTGCGGCGTGTAGCCCGGCAAGTGGCGCTGTCGGATGATGAAGCCGCGCGGGGCCTGCTTTCTCCTTCGGACGCGGCAACCCTTGTGGGAAAGATTTCTCGGAGAATTCGCGTAGGCTCTCGGCGCTTGTCCCGCGCCATCGTGGACGCCAGCCGTCGTCGAGAGGCCGGGGATATACAGGGCGCGCGGAAGTTGTTCGAGGACGTGCTGACCGTCGAGGTCGTACCGCTGTACAGGGAGATTGCTCAAACGCAATTGAATGCGTTGGGGGAGTAGACGCTCGGTCTCCATTCCTGGAACGAGGCGCGCTCTACGCCGGACCGGCCTCGCCGACGCGCTGGATGAAGTAGTGCAGCTCCAGATACTTCCGGCCGAAGAACCACATCTCGTGGCGGGCTCGCAGCACCACCGCTGGGTCATCGCAGGGCGGCTCCGTCGCGGGCGTGCCCTCGGCGCTCCAGACCCAGATGGTCTCGTTGAGGGGCAGCCGCAGCGGGAGCAGCGGGTTGGCCAGGTACACGCCCTGGTCCCCGCCCGGCGCGTCCTCCTGCGCGCATGAGGTGAGCCGCAGCCCCGTGCCTCCCGGCGCGTCATGGTCCAGCCGCAGGACGCTGGTCATGTTGGAGAAGGGCAGGGGGAACGCGATGTTCATGTACCGCATCGCCCCGGCCACGTGGCTGGAGTAGGCGGCCACGTAGATGGGGCTCCCATCGCTCTCGTAGGTGCGGATCCACCCGCGCACGCGCTCGCGCCCATCCGCTCTGTCATCCACCGCGACGATGGTGCCCTTCACGCCGTGACGCTGGTGGTTCGCGGCGCTCGGCAGGACGAGCTGCTGCACCCGCCGCGCGAACCAGCCCCACAGCCGGCCGCCGAGCCGGAAGCCCGGCTTCCAGTCCGGGACGACCCAGAGCGTGTAGCTCGCGGTGTGCTCGTAGAAGCGCCGGACCTCGGGGGCCACCCGGAGCGGGTCGAAGTCTGGGCGCGCGTACTCGGAGAAGTCGTCCACGAGGCCCGTGGGGTGGCGCCCGTCCGGGGGCGCGAGGCGCTCGAAGAAGCGCGGGCCCGTGCGCCCGCGGGAGCTCAGTCGGCTGAACACCACGCCGGCCACGTTGGCGCGCGAGGCGGGATTCAGCAGGCGCATCCCGAGCAGCCCGAGCCCCACGAAGCCCAGCGCGTTCAGCGTGCCGTGGAAGCGGAGCATGGTGGGCAGCGCCACGAGGCTCGGGCGGAAGAGGCCCCAGAGCCCGGCGAGCGTAGTGGAAACGAGCACCGCGAGGCCCGAGCCGACCAGCAGCCCGCGGCCCGCGCCCCCGGAGCGCACCCGCGAGGCCCCCAGGAACAGGAGCCCCGCCACTCCGGGCAACAGGAGCATGTAGAGCGTCACGCCGAGCACCTCGAGGACGCGGTGGCCGGCGATGCCCGCGGCGAGCAGGGGGAAGGCCCCCATCAACCCCACGGTGATGACGGAATGGAGCCGCCAGGCACGAGGGACCGAGGCCCGGTGGGGCCAGAGGAGCCGGCCGAGCAGTCCCACGAGGAGCAGGGCCCCGAAGGCGGCGAAGTGGAAGTGGATGGCGGTGAGCAGCACCCAGAGTCCCTGGAAGCCCAGGAACGAGAAGTCCCCCAACCAGGCGAGCATCCAGACGGCGCCGCCCGGGAGGAACAGCAGGGCCCCGTCGAGGGCCAGCTCCTCCACGAGGAACGCGCTGCGCCCGGCCAGCCGCGCGAGTCCATGCAGCGCGGCGCAGACGGTGAAGAGCAGATAGGGCAGTCCCAGGGCGAGCCGGGCCTGCCAGGGCGACTCCAGGACGAACGCCGGCACGAGCGCCAGGGCCCCGATGGGCAGGAGGACACGGGCCAGCGTGTACAGCCGGGAGGCGCGCCCCCCGGAGCGCACGGGGACGGCGGTGAGTGGGAGGCCCAGCGGGACGAGCACGAGCGGCGCGAGCAGGAAGAGCGTCTGGGCCAGGAGGAACTCGTGAAACCCCTCCGTGGCCCACCGCCACACCAGCAGGGTGACCCAGATTCCCACTCCCACCACGGGCCCGCGCGTCATGGCTCACACCCTAACGCCGGTCACGGATTCCAGGAGTGGACCTCGAGCCAGTCGATCTGGAACAGGGCCTGGCTCACGGTGGGCCAGCGGTTGTTGTACACGCTGAGCATGAAGCCCACGTACATCTGCTCGTCCGGAATCCTCGCGGGGTCGGTGACCGTGCCCCAGACAACGCCGTCGACCTTGTAGACGAGCTTGTTCGGCGTCCACTCGACGCTCCACTCGTGCCAGTCGGTGCCCGCGGCCCAGCTCGGCGCGGTGTGCGTCTCCCAGGCGTCGCTCGGGCCGCAGCCGTAGTGCGTGAAGGCGCCCATCGGGTTGCGGTCGCCGTCGTGGTTGGCGTCGAAGTCCTCGAACCAGTCCAGCTCGCAGGGATGCGACTGGCTGTAGGTGCCCTGTCCCGGCCTCGGCCACAGCAGGGCCGCCAGCGTGACGTCCGGGGCGTTGTCGACCCGCAGGCGGGCCACGACCTTGCCGTACTGGATGAACGGAGCGTTCCATCGGTTCAGGCTCGCCCAGCCGGTGGTGTAGCCACCCGAGTTGCGGAACGCGAGGTTCAGAGAGCCGTTGCCCACCCAGGTGTTCTCATTCGTCACCCAGCTGTTCTGGTATTGGAAGCCGCTGTCCGGGTTCCAGGCGGACAGGTCCAGGGCCGCGTTGAAGTCCTCGCGGTAGATGCGGGTGAAGGTCCCCGGCACATCCCCGCCCGGGTCGCCACCACCGCCGTTGGGGTCGATGAACTCGACGGTGAAGGTCTCCCAGCCCTGAGCGGAACCGGCCGCGCAGGTCAGGGTGCCGCCGCCGCCATTCAAGGCCGAGCAGTAGGAGCCATTGAAGGCCTTGAGGGCGACCTGGTCTCCCGTGTGGATCTTCCCGCCCTGGTGCCAGTTGTTGAGCTTCTCGACGGTGAAGGTCTCCCAGCCGAGCTGGTTCGTCGTGCTCGCGTTGACGACGCCGCATGAGGTGTCCCAGAGGTCCCAGCTGCCGCCACAGGCGGTTTGCAGGAAGTGGGTGCCATCGTTCGCGCGGAAGTTGACCTGACTGCCATGCCAGAGCTCCCAGGACTCGCTCTGGTTGAAGACATCCAGATACTCCCAGGCGCCGGGCCTCGCGCCCTGGATCTGGACGTCCGAGCCACCGCCGTTCATGGCGGAGACATAGACGCCATTCATCGACTTCAACACGATTCTTCCATTGGGAAGACCCGAGGCGGCCCGGGCCTGGCTCGAGGCCAGCAGGAGGCAGAGAGCGCTCAAGAGGGAGCACGGCAAAGACATCTGCCAGCGGGCGGACGTACGCATGACCATGAAGTTCCTCGAGGTGAAAGTCTTTCCACGGAGGGCGGAGGCGAGGCTTCGGCTGAAGACAGACGGACTCGTCCGCCATCCGGGTTTTGCTTGGTAATGGGAACTTGCCTGGGAATCAAATTTTAAGACTCTGGGACAGCCCACCATTGAACACTACAGGGCGGCGTGGACCGGAGGCCGGCGGGAGGCCCAGGGCCGGGCGCGCTCGAGCTGGGCCGCGAGGCGGAACAACGTGGCCTCGTCACCCCAGCGGCCGGCGAACTGGACGCCGATGGGCAGTCCGTCGCTCCAGTACAGCGGCACCGACATGGCGGGCTGGCCGGTGAAGTTGAACAGCGCGGTGAAGGGGCAGAAGGTGAAGATGCGGTCGATCCATTCCTCGGCGGTCATCCGGACATTGGCGTCCACCACGCCGAGCTTGTAGGGCGGCACGGCCACCGTCGGCGTCAACAGCAGGTCGTAGCCGGTGAAGAACCGGCCCACCGCGCGCGTGACCTGGTTCACCGTCGCGAACGCGAGCTGCAGCTCGGTCGCTGTGAGGCCGCGCCCGTACTGCACGGTGGCCCAGGTGGTCGCCTCCAGCGTCTCCTCGGGGGAGCGCCCGGTCGCGGCGGCCATGCCTCCCACCCAGACGGCGAGGTTGGAGCTCCAGATGACGGTGTTGGCGTGGTTGAAGCCCGAGGCGTCGAACTGGGGCGAGGCCTCGACGACCTCGTGGCCCAGCTCCTGGCACAGCCGCGCCGCGTCCTCCACGGCGGCGACGCACTCGGGGCTGACGGGCACGCCGGAGGGGGGAACGCGGGAGAGCGCGATGCGGAGGCGTCCCGGCTCGCGCTCCAGCTCCTTCAGGTAGGGGCGCTCGGGGGCTTGAATCTGGTACGGCTCTCCCACGTCCGGGCCCAGGGTGGCGTCGAGCATGGCGGCGCTGTCGCGCACCGAACGGGAGACGACGTGCTCGATGCCCAGCCCGTTCAACCCGTCGGCGGCGTCCGGTCCGATGGGCGTGCGGCCGCGGGTGGGCTTGAGGCCGAACACGCCGCACAACGAGGCGGGGATGCGGATGGAGCCCCCTCCATCGTTGGCGTGCGCGAGGGGGACGATGCCGGCCTGCACGGCCGCCGCCGAGCCGCCGCTGGAGCCGCCGGTGCTGTACTCCGGGTTCCACGGGTTGCGCGAGGGCCCGTGGAAGAGGGGCTCGGTGGTGACGTTGAAGGCCATCTCGGGGGTGTTGGTGCGGCCCACGGGGACGATGCCGGCCTGGCGGAAGCGGGCCATGAGCTCGGAGTCCTGGGGCATGACGAGACCCGCGGCGAGCCGGCTCCCCATCTCGCAGGGAACGTTGGCGGCGTGGAGGACGGCGTCCTTGAGGAGGAAGGGCACCCCGGTGAAGGGCCCCTGGGGCAGGCCTCGCGTCAGCGTGGCCCTGGCCTCGTCCCGCATGGGAGCGACGACGGCGTTGATGCGCGGGTTGACGCGCTCGATGGCCGCGAGCGCGGTCTGGACGAGCTCCTCGGGGGTGACCTCCTTGCTGCGCACGAGCTCCGCCAGTCCGAGTCCATCGTACTGCGTGTATTCGTTCAGCTTCATGGCGAGGGGTTCCTTTCGCGACCGGGACGGTGAGCCTCCGAGTCCCTGGTCTCTGCTGTGCCCGAAGGGCGGGCCGGGCGCCAGAGGGGGTGGCGTTTTGAAACCCGCGGGCTACCTTGGGGCGAAGGTGTGGCACCCTGCCCGGCACCTTCACGCTCTCCCTGTGTGGTGCGAATGCGCGGACTTCGCGGTCATCCCTCTTCAGAGACTTCAAGCGACACGAGGACGGGGTTCGTCCGGGTTCGGGGGGCGCGCGAGCACAACCTGAAGAACGTGGACGTCGAAATCCCACGGGACGCCCTGGTCGTCTTCACGGGGGTGTCCGGGTCGGGCAAGTCCTCGCTGGCGTTCGGGACGCTCTACGCGGAGGCCCAGCGGCGGTACTTCGAGTCGGTGGCCCCGTACGCGAGGCGGCTGATCGACCAGGCCGGAGTCCCCGAGGTGGATGCGATCGACGGGCTGCCGCCAGCGGTGGCGCTGCAGCAGCACCGGGGCGCGCCGACGACGCGCTCGTCGGTGGGGAGCGTGACGACGATCGCCAACTCGCTGCGGCTGTTGTACTCGCGAGCGGGGAGCTACCCGCCGAACCAGCCGCACCTGGACTCGGACGCGTTCTCGCCGAACACACCGGCGGGGGCGTGTCCGAACTGCCATGGACTGGGCCGGGTGTACGAGGTGACCGAGCGCTCGATGGTGCCGGATGACTCGCTGACCATTCGCGAGCGGGCGGTGGCGGCGTGGCCGCCGGCGTGGCACGGGCAGAACCTGCGCGACATCCTGGTGACGCTCGGTTACGACGTGGACCGCCCGTGGAGGGAGCTGCCCCAGAAGGACCGGGAGTGGATCCTCTTCACGGAGGAGCAGCCGACGGTGCCGGTGTACGCGGGCTTCACGCCGGCGGAGACGCGGCGGGCGCTCAAGCGCAAGGAGCCTCCCAGCTACATGGGGACGTTCACGAGCGCCAGGAAGTACGTGTTGCAGACCTTCGCCACGACGCAGAGCGCGCTGATGAAGAAGCGCGTGTCGCAGTACATGGTGAGCGGGGCGTGCCGGCTGTGCCAGGGCAAGCGGCTGCGTCGCGAGTCGCTGTCGGTCACCTTCGCGGGGCTGGACATCGGCGAGCTGTCGAGGCTGCCGTTGAAGCGGGTGGCGGACATCTTGAAGCCGGCGACGGACGGGACGGCCCCTGGGGCGGCGAAGCTGGCGCGGGAGCACCCGGAGAAGGCGCTGGTGGCCGAGCGGATCGCGAAGGATCTGCTGGGGCGAATCCAGGTGCTGACGGAGCTGGGGCTGGGGTACCTGTCGCTGGAGCGGAGCACGCCGACGCTCTCGCCCGGGGAGCTCCAGCGGCTGCGGCTGGCGACGCAGGTTCGCTCGAACCTGTTTGGCGTGGTGTACGTGCTCGACGAGCCGTCGGCGGGGCTCCATCCGGCGGACACCGAGGCGTTGCTGAAGGCGCTCGACCAGCTGAAGGGCTCGGGGAATTCGCTGTTCGTGGTGGAGCACGAGGTGGACGTCATCCGGCACGCGGACTGGGTGGTCGACGTCGGACCGGCCGCGGGCGAGAAGGGCGGGCAGATCCTCTACAGTGGCCCGCTGGAAGGGCTCGAAGCGGTGAAGGCGTCGCAGACGCGGCGCTACCTCTTCGGGGCGGGGGAGACCGTGCCGCGCCGCACACCGCGCTCACCCAAGGGGTGGCTGCGGCTCGAGGGCGTCACCCGCAACAACCTGCACGGCCTGGAGGTCGAATTCCCGCTGGGCGTCTTCACCACGGTGACGGGCGTCTCGGGCTCGGGGAAGTCGAGTCTGGTGAGCCAGGTGTTGGTGGAACTGGTGGCCGAGCAGCTCGGTCATGAGCTCCCCGAGGACGAGGAGGAGGGTGAGGAGCTGGAGCGGGCCGTAGTGCTGACCACGGGGGGCCGGATCGCCGACGGGATGGAGGGCATCAAGCGGCTGGTGCGAGTGGACCAGAAGCCGATCGGGCGCACGCCGAGGTCGAACCTGGCGACGTACACGGGGCTGTTCGACAGCGTGCGGAAGCTCTTCGCGGGGACGAAGGCGGCGCGGGCGCGGCGCTACGACGTGGGGCGGTTCTCGTTCAACGTGGCGAAGGGACGCTGCGAGACGTGCGAGGGCGAGGGCTTCGTGAGCGTCGAGCTGCTCTTCCTGCCGAGCGTCTATGCGCCGTGCCCGACGTGTCACGGTGCGCGCTACAACGCGAAGACGCTGGAGATCGAGTACCGGGGGAAGAACATCGCCGATGTGCTGGGGATGACGGTGGATGCGGCCCACGAGTTCTTCGCCGAGGAGCCGCAGGTGCTGCGCTCGCTGAGCGTGTTGCGAGAGGTGGGCCTGGGCTACTTGAGGCTGGGCCAGCCAGCGACGGAGCTTTCGGGCGGAGAGGCACAGCGGATCAAGCTCGCGACGGAGCTGCAACGGGTGCAGCGAGGCAACACGCTCTACATCCTGGACGAGCCCACGACGGGACTGCATCCGGCGGACGTGGACAAGCTGATGGCGCAGTTGGATGGGCTGGTGGAGTCGGGCAACACCGTCATCCTGGTCGAGCACGACATGCGAGTGATCGCGGCGAGCGACTGGGTCATCGACATGGGCCCGGGCGCCGGTGACGAGGGAGGCCGGGTGGTGGCATCGGGAACGCCCGCCGAGGTCGCCACCTCGTCAGCCAGTCGCACCGCGCCATTCCTGGCGCGTGTCGTGGGTTGAGTTCCCCGCACGGAGGTCAGCGGAGTGGGGGACTGACGGTGTGGAGTTCTTGACCCGTCAGGGGGCGTGTGGTCCGGTCCTGACGCTGCGTCATTCCTCGTGGCGCTCGGGTACGGGACCGGACGATGAACACGCTGACGAAGTTCTCGATCAAGAAGTTCAGGAACGTTGCTCCGACGACCCTCGAGTTCCGCCCTGGTCTCAATGTGCTTCTCGGCAAGAACGCGGCCGGAAAGACGACCCTCCTTCGCTTGTTGTCCACGGCGGTGGGAGTTCCAGACGAGGCGCTCGAGGACGATGTGCTTGATGTGAGCTACCGCGTCTCCGGCGGGTTGCTCGACTTCGAGCACACGATCAAGAAGGTGCGGAGCAAGGAGCCGGCCCTTTCTCTCGATCCGGATCGACCCGTCGGAGAAGAACTCTCCAGCATCCAGCAAACCAACTCATTCGTCTTCGAGAAAAATGGCGTGGTCGTCATGAGCGCCGAAGTTCGCCCGAACGAAGTCGTACTCGAAAGGTCAGGCAAGCGGAGTCGTGTAGAGCTTCGATTTCTGAATGCACCGTTTACCTCCCTGTATCAGGCCCTGGTGATGAGTGAACGGGACTCCGCGTCGGCGGAACTGGCGAAAGCGATCTTCTTGGCGGAAATCAAGAGCGCGGGCCGCATGGACGAAAGCCTTGAGCGATTCAACAGGTTGCTTGGGGTGGAGGTGAGAAGAACAGATGCTGCTTCTGTTCGTCGCTGGTGGAATCTTGTGGAACTTCCACGATCAATTTCCAAAGTATTGAGGTTGTTGAAGCCAACACCAGAGGAAACATCGGCGATGTTCCCGGTGGATTTTCTCGAACGAGCCGCGCGCGTGCTCGGTTATGACTCCGCGAATGCGCGCTTCGATATTGAACGGCTCAGTGCAGGACCGAACCGACAGACTGTGCGCTTCAGCAATCTCCGGTTCTTCTTCAAACGACCTGGCGAGGAAGTCTCCCATGACCTGCTCAGCTACGGTCAAAAGCGATTGCTCGCTTTCTTCGCTCATGCTGACGCATCGGAAGATCTGATCATCGCGGACGAGCTCGTCAACGGCCTCCATCACGAGTGGATCCGGGCGTGTCTGGACGAAATCGGGGAGCGGCAGGCGTTCTTGACGAGCCAGAACCCTCTGCTGCTTGATTTCTTGCGGTTCGACAGCGTTGACGAGGTCCGTCGTACGTTCATCCTTTGCGAGCGCACCAGCGGTGAATCCGGTGCACAGCTCGTCTGGCGCAATCCCACGATGGACGAAGCCGAGTCCTTCTTCCTGGCGTACCAGACAGGGATTCAACGTGTCTCGGACATCCTGCTCACCAAGGGGCTCTGGTGACATGTCATGGAAGCCCGCGCACGTATCCTCGTCCTGACCGAGGACTCTGGTAATCAGGCGCAGCCGACGATCCAGAAGCTCTTGAAGGAGGCGTTCAAGCTCGTGGTGGAGGGTGTCGATTTGAATCCGAATCGGATTCGACTCGAACCCCTGCCCGAGAACGACCGAGCGCGCAACGCGGTCCGTGCCAACCAGTGGAAGGAACGGCCACCGACTCGGGAGACGATTGTTCTTCTCGAGCTGATCGCCGCTCAAGTGATGCAGCCGACGGGGTTCGTCGTCTTCCACTTCGATACGGACCGTGTGTGGACCGATCGCCATGAGAGCGAGCACCGTCAGAAGTTCGAGGAGATCATCCGAGATGGTGTGCGTCGTGTCCTGCGCGGCGAGACCGCGAGGCCCAGCGATCCGCGCCCTCGTCCGAAACTGACGGAAGAGCAGATCCAAACGGCCCTGGATCGTCTCGTCATCCTGTCTCCCTGCTACAGCATCGAGTCCTGGCTCTACCAGGCAACGAAGGAACTGCTCGAGTATTGCCGAGGGGAACACGAGCTCGAGGAGCACGTGCAACTCATCGAATCGTGGTCCGCGAATCGGGCGCTCCTCGACGACGTCTTCAAACCCAAGGACGATGCTCTGCCGTGTGTCGCTGACCACTACAACGAAGAGCTCGCCAAGGCCTTCCCGGCTGGAGACGTGTGGCTCGCCGAGCGGTCATTCTTCGAATCCGTCGAGCGACTTCGCTCCTGCTCCGCGCTGGTCAAGGCGCTCGGGTACGAATGAGGTGGTGTCCCCGCCGATGAAAAGGTGGCGGGGACGCCGAGCCGAGGTAGCGCGCGGCTCCTACGCCGCCGTCTCCAGGCGGGTGACGTAGGGGGCGGGCTCGAAGCGGTCGGTGGTGATGAACCCCGCGGGCGCGGACACCAGCTGTGGCAGGCGGTTGAGCACGACGGCGCACGTGAGCGCGGGCGTCGCAGGCTGGCGGATCGTCACCGTCGTGTCCGGCTCGCCCCGGAGCGTCCACTCGTTGAGGTCCACCTCGCCCGGCGCGTAGATCTTCCCCACGCAGTGCGTCTCGATGACCGGGCCCTCGTGCGTCTCCGTCACCACCACCGCCTTCATGCCCGTGGCGTGCCCGGCGGGAATCTCGCGGCCCAGGCTCGTCGAGCGCAGCGCCTCCGTGTGCGTGGTGGGCAGCAATTGCTGGCGCATGTCGCGCACGCGCCAGCCCAGCCGCGCGCACAGCCATTCATTGGAATTCCAGACGTAGGCGGGCGTGTTGCTCGCGCCAATCTTGGTCGCGAAGGTGTCCGGGTCCAGTCCGACGCCGTGCTTCTGCGCCACCGCGCTCCCGTAGTCATCGACGTTGTACTGCGTCAGCCCCACGATGCGGTCGATGCGGTGCGTGGAGCCGGCCAGCACGGTGATGAGGTTGCCCCAGAACACGTCCTGGTAGCCCGAGCCGGTAATGGTGCACCCGTTGGCCTTGGCCAGCCGGTCCAACTCCTCGGTCAGTTCCTTCGAGGTGGTCCAGGGGAAGAACGCCTCCTCCCCGATGGTGATGGCATTGACGCCGTGGCGCGCGGCCATGCGCAGCGGGTCGGCCATCTCGCTCACCGTGCTTCGCGTGCACAGGATGCACACGTCGGCCCGAGCCTCGCGGAAGACGGCCTCGGCCTGCTCGGGAGGGTGGATGCGCACCCCCAGGGGCTTGCCCAGCCCGGCCACCTCCCCCGCGTCCCGGTCCCGCCGTGCCGCGTTGTGGTCGATGGCTCCCACCAGCTCGGCGCCCTTCTCGCGCAACGTGCGGATGAGGATCTGCCCCATCATGCCGCAACCCCACTGAATGATCCGGATCGGTCTCTTGCTCATCCTCTTCCCCCAGGTTCTCGGTGAGGGGGGCACGATACCCGATGGGGTGCGGAGACGGTGTCAAAGAGACCGAGCCCCGAGCCACTCACTGCCCGAGTGATTGGGGCGGCGGTGGGGCAAGCATGGCGGTCGTGTAACACTCCCCCTGGTACTCGTAGAGTTCCTCCGGACACGGGGCCTTGATTTTGTGAGGCACCCAGCAGGCGCCCATGATCTCCACCTCGATACGAGGGGTGCAGGGAGGGCGCTTCTGCCCTTTGTAGGGCTTGCGCGGAAAAGGGTGGGCCAGGACCGGGGGTCCCCCGTCCGCAGTGCCCCTGAGTGAATGGCCCGTGAGGGGCATCGCCGTGTCCGTCGTCACCTCGTCGCTCATGGGCGCTGGTGTGGCGCTCGCCAGATGCTCTGAGCCGCCTGGCGGTGAGGAGACAGGCCCCGTGCGGACCAGGACGAAAGCGAGTGCGCACACCGCGGCGGCACTCGCCAGCACCAACCCCAGGCGTCTCCACCGGCGAGGCTCGTCGGAGGCGGGGAGGGCGTCGGCCATGCGCCTCACTCCCTCGCGCAGGTCCTCCAACTGGCACACCAGCGCCTCCACCGAGTGTCTGTCGGGAGCAACGGACCAGCTCGAGTCCTCCACTTCCAGGGCCAGGTAGCTGTCAGAAGCCGAGGAGACGCAATTCACCCGCCAGTCCTTCAGCGGCACCTCGCCCTTCACGGTGGTGGGCACGAGCACCAGGGCCGTCACCCCGCTCCGCTCATGCGTGGCCCGGTAGAGCTCGCCCCGGCTGTGCTCGTCCCGCGGCACCTGCTCACGCAGTTGGTACGGTCCCACCCGCTCCGCTTCTTCCCAGCTCGACTCGGGCTTCTTCTCCACGCGTGCTCCTCGCTGGCCTCTCCGCCTGTTCGAGGCCTGACGTGCCTGTTTGCATCGGACCGGCCCCCCGATCCAGGAGTTGCACGGTGCATCAGGCGATTCCTACCCCCCGGGTCTCGCTGTCAGGGCGGGAGGGCGCCGGCCACGCTCTCGCCACGCACGTCGAAGTTGCGGAAGCCGGCACAGGGCTTCTTGAGCTTCAGCATGTACGGCAGCGAGCGCCACGTCATCCGCGTCCAGGCCACCACCCGCCTCAGGGACGACGGCTGGAGCGACAGGGCCCGCGACGGCGCCAGTGCGTCCAGCGCCACGTAGCGCAGCGTGTACCGGCCCAGGCCCTCGAGCTCCTCCTGGATGGACAGCGCCCGCTCCCGCAGCTCGGGCGCGAGCTGGCCGGCCAGCGTCTCCGTCATCAGCACGTACTCGCGGATGGGCACCGCGTTCTTCAGCATCCGGTGGACGACGATGACGTCCACGCCGCCCAGCTCGGTGAAGTGCTTCACCCGCTGGAGGGCCACCTCGCCCTGGTGCACGACGAACTTGAGGGTGAGCTGCTCCACCTGGGTGCAGCCCTCGCAGGTGCATGTCCGGTCGATGCGCAGCAGCTCCTTGCGCCGCTCGAAGGCCTCGTGGATGGCTTTCACCACCGGGGCCACGTCCACCCGGGAGTCCTCGGACAGCGGGGCGTAGAAGAAGGCCGCGTCGCCCTCCAGCTTGGCCAGCTCGAGCGGCGAGGCCGCGCCGTCGATCACCGCCTCCAGCAACTGCGTCACCATGTCATGGGCATGGGCCAGGTTGATGGCGTGCGTCTTCAGGAAGCGCGTGTATCCGCCGATATCCGCGATGAGGAGCAGGGCGCGCCGGGTTGCCATGGTGGGTGGTGTTTGACACCGTTCCGGAAGTCCAGCAACTCTTCCTCGCTGGTGTCGAGAATCATCTCAGGTCCAGTTCCCCGAGGATCGCATGACTCGCGTCTCTGGTAGCAACACGCCCCGCATCCAGTCGACCCAGCCCGCCCGCCAGCAGCCGGAGCCCGTCCAGACGGCACAGGCGGAGGCCACGCCGCAGCGCGTGCAACTGCACTCGCGTGACACCTTCGAGACTGGCAATCCGGGGCTCGATGCCATCAATGCCGCGCAGCTCCTTCCCGGAAGGGATCACACCTGCGTCACCACCGTGCGCGCCAACCTCCAGCGCGCGGGCCTGCAGGGCTTGCCGAGCACCACGAGTCAGGATGGCAACAACCCGCGCGGGATGATGGTGCAGATGCTCCAGAGCGGGCACTGGCATTCGGCGGCCATCCCCGGCGCGACGCAGCGGGCCATCACCAGTCCCTACGGAACCGTGCAGGCGCAGGTGCTCTCGGGCGATGCGTACATGGCCGCCGCGCGCGACGGGCAGATCCCCGAGGGCTCGGTGGTGTTCCAGACCCGGCACCCGGCTGGGTGGGCCTACGGCGGGGGCTCGCGCGGCAGCGATGTGGGCATCGTGCGCGACGGCGGCATCTTCAACTACCGGCAGTTCAGCGGCATGTCGGTCTACGGCAACAACCTGAGCGAGGTCGTCGTGCTGCAGCCGGGCGCACGCTGACCCGAGCGTTCGCCTCCCCCCCGAGACTTCGAGCCTCATCGCTCGGGCGTTGGTACATCTGCCACCAACGCCCAGTGTCCCCGCTCGAAGCGTTTGACTCCGTTCAGGCTCCTTGCCGCTGCGTGGAGGGGCTTCTCTTCACAACCCTCGCGCTCGGACTTCAGCCTCTACGGCAGCGCAATAACCAGGAGGAGTCACTGACGGAGTTGTTCCGTTTGGAGGCACGGCCACGCCGAGCTTCCGGAGTTTCTCCCGGTATGTCGTCCAGTTGTCGTTCACTTCGATAGGCACGAGCGGCTCTGGCCCATCTTGCGTCTTTTTCAGTGGAACAAACCGGACTTGTCCTGAGGCTTTGGCTGCTGCGTTTTCCTTCCAGGCGCCCTCGCCACCAAGCTGCACGCTGCGGAAGATGGCCTCCCGAGTCACAGGCGATACCCCATTCTCGGCCATTGCAAGGCGCATGATCAGATCCGCCTGGTCTCGGGAACACCCCTGAGTCCAATACAGATAATCGTGCACAACCGCTGCCCATTGATACTGACCAAATGGAGCATATACAGCCCAGAACGAACGAGGAACACTGGCGAAATCAGTAACGAAGCCCGCGGGAACCACGATGACCTCACGGGTATTGCCAATCCGGTACTCTACATCTCTAAGCACCACCCAGTCGTGACCATCGGCGAATGGCTCGACGGGTACAGGTCTGATCGAGGCACATCCGGAGCCAACGACGAGGAAGACCACCAGGCAATGTAAATGAAACGTGGACGTTTTCATCTTCCACCCTCCCAACAGGGGATCTGCAGCGCGAGCCAGAATGCCTCACGTATCATAGCGCGCGCGCTGAAATCGGTGTCGTCGGGAGCGGCGAGAGCTGCCAGGGGGCTCGTACGCGGCCTGACGGCTCGAGTTCGCTGCTCAAGCGGGTCGCAGGCCGTCCAGCAGGATGGTCAGGTAGCGCTCGGCCAGTGCCCGCCGGTCCTCTCCGATGCGCACGGCGTGCTCGATGCCGCACATCAGCCTCTGGATGTCGTCGGCGCCTATCTCGGCCCGCACGAGCCCGGCCCGGTGGGCCCGCTTCAGCAATCGGTCGTTCGCCGCGAACAGCTCGGCCTTCAGTCGTGACGTTTGCGTGTGTGCGTCCCGCTGCGCGTTGAGCACCTCCGCCAGGCCCACGTCGGCCAGTAGCAGGTCCAGCACCGCGCGCAGGAAGCGCCTCAGGCCGAGCCGCGCATCCTCGGCCTCCTCCGCCGCCCGTGCCTGGTCCAGCAGCGCCTGGAGGTGCTCGTTCACCAGCGCCTCGAGCAGGTCCTGGCGCGTGGGGAAGTGGCGGTACACCGTCCCGACTCCCACTCCCGCCGCTCGCGCTATCTGGTTCATCTGCAGGGATGCGTCGCCACTGGCCAGCAGCTCGCGGGCCACCGCCAACACGCGCTCGCGGTTGCGGGCCGCATCCGCGCGCAGCGGGCCCTCTTCTCGCGGCGGCTCCTCCCGTTTCTTCATGGCTCCATCCTAACAAACCGGATGGTTCCGTCCGAATGGATTGCGTATCCGTTTCGCCCTCCGTATATCTCGTCCCGAAGCGGATGCGTCATCCGTTTTCTTGTGGAGGAGGTCGCCATGAAGACAGAAGGACACGGTCGGACCGCGCTCATCACGGGGGCGAGCTCTGGCATCGGGCTCGAATTGACCCGCAGGTTGCTCTCCGAGGGCTGGCAGGTCATCGCGCTGAACCGCTCCGGCTTCCCCGAGGGCGATGCCCTGCTCCAGGCGTCCCAGGGCCGGAAGCAGCTTCGCGTCTACCGGGCCGACCTCACCGACTTCGACAGCCTGAAGCTGGCGCTGGGGCAGCTCAAGGCCACGGAAGAGAAGATCGATGTGCTGTTCAACAACGCGGGCGGAAGCTTCGAGTCACTCAGCTTCTCCAAGCAGGGGCGTGAGTTGCACTTCGAGGTGCAGACGGTCGTGCCCTACATCCTCATCATGGAGCTGAAGGAGCACCTGCGGAGGGGGGCGTCGAAGACCGTCATCAACACCTCCAGCAACGTCTTCAGGACCACCAGGCGATTCGATCCCGACACGCTGGAGCGTCCAGTGGCCTTCAAGAAACTCTTCGGTCCGTATTCGACGACCAAACTGGCGATGACCCTGTGGACCCGGGAGCTCGCTCCGCAACTCGCCGCCGAGGGAATCAAGCTCCTGGGCGTGGACCCCGGACCCAACAACACCCTGCGAAGCGGGAAGACGTCAGGGTTTCCCTTCTATATGAAGCCGCTCGTCCGGCTGTTCTTCCCGCCTCCCAGCCGAGGTGCCTCGCGTCTGTACGACGCGGCCCTGGGCGCGAGCGGGATACCGTCGGGCGCCTACGTGTCGAATGGCAAGGTGGCGGAGCTCGGGTTCGCCGAGCAGGGCCGGAAGGTGCTGGAGATGGTGCGCGCCATCCATGAGCGGGAGTTCGTGGCGCGCACCAATGCGCACGCCGTCCCGGACACCTTGCGTGGCACGGACGCCGGGGCTCGGGTGTAGGACGCCCCGGCCGACCGGAGCGCGTCAGATGCAGTACGGGGTGCCGTAATCGGAGATCCGGCACGCATACCCGCTGGCACAGTACCCGCTCGAGGGACACGGCTTCCGGCAGAGCTCCTCGTCGACACAGATCGTCCCCGAGGGGCAGTACATGTCCGGGTACCGGCAGGCCAGCCCCTGCTCCACGGTGTCGAGCGTGTCCGGCGTGTCCATGTCGGTGCTCCCGCCGCAGCCCATCAGCATCCCCATCGAGATCGCCACGGCACACACCAGTCGTCGCATGTTGTTCCTCCGGTTTTGCTTGGAGGACGAACCATACGCGGTGTGGTGTGGCATTGCCTAGCGTGCGGCCTCCAGCCGTCGCAATTGAGTGGCGAGACTGGCGAAGAAGGCCGCGCGGAAGCGGTCCAACAGAGCGAGCTGCGGCTCCGTGCCACGGTACTCACCCTGCCACCGCAGCGTGGTCGTGCCCGCGGAGTGCTCGACGGACACGACGGCTCCGCCCGCCAGGTGGTGGCTCTGCAGGGATGCGTACTCCAGCAAGCGCGGGGGCTCGAAACGCACCAGGCGGTAGTGCAGCACCGCGCCTCCTGGCTGGATCTGCTCGGCGAGCACCGAGCCCTCGGCGAGCGGAGGCCGCAGCGTGCTCACGGTGGACACGTCGTTGGCCCAGAGCACCGCATCCCGCGAGCTCAGCAGCGCGCGCGTGAGCTCCGCCCAGAGGCTCTCGGGCGGGAGCGTCGTCGGGAGCGTCTCGGTGAAGCGCCGCACCTGGGCGTCCGGAGCGGGCGTCTTCAGCGGGAGCGTGGAGGGGTCGAGCGCGGTTTCAGTCATGGTGCCCGCGACAGTACCTCCCCAGGCGCTCCGGAGTCAGAGCGTTCGGGGGTCGTAGTCGTGGTCGGACTCGAGCCGATGGATCGCCCACAGTGCCTCCTGCCGTAGCGTCCACATGCCACGGCAGGAGGCCGTGTCGGTGGCCGCGATGACCCGAAGCCTGGGCAGTATCCGCGCATCATTCTGGCAGGCCAACGCGTAGATGCTCCAGAAGCGCACTTCGGGTGCCGGGTCATCGAGCCCGCGCATCAGTGAATCGATGATGTGCCGGTAGCGGCGCTGCCATCGGTGCCTGAATCCGGAAAGGTGCCAGCCCAGGGCTTCGGCGGCCTGGGCCCGGACCACCGGCGCCTCGTCCAGGTTCGCGAACACGCGTCGCAGGAGCACGAGGTGCCGCGAAGAGATGTTCGCGAACACGAACCCGTACACCGCGGCCTCGCGAAGCTCGGGGGCTCCTGGCGAGGTGACGATCCGGACCAGCAGCCGCATTCCTTCCCGGTAGCGTGCGAGCTGGTCCGCGGCTTCCTGGGGACTCAAGGTGGCGTCTCCGCCCCGGAGGGCTCGTTCGAGCATCGCCAACCGTGTCGCATCCCCATGGCGCAACCGCCGTTGGAACCTCGCCATCCGTACACGCTCCTTCGCCGGGTCCGCACGACCCGGAGACTGTCAGGTGAAGTGTTCTCCGGAGTGACGTGGAGCGCGGAGTGGACATGACACGTTGTCCGACAGGTGGACGCGATGTCTGGGACGCCTTAAGAGCAGTCCCCGCAGGTGGTCACGCGGTTACAGGGGATTGCTCATGCTCACTCGTGTTCTGGAACCCAGGGCCAACGCCAGCTACGCCTTCCTTCGGATCGTCGCGGGCCTCATGTTCGCCTTCCACGGCGTTCAGAAGATCTTCGGCGTCCTGTCGGAGTTCCAGCCGCCGGTCGGAAGCCAGCTCTGGTTCGGTGGGGTGATCGAGCTCGTCTGCGGCCTCGCCATCGCGGTGGGGTTCTTCACGCGCTGGGCCGCCTTCCTGGCGAGCGGGACCATGGCCGTCGCCTACATCCAGTTCCACTGGAAGCTCGCCTTTGGCGCGAACTTCCTGCCCGGGGTGAACAAGGGCGAGCTGGCGCTGCTGTACGCCGTGCTGTTCCTCTACATCGCCTGTCGCGGCGCGGGCATGTGGAGCCTGGACCGCCGGTCCAGATGACGTGGCGGTCAACGGCGCGTCAGGAAATCCCTTCCACCTCAGTGTATAGGTGACACCATCAGGGAGTGCCTGACATGCCCATCGAGTTCTATTCGGTCCAGGATGACTACGGCTGCTTCTCCAACTTCTCCGCGCATCCCATCTCCCTGGAGGGAAAGCGCTGGCCCACCACCGAGCACTACTTCCAGGCCCAGAAGTTCGCCGGGACCGATGAGGCGTACGCGGAGCGGATTCGCACGGCCTCCAGCCCGATGATCGCCGCGCGTCTCGGCCGCAGCCGCAAGCATCCCCTGCGCCGGGATTGGGAGTCGGTGAAGGATGACGTCATGCGCCGGGCCGTCCTCGCCAAGTTCGAGACGCACGCCGACGCCCGCGCGGTACTGCTGTCCACCGGCGAGGAGGTGCTCATCGAGAAGACCACCCAGGACCACTACTGGGGCTGTGGTTCGACGGGCACCGGCAAGAACCGGCTCGGGCGGATCCTCATGGAGGTTCGTGCCCGGCTGCGCGGTTGAACCCGGGCCCGTCAGTCGAGCAGCTGCATGAGGTCGGCCCGGGTGATGGCCGCGGCCCCGGAGGCGCCACCGAGCGCGGACTCGAAGAGCGCGCGCTTCTTCTCCTGCAGGGTGAGGATCTTCTCCTCCACCGTGCCCTGGGACACCAGCCGGTACACCATCACCGGCCGCTGCTGGCCGATGCGGTGCGCACGGTCCGCCGCCTGCGCCTCCACGGACGGATTCCACCACGGGTCCACCAGGAAGACGTGATCCGCCGCCGTGAGGTTCAGTCCCGTGGCTCCCGCCTTGAGCGAAATCAACATCACCGGTGGGCCCTTCGGGTCCTGGAACGACTCGGCCACCGCGCCACGGTTGCTCGTGCCGCCGTCGAGCCGGATGAACCCGATGCCCGCCTCTTTCAGCTCCGGCTCGATGAGGTCCAACATGGACGTCCACTGCGAGAAGATGAGCGCCTTGTGCCCGTCCTCCACCGCCGTGCCGAGCGCTTCTATCAGCGCCTGCACCTTGGAGGACGTCTTCGCCTGCTGCCCCGGCACCAGCGCCGGGTGGCACGCCGCCTGTCTCAGCCGCAGCAGCGCCTCCAGCGCCTTGAGCACGCTGCCGCCCTCCTCGAGCTGCGACACCACCTCCTCGCGCGTCGCCGCGTACACCGCGTCATAGACGGCGCGCTCCCGCTCGTTGAGCGTGACGTGCCGCACCGACTCGGTGCGCGGCGGCAGCTCGGGCGCCACGTCCCGCTTGAGCCTGCGCAGCACGAAGGGACGGATGCGCGCGCGCAGCTGCTCGGCCGCTCCCTTCTGGTTGTCCGAGACGGGCCTCGACCACCGCTCCTCGAACTCCTTGCGCCCTCCGAGCAGTCCCCGGTTGGTGAAGTGCATCAGGCTCCAGAGCTCCTCGAGCCGGTTCTCGATGGGCGTGCCGCTCAGCGCCACCCGGAAGTTGGCGCGCAATCCGTACGCCGCTCGCGCCACCTGGCTGTCGGGGTTCTTGATGGCCTGGGCCTCGTCCAGCACCACCGTGTCCCACTCCTTCGCCCCGAGCACCTCCGCGTCCAGGCGCAGCAGCGCGTACGTGGTGAGTGTCACGTCGGCCGTCTCGTCCAGGGCCCGGCCGGGGCCGTGGTAGACGGACACCTTCAGCGAGGGACGGAAGCGCTTCACCTCCGCCTCCCAGTTGGGCAGCACGCTCGTGGGCGCCACCACCAGCGTCCCCGGCCCGAGCGTGCAGATGGTCTGCAGCGTCTTGCCCAGACCCATGTCGTCCGCGAGCACGCCGCCCAGGCCCGCCTGCCGCAGGAAGGTGAGCCAGCTGACGCCCTGCAGCTGGTAGGGGCGCAGCGTCGCGGTGAGGTCCTTCGGTGGCCGCACGTCCGGCAGCTTCTCGAAGCCCTGCACCAGCGGCGCCAGCCGCTCCAGCCCGGGCGGGGGAGGGTGCTCCAGCGCGTCGCACAGTCCGGTGAGCTGGGGGATGGCGTGGTTGGCCAGCCGCCCGTCCGCTCCGCGCGCGGCCAGCAGGTCCGCCACGCGCTGGCCGTGCGTCTTCAGCCACGCGGTGGGCAGCGGCGCCCAGCCTCCGCCCTCCAGTGGCACCAGGCCCAGTCCCTCTTCCCACGCGCGCATCACCGCGCCCGCGTCCACCGAGCGCGGCGCGCCCGGTCCCGCTCCCTCCACCTGGAACTCGAACGAGAAGCCCACCTGGGGCACGCCGGAGGCCGTGGCGCCCGCGTCCACCGAGAGCGTGGGACGCAGCTGCACGTTGGGGCTCACCACGCGCGCCGCGTCCCCGGTGAGGCCGCCGCGCCAGCGCCGCAGCTTGTCGGCGAGCTGCACCGCCTCCTTGCCCTGCACCGTCACACGCCGGCCGGGCACCATGTTCAGCTCGTCGCGCAGCTGGTGGATGAGCTTCTGCTCGGCGGGCTCGTCGCGCACGGGCACCGCGCCCTTCAGGTACACCATGCGCCCGTTGTCGATGCGCACCGAGGGCGGCGAGCCGTACACCAGCGTGGGCAGCACCGACAGACCCGAGTCCAGCTGGTCCAGCTCCAGGGAGATGCGCGGCACGAGCGTGCGGTCGATGGGCGGCAGCCGCCGGCTCTTCACGTCCACCGGCATGCGCCGCGCGAAGTCCGGCAGCACCTTCCCGGTGAGCTCTCCCATCTGGTCGGGAGCGAAGACGCGCTCCTGTGGCAGCTTCTCCAGCCGCGCGCCGGTGAGGGCCTGTTCGCCGAGCCGGCACAGCGAGCCTCCACACACCACCACCCCGGGGGTCACCACCTCGGTGACGCGCGGGTCCTTCTCCACCTTGAGCACCGTCTGCTCGCCACGGTCCTCCACGGTGACGCGCGGAAGGAGGGGCTCGCTCGAGACGGACACCAGGTTGCCGTCGAAGAGCACGGTGCGCGCGGGCTCCAGCGCGCGCAGGAGCGCGTCGAGCCGCTCGGGAGGGAGCGCGCCCCGCGTGGGCTTCATCAACAACTTGTCCACGATCAGGTCGCACGGCTCCACCTGGATGCGGGCCGCCTCCACGGGATTGGTGAGCACGGAGGCCAGGCTGCGCGCCAGCAGCCGCGCGGTGTTGTCCGGACGCACCAGCAGGCGTTCGAGCTGAAGCCCTCCGTCCACGCGCTTGAAGCGGTACACCATGCGCTCCGGCTTCGGCGCGGCACCACTGGGGCGCGGGACGGCCTGGGGCGCGGGGGCAGGGGAGGGGGCGCGCGGCGCGGGGGCTCGTGGTGCTGGGGCGCGCGGCGCGGCGGCGCGCTGGGTCACCGTCTGGTGGAGGATGATGGCCGCCGCCACCACGTGCTCGCAGGGGTCCACCCGGCCCCGGCAGTCGCACTCCCAGATGTCGTCCTCCGGGTAGAGCACGGTGGTCAGGGGCGCCGGACGGCCCGTGGCACGCACTCGCAGCACGGCCTCTTCTTCACCGACGGACTGCACCGAGACGGCGCCCGCGCGGGCAAGGCCCATGCCGGCGGACCAGGTATCCGGGCGCGCTTCCCCCCGGACGGTTTCGAGCAGCTCCGCGGTCACAGACATGAGGACCGTCTACCTATCCCCGTGGCGGTCCCCGCGCAAAAAAGGGACCCGGCCGGCAAGGGCCCGCGCCTGGGGGTCATCGCCCCGGGTTCCGAGGGGCATCGAGCAACACGGCGAGGCCGTCGAGCATCCGCCGCATGCCGAACTCGAAGAGCGTGTCGACATCGGACTTCATGTCGGGCTCCGCGCTGAGACGGGCGAGCATCGGGTAGCGTCCCGACGCGAGGATTTCCGCCATCATCGCGTCCAGGGATTGAATCCATTCATCGCTGGTCAGGCCGGTCTCGGCTTGTGCCTCGGCCTCCGCTTCCAGCTCGATGGCGACTCCTCGCACGTAGCCGAGCACCATGATGTGCACGAGCAGCATCGTGTTCAGGTCGAGACCGAGGCCATCCACCGCGCGCAGCGCCCATTCCGTGTGGGCCATGCCACTCGGGATGAGCTGCGGCCGGGTGATGGAGAGCGCCCGCGCGAGCCACGGGTGCCGGTTGTAGAGCGACCATTGCAGCCGCATCACCAGCTCCAGCTGCGCCCGCCAGCCCGGCGGAGGCTCCCGGGGGAGCTCGGCTTCGGCGAACACGGCGTCCGCCATCAGGAGGACCAGCTCGTCCTTGCCGGGCACGTGGCGGTACAGCGACATGGTGGGGACGCCGAGCCTGGCGGCGACACTGCGCATGGACAACGCCGCGAGCCCCTGGGCATCGGCGATGCCGAGTGCGGCGCGCACGATGCGCTCGCGCGTCAGCTCCTGCGTGGAGTCCGGGTCCGCGCGGCGCCGGGAGGGACGCGGTGAGGGCTCGGCTGGAGGCGCGGATGGGGGCTCGGATGGGGCGACCACGGTGCCGACACGGGGGACGGCTCGAACCAGGCCCTCCTGGCGCAGCGTGGCCAACGCCTTGGTCGCGGTCGCGAGCGCCACGCCCCATTCCTTCGCGAGCTGCCGGTTCGAGGGCACCCGGTCTCCGGCGCGCAGCTCGCCGGCCGCGATGCGGCGCCGGAGCTCGGTGACGATTCGGACGTAGGGCGGGTCGGGTCGTTCCTCGGCTCGGTTCACCAGCACCTCCTTCATCCACGCCATTCTGTACTAGTACAGCGGCCATCTCCAGGGCACAGGAGCCTCCGGTGTCCTAGTACAGCTTGCGCTGAAATACCCAGATGCAACCTACGGATTGCACTGGAGTTGGTGGGCCTTTAGATTGAGTAGCGTCGGTGCGTACGGTGTACGCATTGATTGCGTACGGTGTACCCACCACCCCGACCCACCCAGGAGATCCCCGATGAAGAACCAGAACATCCTCATTTCCGGAGCGAGCATCGCCGGGCCCACGCTGGCGTACTGGCTGAACCGCCACGGCTTCCATCCCACCGTGGTGGAGCGGGCGCCGGCACCGCGCGAAGGTGGTCAGGCGATCGACGTCCGAGGGGTGGCGCTCACCGTCACCGAACGGATGGGGCTGCTGAGCGAGGTCCGGGGGGCGCACACCCGGATGCGGGGAATGTCATTCGTCGACGGCGAGGGCAATCAACTGATGTCCACCACCGAGGAGACCCTGACGGGTGGGGCCATCGACAGCGACGACGTCGAGCTCATGCGCGACGACCTGACGCGCATCCTCCACGAGGCGACCCGGCATGACGTCGAATACCGCTTCGGCGACTCCATCACCTCCCTCACCCAGGACGAAGAGGGGGTCCAGGTCACCTTCGCGCGTGGCCAGACCCGGACCTTCGACCTGGTGATCGGCGCCGACGGGCTGCACTCCAACGTGCGCGCGTTGGCCTTTGGCGAGGAGTCCCGATACATCCGGCACCTGGGCATCTACCTGGCGATCTTCAGCACCGCCAACCACCTGGGCCTGGACCACTGGCAGGTGTTCCACCAGACACCGGGGAAGATGGCCGGCGTCTACAGCGCACGGCGCAACACCGAGGCGAGGGCCATGCTCGGCTTCGAATCGCCGCCGCTGGATTTCGACCGCCACGACATCCGCCAGCAGAAGCAGCTCGTGGCCGACCGCTTCGCGGACATGGGCTGGGAGACGCCCCGGCTGCTGAAGGCCATGTGGGAGGCGTCCGACTTCTACTTCGACTCGATGAGCCAGATTCACATGGACCGTTGGTGGAACGGGCGGACGGCGCTGCTCGGGGACGCCGGCTACTGCGGCTCGCCCATGTCGGGCCAGGGAACGAGCATGGCGATGGTGGGCGCCTACGTGCTGGCCGGAGAGCTCGCCGCGGCGGCTGGCGAGCACCGCACCGCGTTCGCCCAGTACGAACAGCGAATGCGCGGATACGTCGAACACAACCAGAAGCTCGCGACGGAGAACCGGGGGCAGCGGCCGTCCACGGAGGTGCTGCAGCGCGCGGCCAACGCCATCACTCTCGAGACGTATCCGTCCTGCTGAGGCGGGAGACCGTGTCCTCCTCCACTCGCGCGTAGTGCCGCGCGGCGAACAGCAACGCGAGTGCGCTCGCGACATGCCAGGCCGCGTGTCCCTGGAGCCAGTGATTGTCCGGGTCGCACCAGCGCCGCGACACATCCGCCACCGAGCACGCGGCCGCCACGGCCATCAGCCCCACCGCCCACCAGAAGTCCCGGTGACTCGACCGCGGACCCGCGCGCCGGGAGAGGACGAGCTCCGTCCCCACGATGAGCAGCACCGCGGCCAGCACGATGAACTGATACGGCAGCCCGGTGGCCCTGAGCACCAGCAGGAGCAGGAGGCTGCCCACCGTCAGGCCCGCGTGCAGGGGCACCACGCGCGAGGGGGGAATCCACTCCAGCCGGTGCAGATTCAGCGTGAGCAGCAGGAAGACGAGCACGTACATGCCCACGAAATCCAGAATCTGCGTGCCGAAGTTGTTCGTCGCGTGGAAGGCGAAGGAGAGCACGCCCACGAGCAGCGTCGTCCACGCGAAGCGCCACTGCGCGAGGTTGCGCGTGGTGGACCACCGCCAGAGACACCCCAGCGCCACCGCGAGGTAGGCCACGTTGGACCAGGCATTGGCGGGCTCGTTCACCCAGGCGCAGAGCGTGGCCTCGCACCACTTCACGTTGGGTGCTCCCCAGGTGGTGCGCAGGTCCCACCAGGGGCAGCCCGGAGAGAACAACCGCTCGGGAGCCGCCAGGCCGTTCATCCCCTCGACTCTACCGTTCATCCCCGGCGGTGGTCGCGCCGGTACGCTCTCCTGAGAACTGTATGAGGTGTTTGATACCTACTCGGCTTCTTCCTGGCCGCTGCATCAGGCGCCACGCTCGCCTTCTCCGCACCTGTTTGGGGGAGCGGCCTCTGACGTGGCCGGCGTGGCCTTGTCGCTGGTAGTGGCCGTCTGCCTCTTCCTGTTCGCCACCCTGAGAGCTGGCAAGCCTCTGTCCCTGTCGGTGGTGCTGGGCCACTGCTCACTGCCGCCGGCGCCTCGGGGTTGTGGACGTGGGGCCGGATGGTGAAGGCTGCGCTGGTGCAGGTGCCCGCCTCCAGCTTGACTGCTGCCCCTCCTGAAACACCAAGGGCCCGGCCTCCATTTTGGAGCCGGGCCCTTTTGCTGCTAGCTACTGTGGGGCTATGAAGGAACTGTTCCCCGGCTACTATCGTCCGACCCAGGAAGAGTTCGACGACCTCTGGAAGAGGGCCACGTTCGTCTTCGACACGAACGTCCTGCTCCACGTCCACCGGAGGAACAAGAAGACCCGGAGGGCCATCCTCGACACGTTCAAGAAGCTGCGGGAGCGGCTCTGGCTTCCGTATGAGATCGCCGCCGAGTACCAGCGCAACAAGCTCAAGGTGGCACACAGTCTCGTAGACAACTGCACGCCGTTCCTCGAGGGGCTGACGAAGCTCAAGGAGCAGTTGAAGTCGCGCGACCTGCGCGAGCACCCGTTTCTCGACGCCGAGGCTCTGACGACGGGGCTCGACCAGCTTGCCGAGCAAGTCACGAAGGCCCGGGACAGCAGCCGCAGTGTCTCGCTCGATGACGAGGAGAGCATCGAGCTCGCATCCCTCCTTCGTGGGCGGATTGGCGAGCCGTACTCTGGGGACGTGCGCAGCAGCAAGCTCAAGGAGGCGAAGGGCCGCGCCGAGAAAAAGACACCTCCTGGCTACAAGGATTTCGAGAGCAAGAAGGACGATGACCTCGCCGGAGGTGACGCGCTCATCTGGTTCAAGCTATTGGACCGCGCGAAGGAGACGCAGTGCCCCATCATCCTGGTTACCGACGACCAGAAGGAAGATTGGTGGTTGTCCTTCCAGGGGCGCACACATGGCCCTCGCCCCGAACTCGGGCAGGAGATGTGGAGCGAGGCCCAGCAACGCTTCTACATGTACACGTTGTCGAACTTCCTTGAACTCGCCGGTAAATACCTTGGCCAGCCTGTTCCAGCGGAGGTGGTCAAGGATATCAAGGAGCACGAGCAGGAACAGCGAGTCCTTGCTCGTGAGCGTGTTGAAGAGATTGCTCGACTTGGCAGCCAGCGTGCAGAGATTCAGTCTTTTATAGAAGACCATGAAAAAGAAAAGGAGGACCTCGTTAAGCAGATTGCGGTTCTGGAAGGCGCTCCTCGTTCGCCGAGTTTGACCAAGGAGATGAAACGCATGGGGCGACTCCAGGAAAGCAGAGAGCGCCTCGCTTTTATTGTCAACGCAATTGACAACGCCATGAACGTGGATGCTGCAATAGAGGACAAGATACTCGCCCTATTCGACGAGTCTTCTGATGGGTAGGTGAGCTGGGAGCGCGTTATCGCGAGGCGGTCATGGATTGATATTTGGGCGGCGTTCGGCTCAGCCCTCCCGTGCTTCGTCAGGCCCTTGGGGCTGCCGTCACCCACGCTGTGCCTGCTGCAACTACTCTTCATTCTGGTCCGACGCGCCGTCAGGGTCGCCCGCTCTTCGAGTCATGTGTAAGGCGAAGTAGGAACCGTGCCGAGTCCGTTCGCGAACCCAGGAACCGTCCGCTTGGTGCGCGCTCCAAGTCTCTGGAATGTCAGGCGCATAAGAGAAAAGAGGGCAGGGGGTTGGAGCAGTGAGGTAGGGGAGGGCTGCTGACGGGAGCCCAAGAGAAGTGCGCCATTCTGGTGCACTCAGCGTGCAGCCCGCTTGGGGCACACATGGGCCCTGGCCATGCTGCCAGCAGGGGCTGCTCAGGGGCGCAGGGGGCCTGGGCCTGTGGGCTGTGGTGGCGTAAGCCTCAACACCACGCGGCCTTATGTGGCGCTTGAGCCGGGGCCAGGCTCGCACCTGCAGTGGGCAATCCCAGGTGCTCGAAAATCGCTCGCACTCCTCGCGCTCCCTTCACTGCCCGCCAGAACCCGCCGCCTGCCTCCACACCTCACGCAGACCAACACGTCGAAATCGAACGTCCTCCTCAGCAGCTCCGCGAAAGCCACTCGCGGCCGCCTCTCCTTCATCGGCTCCGTGCTGGCCGCCACGCTCGCCTCATCCGCACCTGTTTGGGGGAGCATGTGATCGGAACAAGACCCCGGGCACTGGTCGGGCCCGGGAGCGTGGAGATCACGAACTGGAGGCGAGCGGGGGCCAGTCTATCGCCGCTAGTCGATTCAAGACTTCCTCGCCGAAGGACTTCTCGATGTGCAAAGCATAGAAAGCAAGTCCTTCGATATGTCGCTTCATGGAAAAGAGCGATTTGAACCCTTGTTTCTGGGCATGATTCGCGACCCCATACTTGTTCAAATAATACAAGTGTTGGCGAAGGCGCTCCTTGAACTCCTTTGGCAGCCTAGGCGAGTCCCCATCCACGACCAGCCCCAATACAATCTTGCGAGCACCGGGAGGGGAAACCACCGCCTTGTTGCGGTTGGGATCAAAGCCCCGCCGAGAGAGCTCTCGATACACTTCGCCGATGATGCTCGCCGCGATCTTGCGGGAAAAATCATCGCGGGCCGTAGAGAAGACGAGGTCGTCGGAGTAGCGTGAATAGCTCATGCCCTCTCGCGCCGCGAGCCGACGGAGTTTCTCATCGAGGTCAACCACGGCCAGATTCGATAGGATCGGACTTGTCGGTGCCCCCTGGGGTAGATGACCCATCAGTACTCTGCGATAGGTGTTGATGGAGTATCTGCCCTTTCCAATGTAGCGGCCATGTCCATGGCTTCGCCAGTTCCGTGCTTTATATCGTTCCAATCCAGAACTGGAGCGCCGTGTGCATAGACGTGAGAGCTCGAAAGCCACGAGCGGACCATAGCCAATGGAATGAAATACGTTGTAGACCTGTATCTCGGAGATGGACTCGAAAAACGACTGGATGTCGAGCTTGATCATCCAGCGAGCGCCACAATGGATACGGGCGCAGTCCCGTGTCGAGCTTCCGGGCGCATATGCGAAGCTCGCGGGATGCTGCTTGGTCCTCACGAGGATGTTCGAGTGGATCCACTGCTGAACCCACAGGAGGGGGGCGGCTGGGATGCAGATCTCCCTGTACCCGGTGCTCTGCTTCCTTAGATTGAATACCCGGTATGCATCAATACGCCGGGAGACCACGTCGCGGAGGTACTCGAAGCTAACTTCGGTTCGCGCGGCTAGGTGGTTCAACGTGAGAATGGCTGGGTAGTTCTTGTTTTGCAGCGAATGCGCTTGGGCAAGGGCGGTATCGATCAGGGCGGGGGAAACACCCTTCGCAAGACCCTGACGACGGTAAACGTGAGGGGGCCAGGGACTCATCTACTTTGACGCACCTGCGCGGTGACGCATCGACACGGTCCGAGGCAACGAGGGGCTGTAACCGGGTCGATGCGCCATTGGGACAAGACTTCGCTCCACCCACGAGGCTCGGGAATCCGAGCCTCAGTTGGAAGTCGCCAGCACTGCCGACGACAAGCACTAGATCGCACCTGGCCCCCTCAACGCATGTGGATAGTAGAACGGCTCTCCCGCCTCCGCAACGTCCCTCTGCGATTTTTCAGTGGCCTTGAGCCGCCTGAGCTCCTCCAGGCCCAAGGGGGTCAGATAGGGTCCTGGCGTCAAGAGGCCATACTGAATTCCGCGTTTGATCGACTGCTCGCATTGAGTGTTGGAGAGGCCCGTGTATTCGCTCATCCTCGCTAGGTTCCGCAGCTTCTTGCTCACGGCGGCGAGGACGAGGACAATGGCTTGTGTATCAGAACCCGCTCCCTTGATCCAGGAACTGCCAGCCAACTGGGTCTGTCCCAGGAAGGCCAAGCCGAGCCTAGTGTTTCTGGATGAGAGCTTGAGATCGAAGCAGTCAGAGAGTTCTATTGGGATGGATCGATGCTTGAAGAGGGCGGACCAATTCCCGGTGGACCACAAGATGCACGGCACATTGTCTGGACATCCGTGCTCGAAGACAATCAAACTAAAGGAGTCCTTGTACCCCAGGGAAGCGTCTGGATGCTTCGTGCGCCGTCCGAAGGTGCGACACAGCTCCAGGACCTCTTGACGCTTTTCTTGAGACCACCACACGCTGCCTGCCGAGGGCCTGCATTCGAATTTGATTTCACCCAGCCCCTTGACGCCTTGCCTGATGGCCTGTTCTCCATGGCGGGAGACAGAATAGGCAATCACGGTGATTCGAACGAGACGCCCGGAGATCCAGCTTTTCAGGTGTGGGTCCCGATTGAGCGCGGCAGCGAACTCCACGATGCGCTCTCCTGAGCCAATCAGGTCGTCTAATATGAAGATCTCGTGGCACTTGACCTTTCTGAGGTCCGACACGGATGGATGGCTTAGGAATTTCTTGGGATCTTCGCGGGCAATGTTTCTCGCGATATGGGCGAGACGGCCTTCGCTTCCCACTTCATTGCCTGGCGTCACGGCGCTGGGGGCAGTGCCCATGTCGTCGGGAAAATAATTCATTCCGGAGGGAAGCTCTCGTGCGCAGTATAGAGCAATCTTCCCCTTGAGCTGATTTCCCGTCTTGATGATCAATCCGATCAGGGACCGCTCGAACTCCGTGTGGGAGACCAACCGGAGGCTATTCAGTAAGAGCACGATCGTCTCAAGCCGATTCGATGGAAAATGATTCATCATCCATTTGCGGCAGAAGGGGTGTTCGGCGAAGGTCTTCTGGGTCAGCTCTGCTTCTGCGAGAAGAGGCATGGAGCGGCTCCTCCGACTTGAGACTCGCGGCGAACTATAACACACCGGCTGTCTTGAGCCCTTTCCGTCGAGCTGGAGTCCGCAGTGGATGTCAGCTGCCTCGTGCCGGCGCAAGGGCTCCGCCGTGCGGGCCGTTCATGGCGCGTGGCGTGGGGCGCGTGCTCTCTACCCCCTGAGGAGTTGACGCGTCCCGGATGCGCGGGGATACACGCGCCATGACGTTGGCATCGGTCGTCGGACAGCCGCGCGCCATTGAAGCGCTCCAGGCGGCGCTTCGCGGTGGCGCGGTCCACGACGCCTACCTGTTCGCGGGCCTTGAGGGCGTGGGCAAGGAACTGGCCGCGTCCCTCAAGCGGGGGCAGAGCCGAAGCCACAAGAGGCGAGCCTAGGAGCGTGTCGGAGAACCCCACCGCGGAGGGTGGGGTAGAGGGGTGACGCCCCAGGTGGTCCTTCAGAGTGAAGGCGAGTTCTGGTTGAAGCTGGAGGGTGAGCACCAGCGAGACGAAGAAGCCCGAGCAGAGCGTTCTGTTGGAAGTGCCCGAGGCGCAGAAGCCGCAGAAGCAGGAGGAGACGAAGGGCTCCGCGCGCTTCAACTCGCCGAGGCCGTTGCGAGAGTGGCAGCCGGAGCAGGGGCAGCTGTTGCCGCAGTACGCGAGGGAGGTACTGGGGGAGGGGCACCTGGCGTGCTTCTTCGTGGAGCTGGTGAAGGTGCTGGATTTCAGCCCGATTCTGGGGGGCGTACACCAAGGAATGCGGGCAGCCGCCCTACCACCCGGTGATGATGACGTTGCTGCTCATGTACGCCTACGCGCGAGGCATTACGAGCAGCCGGGAGATTGAGCGGCGGTGCGAGACGGACCTCGCCTTCCGCTACCTGACGGGAGGAGAGAGATCCGACCACGACACGGTATGCGCCTTCAGGGTGAGACACCTGGAGGCATTCCGAGCGCTCTTCGTGGACACGCTGCGGGTGGCCAGCCAGTCGGGGCTCAAGAAGGTGGGGCACCTGTCGGTGGACGGCACGAAGATGAAGGCCAACGCCAGCAAGCACAAGGCCATGAGCTACGGGCGCATGGACGAGGCGATGAAGAAGCTGGACGAGCAGGTGGAGCGCCTGCTGGCGGAGGCCGAGGAGTTGGATGCACAGGAGGATGAGCGCCACGGCAAGGGACGGCGTGGGGACGAGCTGCCCGAGGAGATGAAGGACCCGAAGAAGCGCGCCGAGCGGCTGCGGGAGGCGGCGCGGCAGGTGGAGGCGGAGAAGAAGGTGGCGCTGGCGGTGGAGAAGGAGAAGCGGCGGGAGAGAATTGGCCAGGCGAAGCAGGAGTTGGAGGAGCAGGCCAGGAAGAAGGCCGAGGCCGAGGGGAAGCAGCGCGAGGAGGCAAAACCCTCCGAGAAGGCGCAGTACAACTTCACCGACCCCGAGTCGCGCATCATGCCGAAGGGAGGAGCCTTCCAGCAGTCCTACAACGCGCAGGTGGCGGTGGATGCGGACACGCAGTTGGTAGTGGCGCAGGAGGTTGGGCAGAGCAGCAGCGATGCACGTCAGCTTGCCCCCATGGTGGAGCAGGTAGAGGCCAACACGGGGCTGGTGCCTGAGGAGCTGAGCGCGGACTCGGGCTACCTGTGCCAGCAGGACATTGAGAAGGTGGAGGACAAGGGCGTGGAGTGCTTCATCGCCACCGGGCGCGACAAGCATGGGGAGGAGGCGCCACCGGCTCCACGAGGGCGCCCGCCGGCTGGCCTGAGCTTCAAGGAGCGGATGAAGCGCAAGCTGTTGACGAAGCGGGGACGCAAGGCATACGCGCGACGCAAGGTGACGGCCGAGCCAGTGATTGGGCAGGTGAAGAACACAGTCCTGCCTCGCTTCTCGCTGCGGGGCCTGCTGAAGGTGCAAGGCGAATTCTCGCTGGCGTGCGCCGTCCACAACCTCAAGAAGATGTGGAAGCAGGGTTGGGAGCTGCCCAGCCTGGCCGCGCAGGCCGCGTAGCGGCGAGGTCGCCGCGAGGCGGCACGACGAGTGGTCGCTTCGTCCTCCCCCTATGAGCTCTGGGCCTGTGGCGCCATATGGCGCCTGCTATGCGCCACTGTCCCTCTGGCCGATTCCCCGACACGCTCCTAGGAGCTTGGACGCCCGTCACCAGGCCGGGATGATCTCTCCCGTCCTGAACCCCTCGACACCGCGGGCGTAGGCGGCGCCAATCGTTCGCATCGGAGTCGGAAGCCGGCCGGGGTTGAGGTGTCCGAAGTGCTCGGCGCTGTCCTCGGCCATTCCGGGGCTCACGGCGTTGATCCGTATGCGCTGTCCGAACTCGAGGGCCGAAGCGCGAACGAAGCCCTCGATTCCACCGTTCGCTACCGCGAAGGTCACGGTGCCGGGGATCGGATCATTCAACAGATACCCCGACGTCAGCGTGAAGGACCCGCCCTCGCGCACATACGAGCGCCCCAGCAGGACGAGCCGGATCTGCCCCAGCAACTTGCCGTGGACGCCGCGGACGAGCTCGTCCTCGGTCATCGTCTCGAGCGAGCCGAACCGGGCGTTGCCCGCGGCCGAGACGAGTGCGTCGAATGGACCCACCTGCCGGAACATCTGCTGGACCGAATCGGCGGACTCGATGTCGACCCGGAGCGCTCCGCTCGTCCGCCCCGCGGTGATGATTTCATGGCGCCCGGACGACAATGCCGCCACCACCGCCCGCCCGATCGTCCCTTCGCCTCCAACGACGATGATCCTCATGTGGCTCTCCCCGTGCTGGCCGTCCCCGTCTCCACGAAGCGCGGTCTCTGGACGGCATGGAGGTCGAGCATGGAGAGCCCCGCTGGCGTAGAGTAGGGCCCCACACGTGAACAGACTGTCCACCAAGGGAAACAGAGGCAGCGTCCTCGTACCGGAGATTCACGAGCTTCGTGCCTTCGTGTCGGTCGCACGCGACGGGTCGTTCACCGCCGCGGCCGCCGCACTGGACATGCCGAAGTCCACGCTGTCCAAGCGCATCACCGCCCTGGAAGAGCGCCTGGGCGTGGTCCTGTTCCGGCGAACGACGCGAGCCGTCCGCCTCACCTCCACGGGGCAGCTCTATCTGCAAAGCGCCACCCGGATCCTCGCCGACCTGGAGGACGCGGGCCGCGCGCTGCGCGACCTCGACGACTCGCCGCGAGGCCTCGTGCGGATCACGACTCCCGCGCTCGTCGGCGAACGGCTGGTCGCGCCAGCGCTCCTGGAGCTGCTCCGGCGCGCGCCCGAGCTCTCACTCGAGCTGGTGGCGACGGATCGGCTGGTGAATCTGATCGACGAGGGTTTCGATCTCGCGATTCGCGCGGGCGTCCTCGCCGACAGCTCCCTGATTGCTCGGCGGCTCCGGCCCTGGAACAACGTGCTCTGCGCGAGCCGCGACTATGTGGAAGCGAGGGGCCGGCCGCGCGATCCTGTCGAGCTGGGTGACCACTCCTGCATCGTCTTCCAGAACTGCGAAGGGGGCACGCTGTGGACGCTCGAGAAGGGGCGCCGTCGCGTCCAGGTTCCGGTCTCCGGGCGGTATGCGGCGAACACCCAGGAGCTCGCGCTGGGAGCGGCACGGGCCGGGCTCGGCATTGCCCGGCTCTCGGAGTTCGTCGTCGAGGATGACCTTCGCGCCGGGCGTCTCGTCCCCATCCTCCCGGAGTGGGTCGCCCGCGCTGGAGACCTGCACCTCGTCTATCCGACGCGGCGGCATCTGGGCTCTGGCGTCCGCGCGGTCATGGAGGAGCTCGTCAACCGGCTCGCCATGAGACCCCTGTCCGAGTAGCCAGGACGTCGTGTTCAAGCTTCGGAGTCACGACGCGCTCGTCGCTCGCCGCCGTTTGACGAGGACTCGCGCGTCAGTGCGATGACGAAGTCCAGGAAGGCGCGGACCCTGGCCGACATGAATTGTGCGGAGTGATGGTACGCGTAGAGCGGATACGTTTCCTCGGCCCACTCCGGGAGCACTTGAACGAGCCGTCCGTCGGCCACGAGGTCGCGCGCGTAGAGCTCGATCAACTGCGCGATTCCCTGCCCCCCGAGACACGCCGCGAGCAGCGGACCGCCTCCGTTCACCATCAGCTGTCCAGACACGTTCACGGGGAGGGTCTTCCTCCCGCGCACGAACTCCCATCCGAAGTGGCTTCCCGTGGAGGGATCTCGCATCAGGACACACCGATGCTTCTCGAGGTCGCGCGGATGGCGTGGCAGCCCGTGACGCGCGATGTACGCGGGCGATGCGCAGGTGATGATGCGCGTGCGCATGAGCAGGCGAGCCTTCAGCGCTGACGGTTCCGGCTGACCAAACCGGATGGCGACGTCGAAGCCTTCGCCGACCAGATCGCCCATTCGATCGCGTATCGCGATCTCCACGAAGAGGTCGGGGTGCTGCGCGAGGAACGGCTCCAGGCGAGGCGTCAGCACGAATTGCCCGATGCTCTCGTCGACGTTCACGCGCAGGCGGCCGCGAACCCTGGCCGATGAGCCCCCCGCCTCGATCGTCGCGGCCTCGATGGCCTCCAGGTGGGGCGCGACCGACTCGTAGAAGCGACGGCCTTCATCGGTCAGCGAGATGGAGCGCGCGGTGCGATGGAACATGCGTACGCCGATTCGGCTCTCGAGGCGCGCGACAGCACGACTGACCGCGGATTGCGTCAGGCCGAGCGCCTCGCCCGCGCGCACGAAGCTCCCGGCCTCGACGACCGCGCGCAGCATGCCGAGCTCGTCCAGCGAATGCCTGTCGAAACCACGAGACCTACTCTTGTTCATGCTCAGGCTTCCAAGGATGCACGTGCGGAAGGCTCGGCGCAGCCTCAATATGGGTCCCCGACAAGAGCCGCGGCATCGCGGCGGCTCGATTCCACCAGGAGATCCATCATGCGTGTTTTCGTCACCGGCGCCACGGGCTTCATCGGCTCCGCCATCGTTCAGGAACTCATCGGCGCGGGCCATCGGGTGCTCGGCCTGGCTCGCTCGGATGCGGCTGCGAGGTCGCTCGCCGCCGCCGGTGCCGAGCCGCATCGGGGCGCGCTCGAGGATGCCGATAGCCTGAGACGTGGAGTGGCTGCATCGGATGGCGTCATCCACACGGCCTTCATTCACGACTTCTCGAACATCGCGGCCTCCGGCGAGACGGACCGGCTCGCGATCGAGGCGCTCGGCGGAGCCCTCGCGGGCTCTGACCGGCCCTTTGTCGTCACCTCGGCGCTCGCGCTCCTCGCGCAGGGCCGGGTGGGCACCGAAGAAGACGCGCCCGATCTCAGCTCCAGTGGTACGCACCGGATTGCCTCGGAACGTGCCGCGCTCTCGCTGGCGTCGCGTGGCGTGCGCGTGTCGGTGGTGCGCCTCCCACCGTCGGTGCACGGAGACGGTGATCACGGCTTCGTTCCCGCCCTCATCCGCATCGCGCGTGAGAAGGGGGTCTCGGCGTACGTAGGCGACGGGCGCAACCGATGGTCCGCGGTGCATCGGCTCGATGTCGCGCGGCTCTACAGGCTGGCGCTCGAGCAGGGTCCCGCGGGGGCCACGTTTCACGGGGTCGTCGACGAGGGCGTGCCGACCCGAGACATCGCGGACGTCATCGGCCGACGCTTGAACGTGCCGGTCGTCTCGAAATCACCCGGGGAAGCAGCAGCGCACTTCGCCTGGCTCGCGCGCTTCTTCGCGAACGACATGGCGGCCTCGAGCACGCGAACGCAGGCCCAGCTTGGATGGCGCCCACACCAGCCTGGGCTCATCGCCGATCTCGAGCGGGGCCGCTATTTCGAGACCTGAAGAAGGTGAAGGCGGAGGGAGCACGGGCGGAGGCTCAGCGGCGTGGGAGGATGTCTCGCGTCATGTCGATGAAAGCGCGCAGCGGGCGGGAGGCTCGCGTCCGGTTCGGAAAGTACAGGAAGAGACCCGGCACGGTGGGCGCCCAATCTTCCAGCACGGGCCGTAGCGCACCGGTGCGCAGCCTGGGTGCGGCCTGGGGCTCGGCCACGTAGGCGAGGCCCAGGCCCGCGGCGGCCATGCTCAGGAGCAGCGGCGCGTGGTCCGAGGCGAGTGGCCCCTTCACCGGCACGCTGAGCTCCCGCCGCCCCTGCTCGAATTCCCAGTGGTACGGCAGCCCTGTCGAGGGCGAGCGGTAACCCAGGCAGGCGTGGTTCGCCAGGTCCTTCGGCCGCCGTGGAGTCCCGTGCCGCTCGAAGTACGAGGGTGCTCCCACGACGAGGAACCGGAAGGCAGGCGTGAGGCGTACCTGGACCATGTCACGCTCCACCGCCTCTGACAGACGGATGCCCGCGTCGAAGCCTTCCTCGACGATGTTGACGAACTGGTCCTGCACGGACACGTCGACGTGGACGTGCGGATGGACCTCGAGGAATTTCGTCAACACGGGCTCGACCACGAGCGGCAGCGAGAACGCGGGCACTGACAGGCGAAGCGAGCCCGTGAGCTGCGTGGTGTCGGCGGACAGGTGCTCGAGCGCCGCCAGCGCTGACTGGAGACCCGGCGCGGCGTCTTCCACGAGCCGGCGCCCGGCCTCGGTGAGCGACACGCTGCGCGTGGTGCGGGCGAGCAGCGCTTGTCCCAGCTTCTGCTCCAACTGGCGGACGGCCTGACTCACCGCGGAGGAGGAGACCCCGAGCTCCTTGGCGGCCTGGGTGAAGCTGCGACGCCGGGCGACGGTGACGAACACGGCCAGGGCATTGAGGGGCGTGAGGGCCATTTCTAAGAGATTCTAAAGAGTGTGTGCGGATTTCGCGTCTTCATTCCGTGGCTCCTGGAAGGCAGTTTGAAGCCATCCACGGGAGAGACACATGACGACGACACCTCGAATCGACTCGCTGGCGCAGTATCACCTGCTGGGCCGCAGCGGCCTGCGCGTGAGCCCGCTGTGCCTGGGCACCATGACCTTCGGCACCGAGTGGGGCTGGGGCAGCCCGAAGGAAACGGCCCACCGCATCCTGGCGCGCTACCTGGAGGCGGGCGGTAACTTCCTGGACACGGCGGACGGCTACACGGGCGGCACCAGCGAGCAGCTCATCGGCGAGTACTTCGCGCGACACGGCGGGCGGGACGGCGTGGTCATCGCGACGAAGTTCACCGTCAACACCTCGCCGGGGGACCCCAACGCGGGTGGCAATGGCCGCAAGAACATCTACCGCGCGCTGGAGGGCTCGCTGCGACGGCTGAAGACGGACTACGTGGACCTCTACTGGCTGCATGCGTGGGACGGCCTCACGCCCGTGGAGGAGGTGATGCACACGCTCACCGACCTCGTGCGCGAGGGCAAGGTCCGCTACATCGGCCTGTCCGACGTGCCGGCCTGGTACTTCGCTCGCGCGCAGACGCTCGCGGAGCGCGAGGGCCTGGAGCGCATCGCGGCGCTGCAGCTGGAGTACTCGCTCGTCGAGCGCAACATTGAGCGCGAGCACATCCCAGCGGCACTGGCGCTCGGAGCGGCCATCACTCCCTGGAGCCCGCTGGCGTCGGGGTTGCTGTCGGGCAAGTACACGCGCGAGGGCGTGGGGGCGAAGGGGGACGGCCGGCTCCCCTCCATTTCCACTTCCGGCAACCCGGGGTTCCTCAAGCTCTTCACCGAGCGCAACTGGTCCATCGTCGACGCGCTCAAGGACGTGGCCCGTCAGCTGGATCGGCCTCCGGCACAGGTGGCTCTCGCGTGGGTGACGCGCCGGCCCGGCGTGGCCTCCACCATCATCGGCGCGACGCGGCTGGAGCAGCTCGAGACCAACCTGCGCGCCCTCGACGTGGAGATTCCGGCCCCGCTCGCCGAGCGCCTGGAGGCCGCCAGCCGCCCCGAGCTCGTCCACCCGTACCACTTCTTCGAGGAGGCCTTCTTCACCGGCGGCATGTTCACGGGAGGCACGACGGTCCGGCCCGAGCCCACGTGGTTCCGGCCGAGCCCGGGTCGGTAGGGCGCGAGGGGGTCGATATTCGCCTACGCATCCTGGATGGCGCGCACGCTCACGGGGACGTGCTTGTGGTACGGCGTGCGCGCGAGCGGATCGCAATGCTCGCTCGCCGTGAGGCGATTGAGCTGCGGGCCGTTCGGCTCGCCCCCGCGATAGCGCATGCCGTATCCGTGAGGAAGCGTGACCATGCCCGGGCGGAGCATCTCGTCGAGCTCGATGGTGACGGGAATCTCACCCGTCGCCGAGGTGCAGAGGGCGCGCGCACCTTGCCGCAACCCGAGTGCGCGAGCGTCGTCGGGGTGCATCTGCATGGCACCGTCGGGGTCGGTCTTTCGCCACGCCGGGTCACGGTAGATCTGGTTCGCGTTGTATCCTCGGCGCTCACCGGCGAGCAGCACCAGGGGGTGGTTCGACGAGGGTTCATCGCGAAGCGCGCGAAGCGCATCGAGCATCTCGGGGATGTCGAGATGGATGCGCCCATCGCGGTGCCGGATGAACGACCACGTGTCCTCGAACTCATGCCGGGTGACGAGGGTCCCCTCGGGGCGCTCCAGGATGGCGTGGAACAACGACACGCCCAACGTGAGCCGATTGCCCCGGTGCCCGGCGCGACGCACGGCGGCGGGCTCCTGGTTCGCCATCTGGAGGGCCAGGGCCAGGAGGGGCGCCGCCGCGGCGGGCGGAACGCGAGAGGCGCTCGCGCGCGGAGTCCGGAGCGCCCGTCCCAGGGTGCGGTAGATGATGGATGCGGCGAAGGGCCGAAGCCTGGGCTTCCTCGCCAGCATGGCGCCCATCGCCGCGAGGAAGACGAGATGCTTCGTGGCCGCGGGCTCGCGAGTGGCGATGCGCTCCAGCAGCGGGAATGACGTCGGGAGCTCGCCCATCGCCTCGAGCAGGCGCGTATAGATTTCTGGCTCCGGCAGGGTCTCCGCCCGCGGCGGCAACACGGGGTGGCGCAGGTGGAAGGCGTTGTCCGGGAACTCGAGGTTGAAGCCGGTGCACTCCCACTTCTCGAACTGTGTCGCCGCGGGCAGGACATAGTGGGCGAGCCGGGCGGTTTCCGTCATGGCCACGTCCACGACGACCAGCAGCTCGAGCTTGGAGAGTGCTCGCTCATAGGCGGCGGTGTTCGCGCCCGTGAGGGCCGGGTTGGCGCTGTCGACGAACATCGCGCGGATGCGGTCCTCTCCCTCGTGCTCTATCTCACTCGGCAGGATGTTCGGCGGGTAGAGGCCGGAGATGGGGTACATCTTGTGATGGGACGTGCGGAGGTGTCGGCCCTCTCGCTCGTCGGTGTGGCCGAGCAGCGGCAGGAAGAACGAGTGGAAGTTGTTCCCGCCCCGTTTGCCGAAGTTGCCGGTGACGAGGAACAGCAGCTTCTCGAGATAGGAATTGAGCGTGCTGTGGAGGCTCTGTTGCAGGCCGAGGTCGACGCGCACGCACGCCGTGTGGGCCTGGGCGAAACCCCGAGCCACGCGCTCGACGTCGGCGAGAGGCACGTCGGCTCGGCGGACGAAGTCCTCGACCGGAATCGCGCGCAGCTCCGCCTCCAGCGCGGCGAAGCCGGAGCAGCGCCGCGAGAGAAACGCGCGGTCATGCAGGCCCTCGCGCACGATGATGGCGAGAATGGCCGCCATCAGGAACGCGTCGGTGCCGGGACGAAGCTGCAGGTGGACGTCGGCCAGGCGAGCG
Source organism: Archangium violaceum (assembly GCF_016887565.1). Taxonomy (NCBI): domain Bacteria; kingdom Pseudomonadati; phylum Myxococcota; class Myxococcia; order Myxococcales; family Archangiaceae; genus Archangium; species Archangium violaceum. The sequence goes on from NZ_CP069396.1 coordinate 115,702, forward strand.
GTCTCCGTCTTGCGCGGGTCGACCACGACCATCTGGCGCGCGGGGTCCTTCTTCAGCTCGCGCAGGGTATCGCGTGCGTTGGGGATGCCGTGCGCCTGGAACGGGTTGGTGCCAATGAACAGCACGAAGTCCGCGTGCTCCACGTCCTCGGTGAGGTGGCAGCGCTGATCCCCGAAGAGCCGTCCATTGACCCAGAAGTCGCCGGTCTTCTCTTGCGCGAGGGCGCTGTAGGTGAAGCGGCTTCCCATCGCCTTCGTGAGCTGCCGGCCGTAGGCGCCTCCCAGGTGGTTGCCCTGACCGCCGCCGCCGTAGAACGCGAATGAGCGCCCACCGTGCCGGTCTCGGATGGCGATGAGGCGCCTGGCGATGTCCGCCAGCGCCTCGTCCCAGCCCACGCGGACGAAGGAGCCGTCGGGCTCGCGCCGCAGCGGATGCTCGAGGAGATCCGCGTTCTGCTGATAGTGCTGCAGCCGTGCGGCCTTCTGGCAGAGGTAGCCCTTGGAGACCGGGTGCGCATCGTCGCCGCGAATGCTCGTGATGCGGGAGCCCTCGACTTCGACGCGGAGCCCGCAGTTGCGGGAGCACAGGATGCAGGCGGTCTGCTCGGTGGTCATGGAGTGGCCCCTTGCCAGATGGATGACGAACGTTAGCTCATGGGGTTCGGGCGAGGCACTCCACACCTGGGAGTCAAGGGGTGAAGGTGACCCGGCGCGTGTATTCCACCTGCGACCACGTGGAGCCCCCATACCGCGAGAAGCTCCCCTGGTTGAACGCCGTCAATCTCGCGAAGGCGTCTCCCGTGTATGCGATGGGACTGGTGGTGATGTCGAAGGGCAGAGGCGGTGCGCTCGATGGGACGCCGATGGGGGTGGAATCAGACCAGAGGACCGCTGAATCGGTACTTGCCGTGAGGTTCACCCACGAGCTCCAGGTGAAGGGGCCTGGGGACCAGGCGAAGTGCAGGGACGAGCCCGAGGGGAAGGTGGCTCCACTCGCCGGGCTGGTCAGGCGCGGAATTCCAGGGGCTCTGAGCTCGTATGTCGCGGTGGGGAAGCCAGGGGCCGAGACGATCAACGTGCTCACGGCGCCCGGGGTCGGGAAGACACCGGGCGTGGTGTCCCCTCCGCCGATGTGGATCGGATGACCGTTGAGGGTGGCCGTGGCATCGGCATCCGTGAGCCACCGGCTCCCGTCGCTGACGCGCACGAGCGCCTGCTCCCGGACGGTCTCTCCGGTGGGGGTCTCGTCGATCCGAAGGACGAAGGTCGCATGCAACCGGAGGATGCCAGGCGTCGCCGGGAGTCCACAGAACGCGAGCGGGTTGGGTGAGCCCGCGGTCTCGATCGTACGCGTCGCCATGCAGAGCAGCGCGGCGAGCTCGTCCTCTCCGGTGAGCGTCAGCGTGATGGGCGTGTCCAGGGGCACGGGCTCCGCCATGGGAACAGCGTCCCCCACGGGGAAGTGAGAGAGCGTGAAGCGCCCGTTCCGCCCTCCCGCATCCTCGGTGTAGCTCAGGGCGTAGCCGGGTGCTTCCGGATCGAAGAACGATTGAGTGGCGCCGAGCACCTTGTCCTGGGGGACTCCGCCGGGCGGAATGGGGTCCAGCTCGCCGTTGTGGTTGTCGTCCCGGTACGCGACGAGGATCGCATGCCCGAAGCGGCCCGACACGTCCTCCGTCAGCGCCTCGGGAGGAGGGGGCTCGTAGAGGTGGAAGGTGAATTCGATGGGGAACGAGGGCTCGTAGACGATGTCCTCGGTGACGATCTCCCGAGGCTGCGACGAGTCGGTGCGCGACTTGTACCAGACGAGCGCCAGCCGCACCGGCTCATCGACCTGGACGTGGTCCGCCAGGCGCAGCTGGCCCCGCAAGGTCACCAGCGGCTCGCCGCGATAGTCCGGCCCCACCGGCCGTCCCTCTCCACATCCCATCATCAGCATGGCGGTGGCGAGCGCTCCCATGCTCGCGCGAGGAGACTTCCTCATGAGGCCTTCCCAGGTTCGGGTGGAGCACATCTCCACCTCCACTTTCAGTACCGAGGGAGGCCATGAAAATGGGAACCGTCAGAATCGCCACCCCACCGCCGCCTCGACGCCGGCCCCCGTCCTCCAGGGTGAGGTGTCGCCTTCCAGCGGGAGGTAGCGCAGCTCGGCGCTGGCCTCGAGGAGCGCCAGGGCATTCCCCACCAGCGGGATTTCGACGCCGGCCACGCCGACGGGCCCCAGGCCCTGGCCCCATCGGTCCGGCAGGGCTTTCACCCCGAAGGCGCGTTGGATGCGCTCTTCCTGGTTGCGCGTGAAGCCCTGGCGCAGCGTCAAGGAGCGCAACCCCAGTCCCGCGTACGGGGCGAGCGGCCAGCCCAGGTACCGCCAGCCGAGGCTCACCTGCGCGAGCAGGCCCTGCTCGGAGATGTCCAGGCCCACGCCAGGATAGGTGGCGCGCTGTGCCGAGAGACCCGCCTTCCACCACCACGCACCGAAGGTGTGGCGGTACCCGACGCCCGCCCGCCACCGGGCTCCCGTCTGGGGGATGGGCCCCGACTGGAACCCGGCCACGAGCAGGAGCGTGGAGGTGCGCAGGTCGACATAGCCTCCCTTCAGCGCCACCTCGCTCCAGCTCCGCTCCACCATGGCCCGCTCGTCCACGGTGAGCTCTCCTCCGTAGGGCAGCTCCAGGGTGGCCAGCGCCACGCGCGTGCCCAGACGCTTGCGCACCACGTAGCGTCCCGGCGGTACCGCCAGGCGCAGCGCGCGCCCCGCCCGCTTGTCCACCTCGAGCAGCACATCCGGCTCGGGCTGGCTCGCCACGGTGAAGGTGCCCTCCGAGGCGGGCGGGAAGAGCACCGCGCTCCGGTGGCGCAGCGGCTCGGTCAGGACGACTTCCCCCGCGCCGCTCAGGTCGATATCCGCCACGGGGTGCTGGGAGCCCCGGGCCGCGGCGGACACGGTACGCCGGTACGAGTAGCTGTAGGCCTCGGCCACCGTCACCTGGCCGTCCCCGTTCACATCCGCGTCGCCTCTCAGGCCTGTCAGCAGGTGGTGGGTGAAGAGCGAGCCCGCGAGCGACTCCCACTCCTCCGAGGACTCCGCCGGCCCGCTGGAGGAGATGAGCACCTCGCCCCTGAGCGGCAGGCGCTCCAGGTTCAGCTCGTAGCCGGAGACGAGCCGGCCCCCCTTGCGCCGCGCGACGATGCCGCTCTCGCACGTGTCGAGGAGGAGGACTCGCAGCGGCGCGGCCACCCGCCTGGCCAGCTCCCGCAGCTCCGCCAGTGGCAGATGGCCCCCGCCCAGGTGCAACTGGCCCGCCCGGGCGTGAGCCGACACATAGATGAAGAGCGTGACGTCCGCGCCCGCGGCCGCGAGCTCGGCCGCCCGTCCGCGCACCTCCGTGAAGGCGGCGCGCACCTGCTCCACCGTGGCGCCGCTGAGCAGGTAGGCCCGCGTCGACTGCACCTGGCCCAGCTCCAGCATCAGCTCGTGGAAGCGGCGGGCATCCGTGTCGGCGTAGCGCAACGGCACATCGGTGGGGTCTCCCGTGTTGTTGCCGATGGACACCATCAAGCGCACGGGCGCCGCATGCGCCTGGCCCGCGAGCGTCAGCACCGCGAGGAGCACTCCCAGGCATGGCGTTCTCATGGGCTCTTCTCGAGGACGACCCACTCCACCTGGCAGCGGGGGCAGTCGATGTGTGGCGCGCTGGAGGAGGGGCCGCTCAGCCAGGCCCGGAGCTCCTCCACCGTGAAGGGCTCCGGGCGGAAGATGGCCGCGAGGCGCTCGGGGCCCGGGGCGTCATCGAGCGCGATGCTCTCCTCCAGCACCGAGAGGGTGCCACCGGCCACCCGCGCCGCGGCGGTGCCCTGGTAGGGGTGGAAGACGGTGAGCTGCCCCGTCCCATCGATGCTGACGAGCAGGAGCCAGCCATCGCTCGGAGGCCGGTAGTGGAAGCGCAGCACCTCTCCCGCGCGGACCCTCGCCCCGGAAGCCAGCCGGAGCGGCGAGGCTTCTCCGGCGCGCTTCACATACACGCCGAATTCCGTGCCGCCCTTCGTTCGGACCTCGTCGGTCCCGTGCCATGTCGACACGGCCAGGAGCACCGCGCATGCGCTGGCCACGGCGGAGCCGAGCAGCCAGCGTCGCCAGGCAGGTGGGACCACCTCGCGAGCCTCCAGCTTGCGCAGGAACTGCTCGGGAGGGCGGGAGCGACGGTACGCCCCGCTCGCCTCCGTGAGCGCCCGCACGTGGTCCTTGCACGCCGCGCAGGAGGCGACGTGCAATTGGATGCCGGGCTCGAGGGGTTCTTCCGCGGCCAGGTATTCGAGTACCACCGCGGGAGGACAGTCGGGGCCTCGGAGCGGGGCGGGCAAGGGCCTCATGGGGTCACCTCCGGGGATGACAGGTTGCGAAACTTCCGCCACCGGGCGCGCAGCAACTCCGCGAAGCCAGCGAGCTTCTTGCCCACGGTGCGGCGAGAGTAGCCCGTCTGGGCGGCGATCTCCTCCTGGGTCCACCCCTCGATGTGGTGGAGGATGACGATGTCCCGCATGCGGCGGTCGAGCTGGTCCATCACCGAGGAGACGAGGGCACGGCGATCCGCGTCCTCCGGAGTGCCCTGGCGTCGGGGATCCAGCTCGGCCAGCTCGGGGGGCTCCCAGGGCTCTTCGCGGGCTCGGCGCTTCGCCTTGTCGAAACAGACGTGGTTGGCGATGGCATAGAGCCAGGCCAGGGTGACGGGCGCCTTGAGCGAGCCGTGGTAGCTGCGCACGCGCACGAAGACATCCTGTACGGCATCCTCCGCATCCGCTCGGTTGCCCAGGAGGAGCAAGCAGCGTTGGTGAAGGTAATAACCGTACTTGTCGTATATCGCTGAGAGCTGCTCGGGGCCCAAGTTCCTGTCAGTTCACTCCTCGAGGGGTATACCCACGGAGGGCAATAAAATGGGAACTGCCCCTCTTGAGCTGCGAGTGGAGTTCGTGGACCTGGTCGTGTTGCGCATGCTCCCTCTCCCTCTGGGAGAGGGCGGGGGGGGAGGGTAGTCGCTTCCGTGTTCCAATTCCCGTGTGGCCCGCGGGTGTGGAAATACCCTCACCCTAGCCCTCTCCCAGAGGGAGAGGGGACATCCACGGGCCCTCGGACCCTGTCCAAAGACTTCGCGGACACTCCACTAGCGCTTGCTGGCGGCGGCCTGTTCGGAGAGCGCGCGCAGGCCGCCGAGGGTCAGGGTGGTGAGCCGCTCGAGGTAGTCCGGTGGGGTGGGCTGCCCCGTCACGATGACACGCCAGTAGAGCAGGGCGCCGAACAGGTCCAGGGCGAGGTCGACATCGATGTCGGGTGACAGCTCGCCCCGGTCGATGGCCCGGCGCACCAGCTCCTGGGCCCGGGCGCGCCGTCCCTGCTGGATTCCCGTGCGCACCGCCGAGGCGAGCGCGGGCGTGCGTCGCATCTCCGCGTGCAGGTCCGGCAGGATGCGCGCGATCAGCGGCCGGCGCAGCAGGGCCCGGGTCTGCTCGAGCAGGGCCACGACGTCGCCGCGCAGCGACCCCGTGTCCGGGAGGTCGACCAGCTCGATGCCCACCTCGGCGAGCAGGTCCGACACCATCTCCAGCTTCGAGGGCCAGCGCCGGTAGATGGCCGCCTTGCCCACCCCGGCGCGCTTCGCCACGGCCTCGATGCTCAGCGCGGCGTACCCCGTCTTCGCCAGCTCTCGGAACAGGGCGCGGGTGATGGCGGCGGTGACGTTGGTCTGGAGGACCGCCGCTCCGGCGACCTTCCGCTCCGTTCTTCGCATGGGCTTCCCCTTCATGGTCCTCACGTTACGACGATACGCTTGCGTTCCATCGTTCATTGCCCTATTTATACGTCGGAACGCAGTCGTTCCAACGAAACCGTTCCAACGTCAAGTCGTGAAGGGGAGAGATGCCATGCGAATGAGTCACCAGGAAGACGCGCTCCAGAACCCCCACATCCGGTTGTTCGTGTCGGGCTACCAGGCCCTGCTGAAGGGGGACTTCGAGGGCTTCGCGGACATGTGGGCCGAGGACGGCTCGATGGAGTTCCCCTATTCCCCCGAGGGCTTGCCCCAGCGGCTCGACGGCAAGGCGGCCATCCGTGAGCACCTGCGGAGGTTCCCCGAGATGCTGCACATCGACCGCTTCAGCGAGCCGGTCTTCCATCCGTCGCAGGACGGGCGGGTGCTGATCGCGGAGTTCTCCTGCGAGGGGCGCGCCGTGGCCACGGGCAAGCCGTACAACCAGAAGTACATCTCGGTGGTCGAGTTCCGGGATGGGCGGATCGTGAAGTACCGGGACTACTGGAACCCGCTGATCGCGCTGCGGGCCCTGGACCCCAAGGAGGGCTGACCATGAGCAAGCCTGGGATTCTGGTGACGGGTGGTACGGGCAAGACGGGTGGCCGCGTGGTGCGGAGGCTGAAGGAGCTGGGCTGGCCGGTGCGCCTGGCCAGCCGCTCGGGGAGCGCGCCCGAGGGGGTCGAGGCCGTGCGCTTCGACTGGAACCAACCCGAGGGCCACGCTCGCGCGCTGGAGGGCGTGGAGCGCGTCTACCTGGTCGCGCCGGTGGGGGAGTCGGATCCGCTGCCGGTCATGTCGGCGTTCATCGAGCGGGCGCGAGCGGCGGGGGTGCGTCGCTTCGTGCTGCTCAGTGCCTCGTCGCTGCCGGAGGGTGGACCGGCCATGGGAGGCGTGCACCGGTTGTTGCGCGAGACGGCGCCGGAGTGGACCGTGCTGCGCCCCTCGTGGTTCATGCAGAACTTCTCCGAGGGGCAGCACCAGGCCACCGTGCGCGACGAAGGGGCGCTGTACTCGGCGACGGGCGAGGGGCGCGTGCCCTTCATCGACGCGGACGACATCGCGGAGGTGGGGGTCCGGGCGCTCATCGACGAGAAGGCGCACGACACGGCGCACCTGCTGACGGGGCCGCGCGCGCTGAGCTACGGGGAAGCGGCGGCCATCATCGGTGCGGCGCTGGGCCGGCCCGTGCGCCACGTCAACCTGTCGGAAGAGGCGCTCGCCGAGCGCTGGAGCCGCCTGGGACTGTCGCGGGACTACGCCGCGCTGCTGGCGTCCATGGATGGAGCCATTGCCCGCGGGTCGGAAGATCGGACGACCACCACCGTCGAGCAGGTGACGGGGCGGCCTCCGAGGGAGCTCGCGGACTTCGCGCGGGCCTCGGTGTCGGCCTGGCGCAAGCAGGGATGAGCCGTGCCAGCGGCTTCACCTCGAACGTCTCGGGTGTTCGTACGCGCGAGCAGCTCGTGGACGCTCTCAAGCGAGGTCACCGCGCCGCCGGTCTGACGGCCTTCTTCGCATACTCCGCTGTCAGCCCTTCGTAGTCGCTGAAGTCCGGGAACTTCGGGTAGCGATGAACCGCGGGCGTGCTCGCCCAGGGGAGCTTCTCGTCCGTCCACGTCTCGATGAACGGGGTGAACCAGCTGGCGTCATCGAGCATCGTCGCGCGGACGTTGACGAACATGTCCAGGCCCTCGGGCCGGGTGAACATCCAGCTCATGCAGTACGGGCAGAAGTAATGACGGGTCGAGCCGTGGAGGCCTCCAATGACAGGCTCTCCCTTCGTGACCAGGAACCCCTCGGTCGGGATTGCCGCGCTCAAGGAGAAGGCGCTCGCGGTCATCCGCTGGCAGCCCGTGCAGTGGCAGGCCATCGTGAGGAGGGGCGGTGCGCTGATCCTCAGCCGCACCTGTCCGCAACGGCATCCGCCTTCCCAGGGGAGATTCCACTCGTTCATGAGCGGAGTCCCTACCCCACTCGAGGCTCCAGGGCACCCCGTTTCCGCCCGGGATGTCCGATACCCTCACCCCGGCCCTCTCCCAGTGGGAGAGGGAGGGTGGGGTGGGACGCCGGGAAAGTGCCGCCGGGATGGTGTCGGAGAACCCGGGATGGTGTCGGAGAACTCGCACCGGCACCTCACCGCCCCTACGAGTCGTCTAACACCTGAGGCCGGAGGCCAGTTCCTCACCGTCTCTGGCGCCGGAAGGCGCCCACCACGAGGAGCAGCATCAGCGCGTCCGCCCCTCCCACGCTGGAACATCCCCAGCCATTCCGGTCCTCCTCCGTGGCCCCAGCCACGGCGGTCACGGCGGGGCTGACCTGTGCCTCGTCGGGCTCCGCTGTCTGGGCGGCCGCGATGGACGCGCTCGACATGATGGTGATGCTCACCCTGGTCGAGAGGGAGTCCAGGGACCCGTCGTTCACCTTGAAGGTGAAGCTGTCCGCTCCAGAGGCATTGAGGTTGGGCACGTACGTGAGGAACGGCGGGGTGCCGCTGAGAACGCCCTGGGTGGGCTGGGTCACCACGGTGTAGCGGAGGCTCGAGCTGTCCGCGTCAACCCCCAGGAGCGTGATGGCCCGCGGCGTGTTCGCGGGGGTGACCACCTGCTGGGGAATGGCAATGGGCGCATCATTCACTGGATTGAGGGTGATGGTGACCGTGGCGTTACTGGAGCTCAGCGCTCCATCACTCACCCGGAACTTGAAGCTGTCCGTGCCCGTCTCGTTGGCGGTGGGCACGTAGGTGAGATTCGGGAGTGTGCCGGTGAGGGTGCCCTTCGTGGGCGGGGTCGAGATGCTGTAGCTGAGAGCAGCCCCCTCCGCATCCCAGCCCGTCAAGGTGATGGCCTTCGAGGTGTCCTCGTTCGTGGAGACGGACTGGCCGTTCGCCACGGGCGTGTCATTCACGGGGGCGACCGTGAGGAGGAACGTGTCCGTCGCGGTCGTCACTCCGTCCGAGACCGTCACCGTGAGGGTGGCCGTGCCAGACAGGTTCACACCGGGGACGACCCGGAGGGTGCGGCTCGTACCGCTGCCGGCGAGCGTGATGTTTCCAGGAGGAACGAGCGCGGCGTCGGACGACGTCGCCGTCACCCGAAGCGCGTCGACGGCGGTGTCCACATCCCCGATGGTGAAGCTCACCAGCCCGGTGGCCACATCCTCGTTCGTGGACTGGTCCGGGATGTTGCTGAGGGTGGGACTCTTCTCACCGGAGGGACGCGGCCACACCCCGAACGCGGACTGGCTGAGGTTCTCGTAGGTCCCGCTGTTCGAGGTGATCTTCCGCAGGGCCCGGACCGCGTAGTACGCCGAAGCCGGGGCGAAGCCATCGCTGTACGAGGTGGCGGTCAGCGGGGCGCCGGTGAGCCGGGTCCAGGGCCCGTCCGGGTTCGTCGCCCGGTACACGTGGTAGCCGAGAAAGCCAGACGCGGCGGCATCCGCCGAGGGGGCCCAGCTCAGGTTCGCGCTCGTCAACCCGGAGGCCACGACCAGCTTCTGGGGCGGGGCCACGACATGGAGGCGGAGCGTGGGGTCTCCCATCAGTCCGATGTGGACGAGCTTGGAGGAGCTGTTCCTCCAGACCGGATAGTCGCTGGAGTTGTTGGCCGTCAGCCGCGCGCCATAGCCGATGGTCTCGCCCATGCCCATCGGGTGGACGAACCAATGGGGCCGGCCTGCCCAGGCCGAGGTGAGCCCATGGCCCGTCGCCGCGAGCGGAGCGCGCAGGAAGTTGTTCGTATATCCCCAGTCTCCGAAGTAACTCCCGAACAGGAACGTGAACACCGCGCGCGACTCGCCGTTGCGGAAGTCGGTCGTCGTCCCGATGCCGCCCGCGCTCTGCGAGCTTCCTCCGCCACAACCATAGGCGAGCAGGTAGGCGTTCGTGCGGAGTGTGCCCATCCAGTCCGCGCTGGACACCGCGGCACGGCCCACCAGCGCGGAGAAGTTCCTCCAGCCGCTCGCCGCGAAGGCCTCGCCGGAGAAGTAGCCGAAGTTGTCATCGATGAGCCCGCGGGCCGGGACACTCAGCTGTCCCTGACGCCAGGCGTGGTCCTTGGCCAGGTAGCGCCGCAAGAGCCTCGCTTCGATGTCGGTCGCGCTCTCGCCGCCCGCACCGAACACGGGCATGTTCTGGAAGTCCACCCGGCCCACCTGGAGCTCGAGCGGGGACGGAGGCGTGCTCTGGTCGAACTTCCCGTCTCCGGGCGTGTTCCGGTTGCGCGCATCATTGGCGGTCGTGACGTTGGCGGTGGTGTCCGTCCAGGTTCCGTCGAGGTCGGCGTAGTACGCGTCCGTGGGCCACGCACCATGGTGGTCCGGGATGTGTCCGTCAGGGACGATCAGGCCAGAGTAGGGCTGGGCCACGCTGCCCAGGATGACGACGGCCTGGACCGAGGGGTCCGCGGCGCGGTCCGCCTGGATGCGCGCGCGGATGGCGGGGGGAAGCTCGGTCCGGGCCACGTCGTGCCGGATGACGCGCCAGCCATCACCCCGGAGGTCCCAGATGAACTGGTCGAGCTCGGCCGAGGCCAGCGGGACGAGGGTCGCATCCACCAGCACGATGACCGAGCCACGAGCATGGACGGCGGGAATATCGATTCCCGCGGCCACGAACCCGCTGGACACCACGTTGTCGCTCCGCACCCGCCGCACCTGGTACTCGTAGACGACACCGGTCACCACCGAGGTGTCGGCATACGACGTCGCGGTGGGGGCCAGCGGCACGGCGGCTTCCCACGTCGGGCTACCCAGGCGCCTGCGAGAGACCGTGAGTGAGTTGACCGCGGTTGCCGAAGCGCTCCAGTTCAGCGTCAGACTGGCGGGTGAGTCCACCGCCACCGCGGCGAGCTCGATGGTGGTGTCGCGCGCACTCTGCGCACGGGCAGGGGGGCCGAGGCAGAGGAGCAGTGCCAGCCAGAGTCCGTAAGAAGCCAGTGCGTGCCGAGACCGGATGAACCGCGTATTCAGATGGCTACCCTCCGAGTGAGTGAAGAGCGTAGCCTGCCGCGGCGGGCTGACACCGGGATTTCGTGTAATTCTCGTATTGCGAGACTGTGGGGGGACTTCACTACATCCAACGCCAGGACTGGCTCGGCCGTCGAGCCGCCGGGTGCTCCCCCCCTCACTTCCTTCACCCGTCACGTGCGGATCTACCTTGAGGACATGTCCGACGCGTTCACCCACCTGGAGGTCGCGGGTCGTCACGTGCGCATCAGCCGGCCGGAGAAGGTCTTCTTCTCCGCGCGCGGCGAGACGAAGCTCGACCTCATCGAGTACTACCTGGCCGTCGGTGAAGGCGTGCTTCGCGGCATCCGCGAGCGCCCATGCGCCCTCAAGCGCTACCCGGACGGGGCCGAAGGCGCGTTCTTCTTCCAGAAGCGGGTTCCGGCCGGCGCGCCCGAGTGGCTCCAAACCGCCGAGGTGACTTTTCCCAGCGGCCGGCGCGCGGACGAGCTCTGCCCGGTGGACCTGGCGCACGTCGTCTGGGCGGTGAACCTCGGCTGTCTGGACTTCAACCCGCATCCGGTACGCCGGAGCGACCTCTCGCACCCGGACGAGCTCCGCATCGACCTCGACCCGCAGCCGGGCGTGCGCTTTTCCACCGTGCGCGAGGTAGCCCTGTGCGTGCGCGAGGTGCTCGAGGAGCACGGGCTCGTTGGATACCCGAAGACGTCCGGCTCGCGCGGCATTCACGTCTATGTCCGGCTCGCACCGCGCTGGGACTTCACCCAGGTCCGTCACGCCGCGCTCGCGCTCGCGCGGGAGGTGGAGCGGCGCATGCCGCGTCAGGCGACGAGCGCCTGGTGGAAGAAGGAGCGCGGCCGGCGGGTGTTCGTGGACTTCAACCAGAACGCGCGGGACAGGACCATCGCGTCTGTCTATTCCGTGCGTGCCAACCCCGAAGCGCGCGTGTCCTGCCCGCTGCGCTGGGACGAGGTCGCGGACGTGGAGCCCGAGGAGCTCACGCTCGCCACGGTGCCCCGGCGCTACAAGAAGCTCGGCGACGTCTGGGAAGAGATGGATGCGCGTGCCTTCACGCTCGACGGCCTCCTCGAGCTCTTCGAGCGACAGAAGGCCGCGGGGCTCGGTGAAGCCCCCTTCCCGCCGCACTTCGAGAAGCAGAAGGACGAACCGCTCCGTGCGCCGCCCCGCGAGGGCGCTCTCCGCGCCAAACCGGCGCTCGCGGCACGTGCGCGGCGACAGCCGCGTCGCGGCGGAAGCCGTTGACGCACCGCCTCTTCATGCACGCTCAATGGGCGGGGGAGGCCTCGAGCTCGGAGGCGAAGACATCGGCGAGCTCGGCCGGGACCGAGCGCTCCAATTGCGCGTAGGTGCACGAGCGCGGCGTGCGGTCCGGGCGCCACCTTCGGAAGTGCGTGGCGTGACGAAAGCGCATGCCCTGCATGTGGTCGTACGCCACCTCGACGACGAGCTCCGGGCGCACGGGCTCCCAACTCAGGTCGCGCTGCGCGCTCCAGCGGCTCTGGGCCCCCGGCATCCGGACCGCGTCGTCCTCCACCTCCGCCCACTCGCGCCAGGGGTGCGTCTCCATCGCCCGCTTCCGGTACGGCTCGAGCTTCTTGGCGAGCTCCACCCGTTGCTTCGCGGCGAACCCCGTGGCGACGCCCGCGTGTTGCAGCGTGCCTCGCGCATCGTAGAGGCCGAGCACCAACGAGCCGATGCCCTGGCCGTCCTTGTGCCAGCGAAAGCCACCCACGACGCAGTCCGCGGTGCGCTCGTGCTTCACCTTGTACATCTCGCGCTTGCCTTCGAGGTACGGCAGGGCGAGCGGCTTGACGACGACACCATCGAGCCCGGCGCCCTCGAAGCGGCGGAACCAGGCCTCGGCCACCTCGCGGCTGCGCGTGGCGGGCGTGAGGTGGATCGGCGCGCGGACGCGCGCGAGCGCTTTCTCGAGCAACGTCCTGCGCTCGTGGAATGGCCGCGGCCGCAAGTCTCGCTTGTCGAGCGCGAGCAGGTCGAAAGCCACGAACGAGGCGGGCGTCTCCACCGCGAGCTTGCGGATGCGTGAAGCCGCCGGGTGGATACGCTGCAACAGCGCGTCGAAATCCAGCCCGCCGTCCTCGCCCACGATGACGATTTCACCGTCGACGACGCAGCGGCGCGGCAGATGCGTGCGTATCGACTCGACGAGCTCGGGGAAGTAGCGCGTCATCGGCCGCTCGTTGCGGCTGCCGAGGATGACCTCGTCCCCGTCGCGATAGACGATGGCGCGGAATCCGTCCCATTTCGGCTCGTAGAGCACCTCGCCTTCCTCCGGGAGCTCGCGCTCCAGCCTGGCGAGCATGGGCGACACCGGAGGCATGACGGGCAGCTTCATGAAGGGAAGCTGGGCCCGACCCGCGCGGCGATCAACCCGGCGCCCCGGTCCCCTCGTGGCGCCCGACAGGCGGGACGTCCTCGTTCGTCTTTCCCGTGTTCGTGGAAAATTGTATTCCCAATGGGTGTTAAAACGCGTAAACGTCGCATTCCAAGTAGTGCCTGTTGAACCAGTGAGGGGGTTGGAATGACGAGGCGTACGACGACGTGGATGAAGTGGGTGAGGGGAGCCGGACTCATGCTGGCCATGGGCTGCGGTCCCCAGGAGGGGCCGCTCGCACCGGAGGGCCCGAGGCCAGACCACCAGCTCATGGCCCTCAGTGCGATGGCCAGCCCTGACGCCACGCTGCGCGTTCCCAGGTGCCAGGCAGGGGGTTCTGACTGTGACTCGGGCACCCTGCTCCAGGGCCGTGCGGGAGTGGGCCCGGAGCAGAACGCGCCCAACACCCTGGGCGGCACCTGCGCCGACGGCACCTCCGGCAGCTACCGCTCCGACGAGTCCGTGGAGCAGGTGCGCGTGGTGACGGTGGACGGCTCTTCCCTGGCGGCCGGCAAGCAGGTGCGGGTGGAGGTCGTCGTCTGGGCCTACTCCGGGTACAGCTCGGATGCGCTGGACATCTACTACACGGCGGATGCTTCCCAGCCGTCGTGGACGCTCCTCACCACCCTGGTGCCTCCTGGCGCCGGCCTCCAGCGGATGAGCGCCACCTATACGCTGCCCTCCGGCGGGACGACCCAGGCCGTCCGCGCGTCCTTCCGGTACGGCGGGAGCGCCGCCCCGTGTACCCAGGGGCCGTACGATGACCGGGATGACCTGGCCTTCGACGTTGGCGGCGGGCAGATTCCGCCTCCGGTCACGCCTTCCCCGCGCCTGGTGAAGCTCGACGCCAGCTACGAGCATGCGCTGCTCGTGCGCGCGGACGGCACCGTGTGGGGCTGGGGTTACAACAACTACGGCCAGCTCGGCCCGGCCACGAGTGAGCCGCGCGTTCGCAGCCCCGTGAAGGTGACGGGACTGAGCGGTGTCACGTCGGTGGCCTCGGGCGGCGCGTACTCGCTGGCGCTGCGCCAGGATGGCACCGTGTGGAGCTGGGGGTACAACTCCAACGGCCAGTTGGGAGATGGGACCTCGGTGAACCGGAGCACCCCCGCGCAAGTGTCCGGCTTGAGTGGCGTGGTGTCCATCACCGCGGGCAACGGCTTCGCGTTGGCGTTGCGCAACGACGGCACGGTGTGGAGCTGGGGGAGTGGCTACTCCGGTGAGCTGGGGGATGGCTCCTCCTCGCGCTCCACCCCGGCACCGATTGCCGGGCTGAGCCGCGTGGTGGCCGTCGAGGCGGGCTACGGCTACGCCCTGGCGCTGCGCGACGACGGCACGGTGTGGAGCTGGGGGGAGAACTTCGAGGGCCAACTGGGCGACGGCACCACCACCCAGCGCTCCACGCCGACGCAGGTGGGGGGACTGTCGGGCATCGTCGCCCTGGCGGCGGGAGGCTCCCACTCCCTGGCATTGCGCCAGGACGGCACGGTGTGGGGCTGGGGGAACAATTACTCGGGCCAGTTGGGTGATGGCACCAATACCCAGCGGCTCACCCCCGTTCAGGTGCAGGGGCTCACGGGGGCGACGGTCCTGGCCGCCGGTGGCCAGTCCTCCCTGGCGCTGCGCGGTGACGGTGGCGTGTGGCTCTGGGGTAACAACAGCTGCCTGGACGACGGCGCCTCGAAATCCCACACGGTGCCCGAGCAGGTGCCGGGTCTCACTGGAGGGGTGGATGTCTCCTCCGCCGATTGTGCCTCCCTGGTGCTGGATTCGAGCGGTCGGGTCTGGGCGTGGGGCGCGAACTCCAACGGCCTCTTCGCGGACGGCTCGGACTTCCAGCCCGGGCCGGTGCAGGTGCTCGCCAGCGGCTTCAAGGACGTCGCCGTGGGCAGGACGCATACCCTGGCGCTGCACCAGGACGGTACGGTGTGGAGCTGGGGGGATAACTACTCCGGGAAGCTGGGCGATGGCACCACCTCCAACCGGCTCGCGCCGGTGCGGGTGATGAGCCTCACCGGGGTGACGGCCGTGGCCGCGGGCGACCATCACTCCCTGGCGCTGCGCCAGGATGGCACCGTGTGGAGCTGGGGTTCCAACGCCGGCCGCCAGACTTCGCAACCCGTGCAGGTGTCGGGCCTCACCGGGGTGACGGCCGTGGCCGCTGGTGGCGGCCATTCGCTGGCGCTGCGCCAGGATGGCACCGTGTGGGCGTGGGGCTGGAACGTCGACGCCCAGTTGGGCGATGGCACCACCGTGGATCGTCCGGTGCCCTTCCAGGTGCCGGGCCTCACGGGCATCATCTCGGTGTCCGCGGGCTACACCCACAGTCTGGCCGTGCGCAACGACGGCACGGTGTGGGGTTGGGGATGGAGCAACCGGGGCCAGCTCGGCATCGGCTCGACCTCCGCCCGCTACAAGGCGAGCCCCGTCCAGATGGCCGCCGTCACGGGTGCGACCGCGGTGGCCGGGGGTCTGGACTACTCGGTCGTCGTGGCCGGGAGTAGCAACACCCTCTGGGTCTGCGGAACGAACAACTCCGGCAACCTGGGCGATGGCACGACCAGCAGTCGCTATACCCCCGTGCAGGTGGCGGGCCTCACCGGGGTGGCCTCGGTGACGGATCCCGAGGAAAGCCATACCCTGGCCGTCCGGGGCGACGGCACGCTGTGGGCCTGGGGAAGCAACTACGGCGGCCAACTGGGCCTGGGAACCCTGACGCAGTCCCAGGCGCTCTCACCGGTGCAGGTGGCCCTCACGGGTGTGCTCAGGGCGGGGACCGGCCTGGGCTTCTCCGTGGCCGTGAAGACCGACGGCTCCGTCTGGAGTTGGGGCAGCAACGGCTTCGAGGTGCTGGGCACCGGCCGCTCCATCCACCGGAGCGCGCCCGGCCTCGTCCCGCTCCCGTAGGGCGGGCCAGGCGGCGCGGGGTCGACCCCATGAAGCAGCCCTGAGAAGGACAAGGGCTGCTTCAGCCGCCGCGGAAGACCGCCTCCATGTCTTTGCCGCGGTCGAGACCAATCACAGCGTCTCGGTGGCCCGGAGCCAGGACCTGGTGAACTGGTACAAGTAGGAAAGGTGGGCCCGGGTCCCTTCATTGACGGGCGGGGGCCGGGGATGCTGTAGAGGGGCGGAAGGGGGGACTCCTGGAATGAGTGGGCGGATGACACGGCGAGCAATCCGGAGCGGGTGGGCCCTTGGCGGGGCGTTGCTGCTGCTGAGCGCATGCAGCCAATGCCAATCGGACCCGAAGACGGCGTCAAAGCCGGCGCAAGCCGCCGAGGAAAAACCCACCATCACCAAGCCCGTGTCGCTGGAGATCAACGGCTTCAATTACACGGATTTGTATATCGCTGCTTTCATGGTGAATGGACAGGGAGGTGGCAACATCTTCGTCAGTTCCCCTACGTCAGGGGGCGGGAAGAGTGCCTGCTGCTTGAATTTGTGGCCGGGTACGGAATTGCCGACAACGCTAACGATCAAATGGACGCGGGACAACAAGCGTTGGTGTGAAGCGGAAGCCGTGCTCGAGGGACCCATTCCAGCCAATCCTCAGAACCTCGGGGTTCATTTCTTTCCGGATGGCCACATCGAGGCGGAACTGTCAGAGGGCTACCCTGAGATGAAGTTGGTGTTGGAGTCCTTCGACGACGGAAAGCGCAAGCAGTCTGGAAACACGGTGGCGGACGAGCAGACCGCGAGGTGCAAAGATGGCTACTGAGCAGGATTCAAAGAAGCTTCAATCACCCGGACTGCTGCAACTGGCCGCGTCTCTCTCGAGCGCGAAGGTCGAGCCCACCCGCTCCGTGCCGCTCGTGTTCGGAGCTGGGAACAAGGTGTCGGCCAATACGGTGCGACAGGGGATGAAGATCACCTTCTTCTTCGACGGTACTGGCAACAACCTGGAAGCCGATTACGCCAATCGCGAGCACAGCAACGTCGCGAGATTGTTCCTCGCACACCAACAAACCGATAAGGGACAAGTCTCCTTCGGCTATTACATCCCGGGGCTCGGTACACGCTTCAAGGACATCAAAGATCCGGGAGGAACGACCACGGGGCTCGCCTTTGGAGGCATGGGGGAGGAGCGCCTCGAGTGGGCGATGAAGAAGCTCGAGACCCAGCTCTTCCAGGCCAAGGGCCGCTCGGTCCACGTGGCTCTGTTCGGCTTCTCCCGTGGAGCCGCCCTGGCGCGGGCCTTCGCCCGGCGCATCGCGGACCGTTGCACCAAAGCGAGCGGAGGCGGCTGGACCTTTCAATCCAAGAACACGAGGATCCCCTTCGAGCTGTACTTCATGGGCCTGTTCGACACCGTGGTCTCGGTGGGGATGCCCATGGGGACGAACAATGCCCAGTCCCTGGATCTGACGATGGGGATGTGTGTCCCGGCGCGTCGGCGCGTCCGTCGGAGTGGGAGGAGCGAGGCAGGCGCACGGTGAAGGTCGAGCCCCTCCCGGGGCTGCTCTCCACCTGGATGCTACCGCCATGCAGCTCGACGATCTGCCGCACGATGTAGAGCCCCAGGCCGAGCCCACCGTAGTGCCGTGACGACACCGCCCGCTCGAACCTTCCGAAGATGAAGGGCAGACGCTCGGGGGCGATGCCGATGCCCCGGTCCCTCAGCGTGAGCACGGCCGAGCCCTCCTCAAGGGCCACCGTCACCTCGATGGGCGCCGCCGCGCCATACTTGACGGCATTGTCGAGGAGGTTCGTCACCACCTGCTCGAGCCGGAAGCGATCCCACCGGCCCACCACGGGCTACTCAGCGGAGCCAGTGCTGGACGACACGGCGCTGGTGGGGCGGTTGCGCTACGTCCTGGCCCATGGGGTGAAAGAGGGCCTGGTGGAGAGGAGTGCCGAGTGGCCAGGACTCACGTGTCTACCGCAGCTGCTGGGGCCGGCGAGGCGACTGTTCCAATGGTTCAACTGGACGAAGCGCTGGAGCAAGAGGAGGAGCGAGGACACGGCAGCGGGGGAGGGGCGCTTCGCCGAGGAAATTGCCGAGCCAGTGGAGTTGGAGGTGGCGCCACTGCCGTGCTGGGAAGGACTGGGGGAGGAGGAGAGGCAGCGCGCGGTGCGGGGGCTCGTGGAGCAGGTGGAAGCCGAGGCTCGCGCACAGGACAAGCCTGTGCTGGGAGTGCGGGCCGTGAGGGCACAGCACCCGCATACCCGGCCCGAGCGCCTCAAGCGGAGCCCTCGGCCGTTAGGGCATGCCTCGACGCGCCAGGCATTGAAGGAGTTGCGTGAGCAGTACCGGGCCTTCGTCGCGGCATTCCGAGAGGCGGCAGCACGGTGGATGCGAGGGGAGTTCTCGGACAGCTTTCCGCTCTTCTCTTTTCCGCCGCGTGTCGTGCCGGGTCGCGTCACTCGAATTCTCTGACACCCTCGCGGGACACCCTCGCGGAGGAGAAGACGATTGTTCTCTGGAATCTCCGGCTTTCTGAGTTTTGAAACGTGTACACGTGTACGGTGATTTGAACTTGAGCCAGCTCAAGACGCTCGATATTGATCCAATGGTGAGATGCATGCGAATATCACCTTGTGACGAACCAAAAATGGACTCAGACCAATCGAGCTGCTGCGGACCGGCCTGCGCAGTCGCTTAAGGATGATCTTCTTGGGAGAGAAGCTTTTGCAAAGTCCCTCGCACACACAATAATCAACTGGAGGGAGCCCGAGAGCTTGGTGGTATCACTCACAGGACCGTGGGGGTCTGGAAAGAGCAGCATTGTCAATTTCGTCGTTGAAATCCTCCAGAAAGAAGCGGCCAAAAACAATGTAGACATACTTAGATTCAATCCGTGGCAGAGTGCAGACCAAGCCACATCTGGAGGTCGGCTGCTTCGTGAAATAGCTGTCGCACTTCAGTATGGTGACAAGTCAGAGGAAAATAAAAAGATTGCATTGAAATGGAGTCAATGGGCTGCAGCGCTTAATCTGTCGACATCGACTTTTGATGCGTATTCCAAAACGCCCATTACGCTAGTAATTTCCGGATTGTTGACAACTGGCGCATTGGCGGCATCTGGTCATCCAACCATCGAGGCGATTCTTCAATTTGCCGCAATGGTGGCCATTGTCATCGGCCTTTTTCTCCAGAGTTCAGCCGTAATTGCGGAAAAGGCCGCGGCATTCTTTAACTCGCGCGCAGCCGCAACCGAGCGGACATTGGATGATCTCAAGACCGAGTTGAGAAGTGTAATGGGGCGACGTGGTCGTCAACTCATTGTTATTATAGATGATATAGATCGACTCCCCCAACCAGAAGTTCAATCACTTCTTCGTGCAGTCCGGGCCAATGCAGACTTTCCGAGTTTGGTTTTTCTTCTCGTGTTCGAGCGTGCCGTGGTTGAGCAGGCTATCGCTGATCAGGCACATGTTGACGGTAGCGAATATTTGAAAAAGATTATTCAAGTCCCGTTTTCTATTCCAGCGTCTTCTCCAATCCAAGTTCAAAAGTTGTTTGTTGCGGCACTCAACGAGGTGATCGGGGAAATTCCAAATACCGTCCCCTTTGATCAGCGACGCTGGGGAAATCTATTGGTGGGTGGTGTTAATCATTATTTCGTGACATTGCGCGATGTGTATCGTTACATGGCGACATTTGAATTTCATTTGGGCATGTTCCGAGGTGGGAAAACGTTGGAGATAAATCAAATTGATTTGATTGGTCTTGAAGTGCTGCGTGTTTTTGAGGCTCGGGTTTATGAGGCATTGCCTCGTTTTAGAAAACTGCTTTTGGAGGGACCGGGTCAATCAAGCCTCAAGGACCGAAAGTCCTTGGCGCGACGGGAACTCGATGAGCTCGTGGCCCTCTCGCAGAAACCAGAAAACCATTCCGCTGTTAAGCAGATTCTGTCCGTTATCTTTCAGCCCGTTGAGTGGCTACTGAGCGGTTATGGATACGGATCTGGATTTGAGGAGAGGTGGGAACGTGATCTGCGAGCATGCAGTGAGACCCATTTTTCGCGTTACTTTCATCTCTCTCTCTCTGAAGGTGATATTTCACAGGCGGAGATAGAGGCAGTGCTGAATGCTGTATTTGACCGTCCGAGTCTTGTGGCAGAACTAAAGCGACTCAGTGAACGTGGACTGTTGGAGGCGATGTTTGATCGACTGGAGGCATACAAGGAAACAATAGACACGCGGGCTGCTGTGCCATTTGTGACTGCGCTGTTTGATGTGGGTGATGGTCTGAGAAGCGCGTCTCAAGTGTTTGATGTGAGTCCAGAAATGCATGCCGTAAGAGTCGTTTTCTGGTTCCTTCGTCGGATCCCAAGCGAAGCCGAACGCGAGAACACTCTTGCCACAGCCATCAAAGAAACAACCGGACTTCAGCTACCAGTTAGCCTTGTTTCCTTGGAAGAGCGGCGTGAAAACAAAGCCGGACATGAATATCTTGTTTCAGAGGCACGACTGCCAGAATTGAAGTCTCTTTGCGTGGATAAAATTACCGCAGCATCCCGAACAGGGTACCTTATTGATCACCCAGAAGTGGCTACGCTTATGTTTCGTTGGTTGCATTGGACAGATGGCGCTGCTCCACGCGCATGGGCGACTTCGATGGCCTCGAATTCGTATGGTGCACTAGCCTTGGTTCGAGGATTTACGCGAGACGTGTATTTCCACAGCCTAGGTGACAAGACTGCACGGTCGCGTCCGCAAATTGGAATCGAAGAGATTGAATGTTTCTTGCCTGTTGAAACCCTTGTAGACAGCTTGGCTAAAATAGATTCAAAGGCGCTGAAGGGCAGAGAATTGGAGGCATTTGTGGCTTTTGGGGAGTCTGTGGAGAATCGGAAGCGTGAGAAGACAAAAGGAGAGTCGTCTAAAAGATAAAAAAGCACCATTTGTTGGTTACGTGGTGACTTGAAACAGAGTGTTATGGGCCCGTATTTTCAGGAGATGGTAGAGCTTAAGACGGATAGGGGCTGTGTTGAGGGGGGAGGGCAGGTGCAGAGGGGCTGAATAGGGACGCGGACGGGTGGCGCTGAGGCTGAGCACCGGACCGTGGATAGGCCGTGCAGCCCCATTGGGCACACGCCAGGCAAAGTTGCTCGCGCGTTCTGGGGGCACGCGACGCCGTTCAGCGCGGGGGTGGACATCGCGCGCCAGACGAAGAATCGGCCAGACGACCTGGAACTGCCTCCCCGCAGGCTGCCGGTGATCAGGTCCCCTGGTGCCATGCGCTCGCCTGAGATTTAGCATCGCCTCGAATACCTGCGTGGTGATGACCCCGGCCAGCACGGAGGCCGCGCACGCCGCGGTGAGGCCCGACAGCAGGCCAATGGCCGCGAACTCCGAGGCCTGGGCGAGGCGCAGCTGTCGGCGACTGCCCAATGGGGCGAGCCCGTGGAACTGGAAGTAGCACCGTTGCCGTGCTGGGAAGGACTGGGGCAGGAGGCGAGGCGGGGCCTGTGGGAGGAGGTGGAGGCCCGTACACGGGGCAATCCGGTCCTGGGAGCACGAGCCGTACAGGCGCAGCATCCACAGAGCGAAATGCTCGGGCTCGGAGCCGCCTCTTCGGGGCCCCGGGTCTCACGGCCAGTGCCAGACGGGGCTCACCGGCAGCTCGCGCGCCAGCACGGCAGCGCCGGGCTTGGAGCCCTCCACCTTCTTCACCCGCCCGTCCGTGTCCCCCAGCACGATGCACACGGGGTACTTCCGCCCATCGGGCAGCACGGCCTGCGTGTAGCGGCCCAGGACAGCTGGGAACTTCTCAGTCCCTGCAACCTCGTAGATGCCGGGGCCTGTCCAGAGGCGGCCGTGGAGCAGCGTCCCCTCGGGCAGGTTGCCGTCTCCCTCCACGAGGCGCCCGGTGACGGGGCCGTCCTGGTAGACACCGGCCTCGCTGGCGTCGCCGGGCTGGTTGATGTCCACGACGGCCCGAAGAGGGCTGCTCGTCCGAATCTTCAGCTCCCGAGTCATGGCCTCGGCCGCCTCCTTGGGGCAGTCCTCGGGCTCCGGGGGCTTCACCTGCACGGCGGGGCAGCCGAGGCCGGCGACAGCGCACAGCCAGGCGGCGAGGAAACTCGAGGAGGCGGAGGGGGGAGTGGTGGACACGGACGGGCTTCCTTTCTCGGCATGGCCAGACCGAGGCGGTAGCGCCTCGGGTAGAGGCGCGAGTGTGGAGCGCGCCAGCCACAAGACAAGGCCGACTACAGTCAGGCTCGCCAACAGCACCCGGGGCCACCTTGAGCGCCGGGGACGGCCAGGGGCTGCCGCCGGGGCCTCCCGCGGATGGGGAGCCTCCTCCGGGGCCGCGCGCGCCGTTTCGGGCGGCTGGGCCGGCGGAGCCACCTCTTCCTGGGGCGTGGGCTCCACCGGGTGCGGCTCGGCCTCGAAGAGCGGCACCTTCCAGGCGGGGGAGAGCCTCTCCCGCTCGGCTGCCTGCTCCAACGCCTGTAGCAGCGCCCCGGTGCTGGGGTACCGGTCCTCGGGCTTCTTCTCCAGCAGCCTCATGGCGATGTCGCTGAGGGAGCGCGGCGCCAGGGGGTTGAGGAGGTAGGGCGCAGTTGGGGACACGGTGGCGATGGCGGCCACCAGCTGCTCGTCAGGCAGCTCGGGGTTGAAGGGGTGCAGGTCCGTGAGGGCCTGGAAGAGCAGCACCCCCAGCGCGTACAGGTCCGCGGGTGCGCCCCCTTGGAAGGGCACGCCCTTCTTCCACACCGCTGAGCGCGTGTAGGCCAGGAGCTCGGGCGGCAGCAGGTGCATGACGCCCTCGGGCAGGCCCAGCGTCTTGGTGAGGGCTCCCGGCAGACGCACGGTGCCGAAGTCGATGAGGAAGGGGCGACCGTCCTCCCGGCGGATGAGGAGGTTCTCCGCCTTCAAATCCCGGTGGTACACGCCGCGCTGGTGCAGCACACCCACGGTGCGCACCACGTCGCTGAAGGTGTCCACCAGCCTGGCGGCGTGAGGAGGGTTGCGCCAGCGCCACTGGTGCCAGTTGTCCCCGTCCACGTAGTCGGTGACGAGGAAGGGGTAGCCCTGGGTGGGGTTGGGCCAGCAGTCCACCGCGTACAGGCGCAGCAGGTTGGGGTGAGAGGCGTAGGTGAAGAGGGCGGCCGCCTCGCGCGCCAGCCGCCGGTAGGCGCTCTTCTCCTCCACGTACTCCTCCTCCGAGAGCTCCTCCTTGGCCTCGGAGAGAGGGAGGAGCCCCATCTTCAGGGAGTAGGGCTTGTTGTCCCGCTCCACCAAGAAGACGCGGGAGGAGCCGCCACGGCCCAGTACCTGGACGATGCGCCAGGGCCCCACCATGTGGCCAGGTTGGAGGAGGTCGGGATGCAGGGCTTCCGCCGTCATGGGGTGGCGCTCCTACAGCTTCACTTCGGGGATGGAGAGGCGCCGGGTGCCGCTCTTGTCCAGCAGTTCCAGGCGGAGGAATTCGCCCGCATCCCAGAAGGGAGCTTCCGTCTCCAGGGCCACGAGGCCCTCCTCCCCGGGCGCGAGCTGGGCCTTGTCCATGTCCACGGAGCGCACCTTCACGGGCGTGCCGTTTGGCCGGGTGAGCCGCGCCTCTCCCGGCCCCCAGGGCTTCTGTCCCGGGAGGTTGCGCACGCGGACGACGGCGAGCGCCCAGGTGGTGGCGCGGTACGCCTCCCCCTTCACCACCTTCAGCCCACTCTGAGGCCCCGTGGGAACGAGCTCGATGCGCCGGGCCTGTACGCCCTTGAAGTCCAGCCGCCCGGAGAAGACGAGCCCGGCGGGACCGCTCACGGCCTGCAATGCCGCTAGCGCAGCCTCCTTCTCCGCCAGCGCTGCTTCCAGCGCCTCCACCGTGCGCGAGCGGCGCACCACCTCCACCTCCTTGTCCACCAGGGTGGGGTGGGTGACGAGAACGAGCGTGGCCACCGCGGGGGAGGCGCCGTCCCGGTAGCGCACCCGCACCACCAGCCTCTCCTCGGCGCCCAGATCGACGGAGGGCTCCACGGCGATGAGGCGCTCCCCTACATCCACCCAACGGAAACGCGCCGGCCGCCCCTCCACCTCCACCGAGGCCTTGTCGAGGGAGGCGTCGAAGCGCAGGTAGGTGGCGACACCTACGGCCACCCGCGCCTCCGGTACCGCCTCATTGGGGTTGTTGGGGAGGACGACTTGCCGTTGCTGCTGCTCTCGGGCGGGGGGCTGCGTCTGCGCTGCCGCCGGTGCCGCCAGGGACAGGGTGAGGAGGGCCAGGAATAGGAGTGATGGTAGTGCCAGTGGGGGTGACCTCGCCGGTTCACCCTAGCAGATGCCGCATCAGGGACAGCTGTCGTCGTACTGGTTCGTGCAGGTCAGCCGACGGCTCCCTCACGGGAGTCCCGGCGCGTCGGCGCGTCCGTCGGAGTGGGAGGAGCGAGGCAGGCGCACGGTGAAGGTCGAGCCCCTCCCGGGGCTGCTCTCCACCTGGATGCTACCGCCATGCAGCTCGACGATCTGCCGCACGATGTAGAGCCCCAGTCCGAGCCCACCGTAGTGCCGTGACCACACCGCGCTCGAACCTTCCGAAGATGAGGGGTAGACGCTCGGGGGCGATACCGATGCCCCGGTCCCTCAGCGTGAGCACGGACGAGCCCTCCTCGAGGGCCACCGTCTACTCAGCGGAGCCAGTGCTGGACGACACGGCGCTGGTGGGGCGGTTGCGCTACGTCCTGGCCCATGGGGTGAAAGAGGGCCTGGTGGAGAGGAGTGCCGAGTGGCCAGGACTCACGTGTCTACCGCAGCTGCTGGGGCCGGCGAGGCGACTGTTCCAATGGTTCAACTGGACGAAGCGCTGGAGCAAGAGGAGGAGCGAGGACACGGCAGCGGGGGAGGGGCGCTTCGCCGAGGAAATTGCCGAGCCAGTGGAGTTGGAGGTGGCGCCACTGCCGTGCTGGGAAGGACTGGGGGAGGAGGAGAGGCAGCGCGCGGTGCGGGGGCTCGTGGAGCAGGTGGAAGCCGAGGCTCGCGCACAGGACAAGCGGGCGAGTTCGTCATCGACGGGCTGATCGTCGCCGCGCGCCAGCTCGCCCATCTGGCACAGGCTTCGCTGGGCGCTTCGGCGTAGCCGGCAACGGCTCGCCGATGCGAGCGCGCGGCCGGGCTCAGCCCTGGACTTCCGCCCTGAATGCAATCTCGATCAGCTGCTCGGGGAAGGCCAAGGCAGACACGCCGATCAGATTGCTGGCAACCTGCGGCACCGCCTGCTTGTAGACCAGCGGCCGCACCTTCGAACTGGCTGCGAAGGCAGACGGAACGTCGAGCACGAACAGCGTTTCTTCCACCACGTCCGCCATGGTCGCGCCCAGTTCGGCCAACAGCACCTCGGCATTCTCGTAGGTGCGCTTCATCTGCGCTTCCATGGTCGAGAAGTCCGCGGGCTTGCCGTCCGCGCCCAGCGCTGCCGGAGCGACGAGCTCGCCCTGCGGGGTGTGCGAAAGCTGGCCGGAGACGTAGATGGTGTTGTTCAAGCGTACGGCCTGCACGTAGCCATACGCCTTTTCCCAAGGAACCCCGAAGCTGACGGTCTTTCGATTCGAGCTGCTCATGATGTCGCCCTCTGAGTGGAAGCCGAATTCTGAACGGCCCCACCGCCGGCAGCACCCCCCATCCGAGGGAGCCTCGCACTCCTCCGGCGAGGCATCGCGGCATGCGCCGGGCCAGGGCTGGAGGGGGCCACCCTCCTCAAACGCAGCTTCGACTTCAGTCAGTTCCGCCCATGCGTCCACCCGCTGGAAGCGCACCTTCCGACCCATGCGCCCTCCGCTGCTGGGGTAGCCTCCCCGCCCGCCCCGGCGATCCGGGGCCTCGGAGGCTCGGATGGCCGCACGCAAGGCGATGGCGAAGAAGACACCCAGGAAGAAGACACCCACGAAGAATCCCCCTGCGAGGAAGAGCGCCGCGAGGAAGACGCCCGCGAAGACCCCGGCGAAGGGCGCGGCCGCCAAGAAGACCCCTGACCGCCAATACCTGCGCCGCGAGGACCTCGACGCCCCGGCGGACGCCTTCTTCGCGCAGCAGCCCCCGGAGCGGCGCGAGCACCTCGAGGCCCTGCGTGCCCTGGTGAAGAAGGCCGCCCCCGGCGCCCGCGAGTCCATGAAGTGGGGCATGCCCTACTACCAGCTGAAGGGCGGGTTCTGTGCGCTCTACACCTCGACGACCTACGCCGCCCTCAGCATCATGGCGCCCCCGGAGAAGCTCGACGACCCGGAAGGAAAGCTCGAGGGCACCGGGAAGACCATGCGCCACCTCAA
This sequence comes from Archangium violaceum, assembly GCF_016887565.1. NCBI lineage: Bacteria > Pseudomonadati > Myxococcota > Myxococcia > Myxococcales > Archangiaceae > Archangium > Archangium violaceum. The sequence continues at coordinate 142,091 of NZ_CP069396.1, forward strand.
GGTGCGCAGCGCCGCGGACCTCGACGAGGCGAGCATCCTGCGCTGGGTGAAGGCCGCGGTGGCGCACCACTCCTGAAGGAGGCACGCCCGGAGGTGGCCTGCCGACGCCAGCCCGCGGGGCCAGACGTGGTGCCACACACGCCGGGTGGAGGACATCACCGCGGCCATCGCCGCCCATCAGGTCGTCATCGTCGCGGGGGCCACCGGCTCGGGGAAGACGACGCAGCTGCCGAAAGTCCTGCTCGCCATGGGGCGCGGCGGCCGCCCGTGCCAGATTGGCGTCACCCAGCCCCGGCGTATCGCCGCGACGAGCGTGGCGGCGCGCGTGGCACGCGAGCTGGGCACGGAGCTGGGCACGGACGTCGGCTACCAGATTCTGGTGGGCGCTCTACCCCTTGAGAGAGGCACCGCGGCCTGGGCGAGCCCAATCTTCGTGCAGGTCAGCCCGACGGCTCCCTCACGGGTGTCCCGCCGCGTCGGCGCGTCCGGCAGAGTGGGAGGAGTGAGGCAGGCGCACGGTGAAGGTCGAGCCCCTCCCGGGGCTGCTCTCCACCTGGATGCTACCGCCATGCATCTCGACGATCTGCCGCACGATGTAGAGCCCCAGTCCGAGCCCACCGTAGTGCCGTGACGACACCGCCCGCTCGAACCTTCCGAAGATGAAGGGCAGACGCTCGGGGGCGATACCGATGCCCTGATCCCTCAGCGTGAGCACGGCCGAGCCCTCCTCGAGGGCCACCGTCACCTCGATGGGCGCCGCCGCGCCATACTTGATGGCATTGTCGAGAAGGTTCGTCACCACCTGCTCGAGCCGGAAGCGATCCCACCGGCCCACCACGGGTGTGTCGGCCCGCAGCGAGAGGGGTGTGTGCGTGCGCGCCAGCACGCCCTCGAGCTGGGCCACCACGTCGCGGACCACCTCCGAGAGATCCAACTCCTCCAGCTCGAGCTGGATGTGGTGGGACCGCAGCCGCGAGACATCCAGGAGGCTGTCGATGAGCAGGGTCAGGCGCCTGCCCTGCCGCTCCACCCCCGCCAGGGAGGCGGCCACCATCTTCCACGAGGGCTCCTCGCCACCACGGGCGAGCCGGAACAGGCGCTGGATGCCCAACCGCAGCGCGGTGATGGGCGTGCGCAGCTCGTGCGAGGCGATGGAGAGGAACTCGTCGCGGGCCAGGATGGCCTCCTGGGATTCCCGGTAGAGCCGGGCGTTGTCCAGCGCGAGCGCGGCGCGCCAGGCCAGATCCCCGGCCAGCATCACGTCCTCGTCCCGGTATCGCCGCGGCTCCCCCGAGGCGAAGGTGAGCGCCCCCATGGTCCGCCCCCGGGCCACCAGGGGCACGCAGAGCGCCGAGCGCAACCCCAGCTCCCTCAGGGAATCCTGGTGCGACCCCCCATGGTCACACAAGGGCGGCACCCCCTGCTCTCCGCCCGGAGCGGTGAGCACGAGCGGACGCCGGGAGCGGATGACCTCCGCGATGCCCCCCGGCGCCTCCATGTCCGGCACACATGCCGCCAGCCGTCCGGCGATCGACTCCCTCAAGGGATCGGCGTGGGCCATGGCCACCCGGACGGCGCGCGAGTCCTCCCCCATCAGGTCCACGGCGCACCACTCGCCCAGGAAGGGCAGTCCCAGCCGGGCCACCGTCGTCAGCGTGGCATCGTAATCCAGCGAGTCGGCCAACATGCGGCTCGCGGACGACAGGAACTCGGAGCGACGCCGCGCCTCCTCCGCGGCGGCGCGGGCCTCCTTCTCCTGGTGCAGCAGCCGATCCCGCTCCTGCTCGGCCAGGCGGCGGCGGGTGATGTCGCGTCCGAGGATGACAAGCCCCTTGCGCTGTCCATTGGGGTGGTACAGGGGGACCTTGGAGACATCCATGATGCGGGAGCCTCCACCCGGCTGGGGAATGACCTCCTCCTGGCGCGTGGGGCCTCCCGCCTCCCACGTCCGCTGATCGCTGCGGTAGCAGGCGATGAACGCATCCCGGTAGAAGTCGTCGAGCCTGGAGAGCTCGAGGTCCGTCAGACCCTGGTATGCCGAGCGCGGCAGGCGGAAGAGCTGGAGTCCCGCGTCGTTCGCCTCGAGCCAGCGGCCCTCGCCATCCTTCAGGTAGATGGCATCCGAGGTCGTCTCCAGGAGCGTGCGCAGGCGTTCCGCGTTCGTCCGCAGCGCCTCCTCCTCCTGCCGCTGCCCGGTCACGTCGAGCGCGAGACCGATCGTCCCCACGCACTGGCCCTCCTCGTCGAAGGCTGGCTCGACGCGCACCTCGATGGCGCGGTGGAACCACAGGGTGTCGTAGCGCGCCGGTTCGCCTTGGAGAGCACGGCCGTGGGCGGAGAGCGCCAGGGAGGACCCCTCACCCGCTCCGAGCACCTCGTGCAGCAGCCGCCCCTCCAGCTCCGGACCCGGCCCGGCCAGCTCCGAGCCCGCGGTGGCGATGAAACGCAGCTCCCGGTCGGTGAGGTACAGGAAGGCGGGCACCTGGGCGAGCATCCGCCGTAGGACCGACTCCCGCTGCTGGAGCGCCTCCCTGGACAACAGGAGACCCCTCATGGGCTGCGTCACTCCCGTCAGTTCCTGGATCTGCCCGGCCTCATCGCGAATCCCCCGGATCGAGGTCCGGCACCACTGGGGGCTGCCGTCCGCCGTGGCGGGCCGGTGGATGCATCGCCGAGCCCTCCCATCCGCCGCCACGGCCCGCAGCGTCTCCAACGTGTGCTCCCGGTCCGCGGGGTGCACGAGGTCCGTCAGGAACACGGGGTGGAGGCTGGCCAGTTCCTCCTCGGGTTGCCCTGAGAGCCAACGGGAAACCGGCTCCACAGAGAGGAGGCGCAGGCTCTCCGCGTCCGCCTTCCAGCAAATGGGGGAAGGTAAGCGGGGCTCGAGGAGCGAATGTCCCCCGTCCATCTCTAGCGATGAGTGTGACACCTGCTGAAGATGGCAGCCCGTCGACGTGGCTCCACCCGACTGCCTGGCAAGCCCCAGGATGTTCTTTTCACCCTCGAAGCCAGCCCTCCTCTGCCTCTCTGCTGAACAAGAGCACGACATGCACGGCGAACCCGACAAGAAGCTCAGTCGCGGAACAGGGTTTCACCGTCGAAGGTGAACCTCCCCTCCTCGAGCTGTTCCAGGTACCACTCGAAGAACTCCTGGAGCGATTCCCGGATGGGCGGGAGGGGCCCGTCGTGGCTCTCCCACTTGAACACCTGCCCGCGGGTCCCCTCGGGGCCGGGCGCCAGGTCCACACAGTACAGGTTGCCCCCGCTGTCGCGGGCGAAGGGAACCCAGCCGGGGTGCCACCAGGTCCACTGCAGGGTCTGGTCCGACTTGGGCAGCTCGTGAGGCGTGGCCTTCTCGAAGACGCCTTGCTTCCGGAGTTTCGCCAGCCCCTTCCACTCCGACAGGATGAGGTCCACGCTCATGCCGGAGTATTCGAAGACGCCTGCGTCCCCGGGCGGATGTGATCCACCACCTCCGAAGCGCAGCAGGAAGGCACGGAGGTCCGGGGGCAGCCCGGTTCCGAGGGCCCGCTCCAGGGCGGCGAGCTGCTTCGGTGCCGCGCGCTGGGCCTTCCTCGAGGCCTCGGCGTACGGCGCGCAGTGCTTCGCGTACCACGCCTCGATGCGCGTCCAGACCTCCGTCATCCGCGCGGTCGCCGTCTCCTCCAGCGAGGGACTTCCGGCCGCGAGCAGGCGCTTCACCACCTCGTGCTGGCCATGGGCCCGCGCGGTGTCGATGGCGTGATAGCCGCTCGACCTCGGTGTCTTGACGTCCGCTCCGGCCGCGAGCAGCAGCTCGATGAGGGAGAGGTCCGGAAAGCTGGCCGCGCGGTGGAGCGGAGGCCAGCCGGCCGCGTTGGGGGTGTTCGGATTCGCCCCCGCGCGGAGGAGCTTCTCCACCATGGCCGCGGAGGGCTCGTCCGGGAGCTCGTTCTTGTCCAGCGCCAGCGTCAGCACGGTGTTGCCCAGGTCGTCGTCGCATGAGTGGTTGACGTCGGCGCCGCTGGCAATCAGCCGCTCCGCTACCTCGATGTTCCCGGACAGGACGGCATACATCAGAGGCGACATCCCGAGCGCGTCGACCGCATCGACCTCCGCGCCCGCGCCGAGCAGCAGCTCCACGAGCTCGAGCTCCTCCGCGGAGGCCGCCAGCAGCAGCACCGGCGCGTCATCACTGTCGCGGGAGTTGGGATCGGCGCCGGCGGCCAGCAGCTTCGCCACCGCCTTGGCGTCCGTGTCTTCGACGGCCGCGACCAGGTTCGCGTTCAGCTTCGATGCCTTCTTGCCTGACATGGAGGTGCTCCTGGGAGGTCGTTTCAATAGCAGAGATAGAGGTTGTTCCAGCGACGAAGCGCTGGCGCAAGAGGAGGAGCGAGCACGGCGAGCCGAGCGCCGTGGCGACAAGGTGATTGCCGGAAGTTCCGGCAACGGTGACACTGCCGTCACCATGCGCAAGCTCCTTCAGATCCTGCTCCTCGCCTCGGTTCCGCTCTGGTTCACCGCGTGCGGTGATGACACGCCGCCCTGTGACTCCGCGACCGACCCCGGCTGCGCCGACGCGGGCGTGCCCCCAGCTGACGGCGGTACCGATGCGGGCACGGGCGACGCGGGCACGGGCGACACGGGCCCCATCATCGCGGCCCCGGAGGTCTGGACCTGGGTCGACATCGCCGGCACGGCGTGTGGCAACGGCGCGCGGACCGGGATTGGCATCAATCCCACCAACGCGAGCCAGGATCTCTACCTCTACATGCAGGGGGGTGGCGCCTGCTGGAATGAGCAGACGTGCTTCATCCAACCCAGCGCGAGCAACCTGAGCACGGGGTACCAGGCCGCCCAGTTCCAGGCCGAAAGCACCAGGAATGCCTCCATGTTCAACCGGGGCAAGGCGACGAACCCCTTCCGGAGCATGTCCTTCGTCTTCGTTCCGTATTGCACGGGCGACGTCCACGCGGGCAACGCCGTGCAGACCTACGGGTCGAGACAGGTTCACCACAAGGGCGCCGCCAACGTGGAAGCCTGGCTCCCGCGCCTGGCGGCGACCTTCCCGAACGCGCGGCGCGTATTCCTCGCGGGAAGCAGCGCGGGCGCGTTCGGCGCACAGCTCAATTACGAGCGCGTCGTGGCCAGCTTCCCCAAGGCCGAGGTCCACGTCCTCGCGGACTCGGGGCAGATGGTGACTCCCTCCGGGACGCTCCAGAGCACCTGGTTCACCAACTGGGGCGTGACGGTCCCGGCCGCCTGCACCAACTGCACGACGGACTTCGCGCGGTTCCCCGCGTACCTGGCGGACACGCATCCGGCCTCGCGGTTCGGGCTGCTCGCCTGGGACCGGGACGCCGTGCTCCGCACCTTCTTCGCGTATCCCGCCGATAACTACTCAGCGCTGACGCTCCAACTGCTCTCGTCGTCCTACGACGGGCGGGCCAACACGCGGTACTTCCTGAAGCGGGGGACGCAACACACCTTCCTGGGCGGACTCGAGACCTTCACCAGCACCACCGGTGTGGCGCTCAATGATTGGGTCATACAGTGGGTCGCGGGGGATGCGGCCTGGAACAACGTGCTGGAACCGTGAGCGCCACTCCTGTTGGAGTCATTCCTCCGAGCCGTACGAAGTGTCGTACGAAGTGTCTGACACCCTTCCCGAGTGCCGCGGCAGGCGCACGGTGAAGGTGGTTCCCTCCTCGGGCGTGGAGCGCACGTCGATGCTCCCGCCATGCGCGAGGACGATCTGCCGGGTGATGAAGAGCCCCAGGCCGAGGCTGCCCTGTCCCGCCCCGGCCTCGGGCCCCCGCCGGTAGGGCTCGAAGAGCTTCGCCAGCACCTCCGGTGGGATGGCGCGACCCACGTTCTCGTTGTGCACCTCGAGCAGGACGCTCGAATCCTCGCTCCGGGTGGATACCCGCACGGGCGAGCCCGCCGGGCCGTGCTGGAGCGCATTGCCCACGAGGTTCGTCACCACCTGGGCCAGCCGGTCCCCATCCCACTCGCCCCAGCCCTCTCCGCTGGAGTGGAACGCGATGTGCCTGTCTGGATGGGCGAGCCGCACCTCCTTCACCACCCGTAGGACCTGCTCGTGGAAGTCCAGGGGCCCGCGGTGGGCGGGGATGCCCCGCATGCGTGCCTGGTTGAAGTCGAGCAGGTCCCGAATCATCCGGCTGGCCCGATCCGCCGCCGCGCGGATCCGGTGGGTGGCCTTGGCGGTGTGCGCTTCCAGGTTGCCGCGCTTGAGCAGGCTCGTGGCCGACAGGCTGATGGCGTTGAGGGGAGTGCGCAGGTCGTGGCTGACGATGGCCACCACGTCCTCGCGCACCCGGATGGCCTCCTGGGCCTCCTGGTAGAGCCGCGCGTTGTCGAGCGCCATGGCCGCGCGATCGGCCACGCCCAGGGCCACCTCCTGGTCCGTTGTGGCGCACGTGGGGCGGAACTGGGTCCAGGCGAAGGCGATGACGCCGAGCTTCCGCCCCCTGGCCACCAGGGGCACCATGAGCGCGGATTTCGGGGCAAGCCCCTCCAGGAGGGCCCGGTGCTCCGCGTTGCTGGCGATGGCATCCATCCACTCGGGGGTGACCTTCGGCAGGGCCTGGGGCACGCCGCCCTCCAGGGCCCGGGCCACGGGGCTGGCACTCGAGACCTGGGTTGGGACTGGCTGTGCGCGGTGGATGAGCGCTTGCATCTCCGGGTCCCGGGCCGCGAGCTCCAGCCGGCGCAGCTGCCCGTCCTCCCCCAGCAGGAACAGGACGCAGTAGTCGGCCAGATGGGACACCACGAGCGAGGCGAGACTCTCGAGGGTGGTGTGGACGTCGAGCGACTGGGACAGCAGCGTGCCCACCCGGACGAACAGGGCCTGCGCCTCCTCGGCGCGCTTGCGCGCGGTGATGTCGCGCACGATGCAGGTGAAGAAGCGTCCCTGTGACAGGCGGGTCTCGCTGACGGAGAGCTCCAGGGGGAAGTGGCTCCCATCCTCGCGCCGGCCCCGCACCTCGCGCCCGCAGTCCAGCGCCTTGCGCGCCCCCGGTTGGAGACTGCCGCTCGAGAAGGGCTCGGGCACCAGGTGGCGGATGTCGCGGCCGAGCAGTTGCTCGGGGGGATGGCCGAAGATACGCACGGTGGCCGGGTTGATGCTCTGGATGCGGCCCCACTCGTCGATGGTGAGGATTCCATCCACCGCCGTCTCCAGGATGGCCTCCAGCCGCTGGGTCGTCGCGCGCAGCACCTCCTCGGCCTGCCTCCGCGGTGAGATGTCGCGGGTGATCATGGCGAAGCCTCGCGGGACTCCCCGCTCGTCGCGCAGGGCGGTGAGCAGGATGTCCGCCCAGAACCGGCTGCCGTCCTTGCGCAAGAGGGGCACCTCCGCGCGGTACTGCCCCTCGGTGGCGGCGAGCCGCAGGGTCTCCTCGGGAACCCCGGCCACCACGTCCCCGGGGAGGTAGAAGAGGGAGATGGAGTGGCCGAGGACCTCCGGCGCCTTCCAACCCTTGATGCGCTCGGCTCCCGGATTCCAGCTCGTCACCCGGCCCTCGGGGTCGAGCATGAAGATGGCGTAGTCCTCCACGCCCTCCACCAGCAGGCGGAAGCGCTCCTCGGTCGCACTCTCGGCGCGCTTGCGCTCCGTGATGTCCAGCGCCGCGGTGGCCACGAGGATGACCTCGCCGGCCCGGTTGCGCACCGGGGAGTGGTTGAGGAGCCAGTGGCGGACCTCCCCGCCCGTCCCGGGGGCGGGGCCCGTCACCTCCTGGCCGAAGACCGGCTGCCCCGTTTCCAGCACCTGACGGCGGATGGGCGTGAGCCGGGGGGACACGGAGGGCGCGAGCTCGTCCAGGTCATGGCCCAGCATCTGCTCGATGGGACGGCCGTAGACGTTGGCCGTCATCTGGTTGACGCGCACGAAGCGCAGGTCGCGGTCGAGGAAGGCCAGCCCCACCGGGGCGGTGTTGAGCAGGGTGTCCAGCAGCACCAGCGCCTCTTCCGCCTTGCGGCGCTCGCGCACCAACTCCGTCACCTCCACCACGTGCACGAAGACGCCGTCCACCTGGCCGTCCGGTCCATGGGTCGGCGTGTAGACGTAGTTGAAGAAGGCCTCCTCGGGTTGCCCTCCCTCGGGTGGGGTCACCCACACCGGGGCCTCGTTGCCCATGGCCGGCTTGCCCGTGCGGTAGACGTTGTCGAGCAGCTCGCCGTAGCCCTGCTCCACGAGCTCCGGAATGGCCTCGCGCAGGGGCTTGCCCACCAGCTCCCGGCCGCGCAGGCGCCGGACGATGAGGGGATTGGCCAGGGTGAGGACGAGCTCGGGTCCCTGCAGCACGAAGGTCATGGCCGGGGAATGCTGGAAGAGTGAGCCCAGGCGCTCGCGTTGGGCTTCGGACTCGCGCAGCAACCGGGCCCGGGCGGCCTCGGCCTCCTTGCGCTCGGTGATGTCCGTGGAGATGCCGCCGATGGCCGCGGGAGTGCCCTCGTCCCCCGGCAGGGGAAACTTCACGGACAGGTACGTGCGCGGCCCCGAGGAGAGATTCACCACTTCCTCGGCGATGCAGGTGTGGCCGGCCAGGACCTGGGCGTCATGGGCCCGGAGCGCGTCGACGTTCTGCCCGGGGAAGAGCTCGGAGGTGTCCTTGCCGAGGATCTGCTCGCGCGAGAGCCCCAGCACCTCCTGCTGGTGCCGGTTGGAGATGAAGTAGCGTCCCTCGATGTCCTTGGCGTAGATGGAGACGGGGGCATGGTCCAACAGCGCCTGGAGCCGCGCCTCGTTGAGCCGCTGCGCGCGGGTGTGCTCGTCCGCCGCCTCGGCGATGCCTTGGATGATGAAGGAGGTGAGCGCCCGGTGCTCGGCCAGGGTGACGCGCGTGCCCGTGTCCTCCACCGAGTCGAGGATGCACTCGTGCAGCACGTCGTACTCGCGCACCAGCACCGTCAGATCGAAACCGATGCGCAGGCGCTGGCGGCCGTGCTCGCGGGCCTCGGCGCTGCGCTCCGGTACCGCGGCGGCTCCCTCCCGTCTGGCCTGGTGGAGCACCGTGGTCAGCTCCTGGAGGTAGCCGCCGATGTGGTCCTCCAGCAAGCCCTGGGGGCGGGGCGCCGGGGCCAGCTCCTCGCTCAGCCGCTCCACCCAGTGGTGGATGATGTCGTCACGCCGGGCCTCCAGCACGTCCGCCAGCGAGGCATGCGGGGACGTTGGCCGATGCGTCTCGCGGTTCACGGCGCTATTCCTCTCCCGGGAGTGGAGATAATGGCTCCCCATCAGATGGGGAAGACGGCCCCATCAGACGGACATAACAACGCTCGGAAAGAGGCGTTCCCCCGCTGTGAGCGGGCGGACATGGAAGGGCATTGCCGCTTGTTCAGTGTGTCGATGGCTCGCCCGTGCGCCTGGTCCCCGGGGAGGGCGCCACCCCCGAGGCGAGGTGGCGCGAGGTGGTGTCAAAGAACTCGAAACGCGCGAGGTGGTGTCAAAGAACTCGAAACGCGGGACTCGAAGACCGAGGTGGTGTCAAAGAACTCGAAACGCGGGACTCGAAGACGGACGAGACTCGGCGTGGACGGGTGAATCTCGTGGCCTCCAAGTCTTTCCGAGGACGAAGCGCTGGAGCAAACGGGGAAGCGAGGACATGGCGGCGGAGGGGTGCTTCGCCAAGGAATGGGCCGAGCCAGCATACCCGGCCCGAGCACCTCAAGCGCAGCCGGCGGCCATTGGGACATGCATCCACGCACCAGGCGGTGAAGGAGCTATGCGAGCAGTACCGGGCCTTTGTCGTGGTGTTCCGAGAGGCAGCGGAGCGGTGGAGGCAGGAGGATTTCTCGGCTTGCTTTCCTCTCTTCTCCTTCCCACCGCGCGTCTTGCCGAGTCGTGCTGCTCAAGTTCTTTGACACCCTCTCGCAGTATACAGTCACGCGCATGGGAACGACTGACGCGCGCACGGAAGGGACCCGGCAGATGTGGGGTCTCGGGGACTACACGGGATTGGCCGGACGACTCATGCCCGCCTCACAAGCCCTGCTCGAGCGGGTGGAGCCGGTTGCGGGGCGGCGGGTGCTCGACGTGGCCGCCGGCACGGGCAACGCGGCCTGGCTCGCCGCCGAGCGGGGCGCGCGGGTGACGGCGTGCGACCTGTCGCCCCGGATGGTGCAACTCGGACGGGAGCGGACGGGGCCGCGAGTGGAATGGCTCGAGGCCAACGCCGAGGAGCTGCCCCTGCCCGATAGCGGTTTCGACGTGGCCCTCTCCGCCTTCGGAGTCATCTTCGTGCCAAGGCCGGAAGTGGCCCTGGCCCAGTTGCGCCGGGTGCTCGTGCCCGGAGGCGTGCTCGCGCTGACGGCCTGGACGAATGATGGGGTCATGGCGCGGATGAACGACGCCCTGCGCCCCTTCCTGCCGCCCTCGCCCACGGAAGGGCCAGACCCGCTCGCTTGGGGCAGGGAAGCCCAGGTGCGCTCCTGGCTGGCCGAGGGCTTCACCCGCGTCGAGGTCCAGCAGCGCACGTTGCCCTGGCACTTCGATTCACCCGCTCAGATGACGGCGTTCCTCGAGAAGCACTCCCCCGTCCACGTGGCACTGGGACACATGGCGGGGGAGCGCGCCAGGGAGATGTTCGCGGCCCTCGAGCGCATGGCGTCGCCCGATGGCGGGCCGGTTCGGCTGGAGGCGGAGTATCTGCTCGTGAGCGCGGTGGCGGCCTGAGCCGGTCGGGCGGGGCTTGGTGTCAAAGAACTCGACAAGCAGAACTGAGAGACGGAGGGGCCACGACCTGGACGGGTGAGACTCCCGGTCCCCTCGTCTTTCCAAGGACTTGAGGGCTGGCCCGCTGGGTGCATTCGGCCTCGAGCACCGCACGCGGGGGAGGGGGATGGGTTGGCCGCTGAGAATGTTCCAGGAGGAGGGCTTCTATTTCGTCACGTCCAGGTGCTTTCAGGGACGGCTGTTGCTGAGGCCCAGCCAGGAGATGAACGAGGTGGTAGGCGGAGTGCTGGCGCGAGCCGTCCAGCAGAGCGGCGGCCAGGTGCGGCTGCACGCCTTCACCTTCGCCTCCAATCACTTCCACCTGTTGGTATGGACGAAGGGGGCGGCACTCGCCTCTTTCATGCAGTACCTGCGCGCCAACCTGTCCAGGAAGGTGGGGAGGCTGGTGGAGTGGAGTGGGAGCTTCTGGGAGAGGCGCTATTCAGCGGAGCCGGTGCTGGACGACGCGGCGTTGGTGGGACGGCTGCGTTACGTGCTCGCCCATGGAGTGAAAGAAGGGCTGGTGGAGAGGAGTGCCGAGTGGCCAGGCCTCACATGCCTGCCGCAGCTGCTGGGACCAGCGAGGCGGCGCTTCCAGTGGTTCAACTGGACGAAGCGCTGGAGCAAGAGGAGGAGCGAGGACATGGCGGCGAGGGAGGGGCGCTTCGCCGAGCAGTGGGGAGAGCCCGTGGAACTGGAAGTGGCACCGTTGCCGTGCTGGAAAGGACTGGGGGAGGAGGAGAGGCGGCGTGCAGTACGGGGCCTGTTGGAGGAGGTGGAGGCCGAGGCCCGAGCACGGGGCAAGCCGGTCCTGGGGGCACGGGCCGTACAGGCGCAGCATCCACATACCCGGCCTGAGCGCCTCAAGCGCAGCCCGAGGCCGTTGGGGCATGCGTCCTTGCCCCAGGCCCTGAGGGAGTTACGGGAACAGTACCGTGCTTTCGTCGCGGCGTTCCGCGAGGCGGCTGCTCGGTGGAAACGGGGAGATTTCTCGGCCCGTTTTCCTCTCTTCTCTTTCCCGCCGCGTGTCGTGCCGGGCCTCGTCGCGCGCATTCTTTGACACCTGACCCGGGGCAGTGGACACCCGGCCCTCGGGGCGCTTCCCGCCTGTGGCTCCGCGAGGCAAGCTGAGGACCGTGTCGCGGCGCTCCCGGCTGGGCCTCACACTCCTGCTCTCGGTGCTCCTGCACGCAGCGCTCTTCTTCGCGCTGTCGCGGGTGCCGTCCGTCTATGCGCCAAGGCATGTGGCGCGACAGGCCGTGGAACTGGAGGTGCGCTATCCACCCGAGAAGCCCAGGACCCCTCCCGCCCCCGCGGTGCGGCCGCCCGAACGGACGAGCGCTCCACCGGCGCGCCGCGCGGAGCGACCTGCGCGACCAGGAGCGGAGGAACCGAAGTCCCAGGCGTCCACCCTGCGACCCAGGACGGAGGCGTCGAAATCCGAGGCCTCGGCTGAGTCTCCGGCTGCGGAGTCCCTGAAGGATGACGTGCCGCGGGCGACGCCGGAGCGGCTGGTGCTGGTGCCGGAGGGCATGCTCGGGGAGGGCATGTCGCTGACGGGGGAGCCTCCTTCCACCGGGCGGACCCTGCGCGACGTGCCCGGCTCCGAGCCTGATCCGAAGGCCATCGCGGCGCGGGAGGCGGAGGAGGCGCGCGTGCGCGTGGATGGGTGGGCCCAGGACTCGCTGGCGTCGGCGCGAGCGACGAGCGGGGCTCCCCATCCGTATTTCGCGCAGTTGCAGAAGGACTTCTCGAAGAAGCTGGTGAACCCGCCGTCGCCGGACCTGAAGGTGCTGGCGTCAGGGATGACGCGCGAGCAGGTGGAGGCCATCCAGCGCTTCGGCAAGACGGGCAGTCCCTATGCTCCCAAGGAGCGCGACCACCGCCTGGAGCAGGGCAACCGCTTCCAGGCGGCGGTGGAGGCCGGCCGCGCGGCGAACATGTTCATGGTGGATGTCACCAAGCCCATCCTCGCGCTCGCCGCCATCATCGAGGTCCGGCAGGCCCGCGACGGGAAGCTCCTGGACCTGGAGGTGATTGTGGGCTCGGGAGACCCGACCTTCGACGCGTGGGCAATGTCCCAACTGCGAGACGCCCTCGCCCGGGCGGAGTCGCCCGAGGGCGAAGGCGTGGGCATCCGTGACGACGGGATGCGCACCCGCTGGCGTCTCGAGGAGTACCTGGGCAACCCCCGGGTGCAGATCCACCTGATTGGTGTGTACTGACGCTGGGGCTGTCGCAGCGCGTGTCGCGTTTGGTCCATCACCCGCTACCCCAAGGGGCGCGGTTGCATGAGGCCATTCAGCCCGACACCCGCCTCCGGCCTCCATCAGCTCCGATGTGTTACAAGCTGGAGAGCCTTTCGACCGCCGCCGCGGTGCTCGCGACCCCGCTTCGCGGTCACCCTGCTGGCTGGAGCCGACCCATATGACTCGCCCGACCTTTCGCCCCTCGACGCCCGCGGACTCGGCCCGTTTGCTGGAGATCTGGGAGGCGGCTGTGCGCGCCACCCACCACTTCCTGGCCGAGGCCGACGTCGATGACCTGCTGCCGCGGGTCCGGGCCTACGTGTCCGTCGCGCCGTTCGAGCTGGCCGTGGACGGGCAGGGGACCGTGCATGCCTTTCTCGGCATGACGGGGAGCAAGATCGACAGCCTGTTCGTGCATCCGGACGCTCACGGCCGGGGACTCGGGCGGTCGCTGGTCGAGCGTGCCGCGGCCCTGCATCCGGTGGTGACGGTGGACGTCAACGAGCAGAACCCCGGTGCGCGGGCCTTCTACGCCCGTCTCGGCTTCGAGGTCATCGGCCGCTCGGAGACGGACGACGCCGGCCGCCCGTTCCCCCTCCTGCATCTGCGCCGCTTCGGTTCCGACGCCTGACCGTCGGCCAGTGACCGCCCCGGAAACCACGAGGATTCTGGGGCTTGGAGCGTCACCAGGTGAGGAGGATGTAGAGCGGCTCAGGCCGTCTCCCCGGCGGACGGCTCATCCTCTGCCTCGTGCACCCTCACCCAGGGCGGGAAGGGATCCTCGAGCTGGCTCCATCCCTCGGGGCCCGGGGCAATCTCCTCGTCGGTGAGCAGGCACTCCTCGAGCGCCTCGCGCAGCAGCGTCTGGTCCACCTGGCGGGTGATGAAGACGATCTCCTGGCGCCTGTCCCCCCAGGGCGCCCGCATCTCCTGTTCGAGCTCGGCGCGGGCCTCGGGTTCCTCGGGCCACTCCTCCCGGGGCACGGCGTCCCACCACAGCCCCGCGGGCTCGAAGGAGCAGGCCCCACCCGCCTGGGCCCATATCCCCGTCACATCCATGCGCGTGGCCAGCCAGAAGAACCCCTTGGAGCGCAGCACACCCTTCCAGCTTCCATGGATGAACTCCCAGAGACGCCCCGGATGGAAGGGTCGACGGGCCCGGAAGACGAAGCTCTCGATTCCATACTCCTCGGTCTCGGGAAAGGCCTCGCCGCGCAGCGTTCGCAGCCAGCCGGGGGCGCGCTGGGCCTTCTCCAGATCGAAGAGTCCCGTCTCCAATACCTCGGACAGCGCAACCCGGCCGCGCTCCGCGCGAACGATCCGCGCGCCCGGGTTGAGCAGGCAGAGGATGGACTCCAGCTCCCCCACCTGCTCGGGTGACACCAGGTCCGTCTTGTTCAGCACCAGCACGTCCGCGAACTCCACCTGCTCCACCAGCAGGTCCACCACCGTGCGCTCGTCCTCCTCGCCCGCGGCGATTCCCCGCTCCCGCAGCTCCTCGGTGTCATCCCAGTCCTTCAAGAAGTTGAAGGCGTCCACCACCGTCACCAGGGTGTCCAGCCGGGCCACATCCGACAGGCTCCGGCCCTGCTCGTCCGCGAAGGTGAACGTCTCCGCCACCGGCATGGGCTCGGCGATGCCGGTGGACTCGATGAGCAGGTGATCGAAACGGCCCTCGCGTGCCAGCCTGCCCACCTCCACCAGCAGATCCTCGCGCAGGGTGCAGCAGATGCAGCCGTTGCTCATCTCCACCAACTTCTCGTCCACGCGCGACAGCGAGGCTCCACCCTTCACCAGCCGGGCGTCGATGTTCACCTCGCTCATGTCATTGACGATGACGGCGACCCGGCGGCCCTCCCGGTTGTTGAGCACGTGGTTGAGAAGCGTCGTCTTCCCCGCGCCCAGGAAGCCCGAGAGCACGGTGACTGGCAGGCGTCCATCCCTCACGGCGTGCCCTCCCCCCGCGCGGCGCGCTCGTTCTTCGTCGTCGTGTCCCGGTGTCCGGTCCCCGAGGGGGACTCCGAGTGGATGAGGGGTCGATCAACCTTGGGCATGGTGGCGCTCCTTGTAGCGCTGTGCCCCTGTTGATGCAACTGTGTTGCATCTGAATGCCCAAAGCCAACGGAGAGGGGCTGTGTGGAGGGAGGTGGGCAGTGCAGAGGGGTGGAGAGGCCGTGCTGCCCGCTGTCCACGAGTCGCGTAATCCCGGAGGTGCTGGGGCAGCTCAGCCCAGCCGCCCATCAGCTTGCGGCCATGTGTCTGGTAGATGGGCTGGCCCGGTTGGGAGCCCATCTGCCTCCCACCTCGGGCCGGTTGCGGTGCTGACCCGCGGGGGGTGCGCATTGACAACGGGTGATGGCGCTCTTAGACAGCGCACATGAAGCTGCTGTCCTGGTGGTTCCGCATTCCGTTCTGGCAGCGCGTGCTGGGCGGTTTCGTGCTCGGCGCGCTGGCCGGCTGGGGAATGGGTGAAGCGGCGGGGCCCTGGTTGCAGCCGCTGGGCACGCTGTACGTCAACCTCATCCGGATGATCGCCACGCCGCTGGTGTTCTTCGCGGTCATCCATGCGGTGTCGGCGCTGCACGGGCAGAAGAGCGTGGCGGCGCTGGGCGGCAAGACGTTCCTGTGGTTCGCCGTGACCGCGGCACTGGCGGTGGGCGTGGGTCTGGGCACCGCCGCCTTGCTTCGCCCGGGGCTCGGCGTGGGCACGCTGCTGATGGCCGAGGGCTACAAGCCGCGCGAGGTACCGGGGCCGGTGCAGGTGCTGCTGGGCGTGGTACCGACCAATCCCTTCGCCGCCTTGGCGGAGGGGAAGATCCTCCAGGTCATCTTCTTCGCCGGACTGCTGGGCTTCGCGCTGGTCAAGCTGGGCGAGAAGACGGCGAGGCTGCGCGCGCTGGTGGGCGAGGCCAGCGAGGCGATGATCCAGGTCACCCGCTTCGTGCTGGAGCTGACCCCGCTCGGGACCTTCGGGCTCATCGCCGCCCTGGTGGGCACCTACGGCTTCGAGCGACTGCTGCCGCTGGGCCGGTTCGTGCTCGCGTTGTACGTGGCCTGCGCGCTGCACATCGTGTTCGTCTATGGAGGCCTGCTGCTGGCGCACGGGCTCAATCCGCTGCGCTTCTTCCGGGGCGCGGCGCCCGGGATGCAGGTGGCCTTCGTCAGCTCGTCCAGCTTCGCGTCCATGCCCGTGGCCCTGCGCAGCGTCACGCACAACCTCGGGGTGAACCGCGACTACGCGGCCTTCGCGGTGCCGCTGGGCGCCAGCATCAAGATGGACGGCTGCGGCGCCATCTACCCGGCCCTCGCCTCCCTCTTCGTCGCGCAGTACTTCGGCCTGGAGTTGTCGGCGTCGCAGTACTTCATCATCCTGCTGGCCTCGGTGCTCGGCAGCTTCGGCACCGCGGGCGTGCCGGGGACGGCGGTGGTGATGGCCACGGTGGTGCTCAGCTCCGCCGGGCTGCCCCTGGAGGGGCTGGGCTACCTGCTCGCCATCGATCGCATCCTGGACATGATGCGCACGTTGACCAACGTCACCGGCCAGATGCTGGTGCCGGTCCTGGTGGCCAGGGAGGAAGGATTGCTCGACGTGGCCGTGTACGACCGGGCCTCCAGCAACGTCGGGGTGGAGGAGTCGTCCTAGCCCAGGCTTCTCTGCATCGACGGCGATCGCCAGGCGAAGTCGCCTGGCAGACCGTGACGCAGCGCCGCCTGCCAGGCTGGAGAGTTGCGGTCGCGCCAGTGGTCAGCGAGCCGGCCGGCGGAGGTCAGCGCCAGACGGTCGAGCGCGGTCAGGTCCCATTCCGCACCGAGCTCCAGCTTCTTCCGGACCACCGGCGGGAGGATCGCGACCGCGCCGCGGGCCATCGCGCGGTGCAAGAAGCGCGGCAAGGAAGGCGCCGAACGGCCCGATTCGATGATGTTCAGAAACTCGAGGTTGATCGGGTGCGGCTCGAAACCTGGCTGCAGCTCTTCCATCATCGCGACGAACTCGGCTTCCGACCCGACACAGTGCGTGACGCCGTAGAGCTCGCCGACCGGCTTTCCTTCCCTGAAAAAGCGCACCTGATCATCCGGCGAGAGCGGACGAACGAACGTGTGGTAGGCCTTGAAGAAGCCGAAGAGGGCAGTCGCGAAGACCCAATTGAGCAGCACCGGGTCGAGCGCACGGTACGACTGACCGTTGGGCGTCTCACCCGACACGCGCGCGTGCATCTTCGTGACGCCGGAGATCACCTTGCGCGCCACCGAGGCGGGGCCATACACGCCAACCATCGCCGCGAGCCCAGTACGTCGCGAGCGTCCAATCGGGTCCACCTTGTAGACCGAATGGTCCCATACCCCGCTGCGGATCCGCGGGTCGGCGAACTCGAGCAGAACGGCGGCCACTCCGCCGATGCCCATGACGATCGGGTTGCGGTAGACCCGCCACTGCACCGAGTCCGGCGGGACCAACGAAGGCTCTCCGGCGGGGGACAGATAGTCGATCTTCCACTCGCGCGCGGCCGCCCCCTTCGCCGCCTGCGCCGGCGCTGCTTCGCGCTCCGCCGGTACCGGATTTCGTAAAGCCATATCGTTGCCCCTATCAGTTGATATATTCCGTATATCAACTGATAGGAGCCGCCGCAACAGCCTGAGCGCCTGTTGCGGTCGTGAGGACGTTCCGCCTCCTCGCCCGAGGAGAAACCCGCCAGGAGTGTGCGCTACCGAAACAGGCTCCTCCCTGCCTATATGGCTGACCATGAGCCTCGAGACCAAAAGCCGCCTGACGCCGACGGAGATGACCAGGGCCCGGATCCTCGAGGCGGGCATGCGCTGTTTTGCTCGTGAGGGCTTCGCGGGCGCTACCACCCGGATGATCGCCGCCGAGGCGGGGGTCACGCTCCCGGTGATCGCCTACCACTTCGGCAACAAGGAGGGGCTGCACCGCGCTTGCGCGCAGGCGATCGTTGAACAGTACAGTCGCCGGCTGTTGCCGCTGGTGAGCGCCGCTCGCGAGGCAGCGAACAAGGGTTCGCTCTCGGCCACGGAAGCGCGGGACTGGCTCGACCGTATCCTCGACGCGCTCGTCAAGGCGATCACCGCCGATGCGGAGCAACGGCTCACCACCGATTTCGTGCTGCGCGAGATGAGCGAGCAGGGCCCGGGCTATGCGTTGCTGTTCGAGGGGCTGTGGAGCCCCGGCATCGGCCTCGTCGCCGACCTGCTGGCCATCGCTCGCCAGCGCCGCCCCGGGAGGGAGGAGGAGCGCGCGGGCGCGGTGATGCTGATCACCTCGCTCTCCGCCTTCACGACGATAGAGCCCGTGTCGCTGGCTTTCCTCGGGTGGGAGCGGCTCGACGGGACCCGCCGCGATACCGTGACGGCCCTCGCGAAGCGCCTGCTCGACGGTCTCATCGGGTGCTGACGCCTCCGGTCGCCCCGGAGAAGGTGTCAAAGAACTCGTTCCGACACCTCGCCGGGGCCCAGGGAGCCGTTCGAGTCCTTTGACACCTTCTCGGGGCCCAGGGAGCCGTTCGAGTCCTTTGACACCTTCTCGGTGGACACCTTCTCGGATTACCGAGCTTCGATTTCCAAGAATCCAATCCCCATATCAATCCGCAATATTATGACTGCGTTGAATTGAGTGGACAGCTCACCCCCTCTGCCATCAGGGAAGCAGTGCGTGGTTCAAGAGTGGTCGACCATGCGAGTCCGGGTCCGCACGCAGCGGCCTGGCCATGAAGAGGGGGAAAACCCATGAGGAAGTCGCAGGAATGGTCAGCCGCGCCCGCGCTGTGGCTGGCGGGAGTGCTCACACTCACCACGGGATGCGGGTCGCCCCAGGAGCCAACCCTCAGCGCCAGCTACCGGTCCACGACCGAGCTGTCCGGTGGAGAGGACGTGACGCTGAGCGTCTCCTATGAAGTCGGAGCGCCCTTCACCATCCAATGGACGACCACGCTCGGCACCGTGACGAAGCGTCATGCCGACTCTCCCGCCACCGCCGACTGGAAGGCCCCCAACTGCATCCCGAAGGGCGCTCCGATGCCGGTCGTGACGGCGACGCTCACCGACGAGAGGGGGCGGACCGCGTCCGCGGAGTTCCACTTCCAGGAGACCGGGCTGTTCCGCTGTGTGGTGGACGAGCGCGCGCCCATGAGCCGGCCCCGCGTGGGCCACACGGCCACGCGGCTCGCCTCGGGCAAGGTGCTCGTGGCGGGAGGCGTGTCCGAGTTCGTCAGCACCCAGACTCCGACCGTGGCCTCCGTTCCCTCCGTCCTGGAGTCCTCCGCCGAGTTGTATGAGCCCTCGACGGAGACCTGGGCGCCCACTGGAGCGCTGAGCCAACCCCGTTTCGAGCACCAGGCCCACCTGCTTCCCTCCGGGAAGGTGCTCGTCGTCGGCGGGCTCTGGGCCGGAGCCGGAGGAGCCTCCGAGCCGCGAGCCGCCACCGCGGTGGAGCTCTACGAGCCCTCGACGGGCACGTGGAAGGTGGCCTCGGAGCTGAGGGAGCTCGCGAGCGTGAAGCGCTCCGTCCTGCTCGCGTCCGGAAAGGTCCTCATGCTGGGTGTGGAGTCGACGGGACAGTCACGCAACGCGCTCTATGACCCGGAGGCGAACTCCTGGAGCCCAGCCGCCGCGCTCCCCTCCGAGGCCGTCCTGGACGACGCCCTGCTTCTGCCCTCGGGCAAGGTCCTGGCCATCGGCACGCACCCCATCCCCGGTCGAAATGGCTCCCCCGCCGACACCACCTCGGGCGCATGGAGCTACAACCCTGGCACGAACACCTGGACGATCCTGGGCGGCCTGAGGACGACGGAGAAGACCCTCGACACGACCCTCTCCCTGCTCTCCTCCGGTCAGGTGCTGTGCCTCTACCGGCAGCCTGCGCAGGGGGGCGTGCGCGCGGAGCTCTACCATCCCGAAACGAACACCTGGATTGCCGCGACCCCTCCGCCGTCGGCCAATCCCTCTCGCTTCGCCCTCCGCCCACTGCACTCGGGCCTGATGCTCTTCAGCTCCGACACCTTGGACTGGAGGATGCGTGCGTTCGACCCGAACAGGACGAACTGGCACCTGGTGGGTCACCTGCCGGCGGACCTCCCCTGGGGGATGACCGTGACGCCGCTGCCCTCGGGCCAGACGCTGCTCGTGGGGGGCCAACTCCATACCGAGCAGCCCTTCTCGACGACTCCCCAGCGCACGGTCTGGCTGCACGGTTCCCGTTCTCCCTGAGATTTCGCCAGCGGGGATGGCGCGGGGCGCTGCCCACCGCTTCCATTCAGCTCAGGAACCGCGGACGACCAGCGCCTCCTGCCGCGCGCGTTCGTCGAACAGCGCGGCCCGAGCGGCGTCTCCCGCCTCCCGCCAGTGGTGGGCGAGGAGGGGGGCGGGAACCTTCAGGGTGGAGAGGTGCTCCGCGACGCGCCGGTGCAACCACACTCCCACCGGAGCGGGGAGGTGTTGGAGCACGGCCTCGTAGAGCAGGTCGTGCGTGAACCAGTGGTCGCGCACGAGCTGCGCGGCCAGCAATTCCTCCCAACCCCGCGTGATGTACAGGGGATGCGAGTCCAGCACCTGCGAGGCCAGCTCCAGCGAGAACTGCTGCCGGGCCACCGCCAACGTACGCGCGAGCTGGAGTGCCCCCGCGGACAGCCGTTCGAGTCTGCGCTCGAGGATGGCACCCACCCGGTCTGGAGGGGGGAGCGCTCGGGGCAGGCCCTGGGTCAGCTCGCCGGATTCGATGAGACTCTTGAGGGTCTCGATGATGAAGAGGGGGTTGCCCCCGGTGAAGCGCGCCAGGGGCTCGGCGAGTCCCGAGGCCTCGGGCACGTCCACGCCGCCCAGCAACTCGGCCACCTCGGGCGTGGAGAGCGGCTCCAGGTCCACGCGTACCGCCAGCCCGGCTTCCACCATGCGGCGGATGAGTGCCTCGGCCTGCGGGGCCTCGCCGCGGCGCAGGCCCGCCACCAGGTGGGGCAACCGCTGCATCATCCCGGCGTCCATGGCGGCGGACACCATGTTGGAGACGGCCTCGAAGCTCTCCGCGTCCATGTATTGGAGGTCGTCGGCGACCACCGAGCCAAAGGACTCGCCCGTGAGACGCAGCAGCTCCAGCATGGCGCTGAAGAGGCGGACCTTGTCCACTTCACCGGTGGAGGTGAAGCTCCCGTCCTCCAGCTCCGGGAGGATGCACGTCAGCTCGCGGCGGACCCAGGCCGGCAGCACCACGTCTGGCCGCTGCGCGAGCATCCGCCGCCAGAAGCGCGCGTGGGTGGCGAAGGGCACGGTGGTGTCCCCCGGCCGCGAGGAGAAGAGGAGGGGCCGGCCGCAGGTGGCGGCGAACTCGGTGAGCAGCCGTGTCTTGCCCAGACCCGGCTCGCCCACGACGAAGGCCGGGATGCGTGCCTTCCACGCCGTCTCCAGCTGTGCCCACGCTCGCGCCCGTCCGGCCAGTACGCGCGGACGCAGGACGGAGAGGGGCAGCTCCCGCCGCACGGGCCGTTCCGAGAGGAGCGCAGGGGCGCCGCTCTCGATGTCCCGTGCCAGCGCCTGTGTCTCTTCCATGGGGGACATCCCCAGCTCGTGCTCGAGCACGGCGCAGCAGCGGGAGTAGGCGCGCAGCGCGGAAGCGCGGTCGCCGAGCAGGCAATGCAGGCGCATCGAGCGGCGCCATGCGGACTCGCGGGTGGGCTCCTTCTCCAGCACGAGCAGGTTCCACTCCAGGGCGGCGCGCTGCTGGCCCTCGCGCTCGAGCCGCGCCGCCTCCTCCTCGCCGGCGCGCAGGCGCAGCTCGCGCAGGTGGTCGCGCTGGCCGCGCACCCAGCCACCCAGCTCGTCGCAGTCGTCATAGGCGTAGCCGTGGAGGAGCTCTCCTTCCAGGCGCGCGACCTCGGCGTAGCGTCCGCTGGAGAAGACCTCCACCAGCCGCGCCGCGTCGCAGGTGAGCCAGGGAACGAGGCGCAGCGTGTCCTGCGAGGTATCCACCAGCCCGGTGCCCGCGGCCTCCCTCAGACGGCGCAGGAGCTGGCGCAGGTTGTTGCGTCCCGTCTCGCGTTTGGAGTCGGGCCACAGCAGCTCGGCCAACGGGGCGCGCGCCGTGGCGCCTCGCAGCGCCAGATAGGCCAGGAGCGCGGCTGTCTTTCGCTCCAACCGCTCCAGCCGTACCCCCGGTCCGTCGAGGCGCGCGCCGCCGAGCAATTCCAACCTCCAGCCCGTCCCGGTTTCGTCGTCGTGCTCCATGCGTCCTCGAATCACTCCTCGAAGGCGCAGCATGCTTCCGAGCCGGGGCGTCAGTCACGCATCAGTCACTCGGGCAACTCTAGGTTTTTCGTCCAGGAGGCGGCCCCTGGTGGATGAGTCTTTCGCCGGCACAAACCACCCAAAAATCCACCACGGGCGGACGTGACAAGTCATCTCAAAGAAAAAATCCACTCGAACCACAAAACGAAGTGTGACTGAAGCTGAGAGGGATTCACACCTTCTCAGAGATTGAACAGACGCTCACCCTCATCTTTCGCCATCGTGCGTCTCGTGCGCTGGCTCTTCAAACAGAGGAAAACATGTATCACAAGACATCACAAATCCTGTTGTGCCTTGTTTCCGTGGCTCTGTCCGGATGCAACTCGCGGCCTGAAGAGGCGGTCCGGCCCCTGGGTTCCCTCCGGCAGACGCAGACGCTCGCGGAATGCGGCGCCCCCGGTTCCCTGAACAACGCTCGTCACCATCACACGGTGACGGTGTTCGAGGATGGCAAGGTGCTCGTGGTGGGAGGGGTGGACAGTAGCGGCACGCCCCTCTCCAGCGCGGAGCTGTACGATCCGGATACCGGCTGCTGGACCGCGGCCGGCTCGCTCAGCACGGCCCGGTATGATCATACCGCGACGCTTCTATCGACTGGCCAGGTGCTGATCTCGGGTGGAGAGGCTGACGGCTACACCGACAATACAGCCGAGCTCTACGACCCGACGAGTCCTGAAGGGTCCAGATGGACTCCGACAAGCTCCATGAACAGCGCCCGGGCGGGTCATACGGCGACGCTGATCAACGAAGACGAGGTGCTGGTCGTGGGCGGACGGGCGTATGGCGATGACACGGACACCTTGGAAATCTACGACATCGAGTCTGGGACCTGGACGTTGCTCGAGAACATACACCTCGCGACGCCTCGCTCCGGTCACACGGCGACGCTGCTGTCGGAAGGCAGGGTGGTCATCATGGGGGGGAACAGCTTCTACAACAACATCGCCAGCGTGGAGCTCTACGCGAAAGACACGTCGGCCTCGCAGGGCACGTTGACCTCGCTCTCGCCCCTGTCAACCGCGCGCGTGGGCCATACGGCGACGTTGCTGTCGACTGGCAAGGTGCTCGTGACGGGTGGCCGGGATGCGCTGTTCAACGACTTGAATTCCGCGGATCTGTACGATCCCAACGATCTCGATGTCGACGATGGTGCCGGCGGTGATGGTCATGACGGCTCCACGGTCCCGGCGGGTGGCTCCACGGGCACCACCATGACGTATGGGCGTCGGGGTCACACGGCGACCGAGCTCCCGGATGGGAGGATCCTCGTCCTGGGAGGAATCTTCCAGAGCATCGGCACACCCACCGAATACCGCAACACCGCCGAGAGCTACGACCCTGTCGAGGATCGCTGGTCCACGTTGGCGTGCACGCCCGCGGATACGGCCAGGTGCATGACCCAAGGTCGTGCGTGGCACACGGCGAGCCTGTTGCCGACGAAGGGGAAGGTGCTGATCTCGGGTGGCTTTGCTGGCCCCGATGGAGCCCTGTCCTCCGTCGAGCTGTACACGCCGTGACCCGAGTCCGAGTGCGCCGCTCGTCGTAAGAGCGGCGCACTTCTGTTGGGGCTGGTCGGAATCGAAGGGGGAGCCCTGGGTCCCCCAGGCGGGGGATTCGAGCGCTGCGCTCATCAGGTAGGAATCAACTCATCACGACACGCCGCCACGGCGGCGAACCCACAACCACGACAAGAGAGTGAAATGAGCAAGCCCTACAGCCGTCTCGACAGGGAGAACGCAGCGGTGTTGCTGGTGGACCACCAGGCCGGTCTGCTGTCGCTGGTCCGCGATTTCAACCCGGACCAGTTCAAGAACAACGTGCTCGCCCTGGCCGACCTCGCCGCCTACTTCAAGCTCCCCACCATCCTGACGACCAGCTTCGAGCAGGGCCCCAACGGTCCGCTGATTCCCGAGCTCAAGGCGAAGTTCCCGGATGCCCCCTTCATCCCTCGCCCCGGGCAGATCAACGCCTGGGACAACGAGGACTTCGTCAAGGCGGTGAAGGCCACCGGCCGCAAGCAGCTCATCATCGCGGGCGTCGTGACTGAAGTCTGCGTGGCCTTCCCGACGCTGTCGGCCCTCGCCGAGGACTTCGAGGTGTTCGTGGTGACGGATGCCTCCGGCACGTTCAACGAGGTCGTGCGCCACTCCGCCTGGGACCGGATGTCCGCGGCGGGCGCGCAGCTCATGACGTGGTTCGGTGTCGCCTGCGAGCTGCACCGCGACTGGCGCCGTGACGTCGAGGGGCTGGGAACGCTGTTCTCCAACCACATCCCCGACTACCGCAACCTGATGACCAGCTACAACACGTTCAAGGCAGCCAATCCCCTGCCCAAGTCCGTGCCCTGAGCTGGACACGCGGAAGTGGCGGAGTGAGCCTGCCCCGATAACTGGAGCAGGCCCACCCTTCGCCGGTGGGTTAGCGGGAGCCCTGGTGCCGGGCGATGAGCGCCTCCGCCTCGGCGGGGTGGCGCTTGCACTCGAGCAGCGCCCGGAGCACGAGCGGCACGACGATCGTCGCATCCGACTCGATGACGAACATGGGCGTGGTCTCGGTGAGCTTGTCCCAGGTGATCTTCTCGTTGGGCGTGGCGCCGGAGTACGAGCCGTACGAGGTGGTCGAGTCGCTGACCTGGCAGAAGTACGCCCACGGCTTCACGGGCTGGGCGAGGTCGTACTTGATGGACGGCACGACGCAGATGGGGAAGTCCCCGGCGATGCCACCGCCGATCTGGAAGAACCCGATGCCCTCTCCTGTGGAGAGCTCCTGGTAGCGGTCGTAGAAGTCCGCCATGTACTCGATGCCGGACTTGACGATGCTGGCGTGGCACTCGCCTGAGCGCACGTACGACGCGAAGATGTTGCCGAAGGTGGAGTCCTCGTAGCCCGGCACGACGAGGGGCAGCCGCGCGCGCGCCGCCTCGAGCAGCCAGCACTCGTCGGGGGAGCCCTCGTGGGAGGTGGGAGGAATCGCCTGGATGACCTCGTAGAAGTACTCGTGCCAGAAGCGGCGCTCGCCGCCAGCCGTGGCGCGCTCCCACATGGGCACGATGCTCTTCTCGACGGCGCGGAACGCCTCGTCCTCGGGGATGCTGGTGTCGGTCACCCGGCGCATCCGGTCGGCGAGGAGCTTCGTGTCGTCCTGACGGGTGAAGTACCGGTAGTCGGGAAAGTCCCTGTAGCTGTGGTGCGCGACGAGCCGGAAGAGTGACTCCTCGAGGTTGGCGCCGGTGACGGAGAGGCCGTGGATGAGGCCGGCGCGGATGGCGGGGGCGAGGGTGATGCCGAGCTGGGCGGAGGACATGGCCCCGGCCACGGCCCAGAACATGCGGCCGCCCGCGGCGATGTGGCGCCAGTAGGCGAGGAGCGCGTCGCGCGTGGCGCGGGCGTTGAAGTTCTTGTAGTTGCTCAGAATGAAGTCGAGGACGGGGAGCTGGGCGTCGGACATGAGGAGGCGTCTCCTGAAGCGGCACGGGTGGGAACCCGGACGACGCCACTGCGGCCAACGCCATCCGAGGACGCCCTACGGTCACGACGTTGCGTCGCGCCGCCATCGGAGCGTCGAATGGCTGGGCAGAGGGGTATCACAAAAGGCCGTGTCCAGCCACCACGCTCCTCAGCGGCGGGGTGGTGTCGGCGTTCAAGGGCGGCCCCACCTCCGCCGCCCGGGCGAGCGCCAGGCCCACGGAGGCCGCCAGGTCCGTGGACATCCGCACCCTCCTCGGGGAGTACCGGGACAAGGCGCGCGCGCGTCACCGTCCGCGGGCGGGTGGACGGGCTGCTGATGAGCGTCGTCGTCCGGGACTGCGAATTCGTCGGGCTGTAGTCGCTCGAGTTCGGAGCCGCCTCTTCGGGGCCTCGGGCCTCACGGCCAGCGCTGGACGACGCTCACCGGCAACTCGCGGTTCAGTACGGCAGCCCCCTCCTTGGAGCCCTCGTGCTTGGGCACCCGCCCGTCCCAGTCTCCCAGCACGATGCACACGGGGTACTTCCGTCCATCGGGCAGCACGGCCTCTGTGTAGCGGCCCGTGACGGCTGGGAACTTCTCATCCCCGTCCCAGTAGATGCCGGACCCCGTCCAGAGGCGGCCGTGGAGCAGCGTCCCCTCGGGGACGTTGCCGTCCCCCACCGTGAGGCGTCCGATGACGGGGCCGTCCTGGTAGACGCCCGCCTCGCTGGTGTCGCCGGGCTGGTTGACGTCCACGACGGCCCGAAGAGGGCTGCCCTTCCGAAGCTTCAGCTCCGCCATGGCCTCGGTCGCCTCCCTGGGGCAGTCCTCGGGCTCCGGGGGCTTCACCTGGGCACCGGGGCAGCCGATGCCGACGACAGCGCACAGCCAGGCGGCGAGGAAACTCGAGGAGGCGGAGGGGGCGGTGGTGGACACGGGCGGACTTCCTTTCTCGGACTGGCCAGACCCAGGCGGGAGCGCCTCGGGTAGGGGCGCGAGGACGACGGTGAGCGCCCAGGTGCCGGCGCGGTACGCATCTCCCTCCGGCACCTTCAACCCACTCTGGGGGTCAGTGGGCACCTTCACGATGCGCCGGGCCTGCACGCCCTCGCGGTCGAGCCGTCCGGAGAAGACGAGCCGGCGGGCCCACTCGTGCCCTGCAACGCGGCGAGCGCCGCTTCCTTCTCCGCCAGCGCCGCCTCCAATACCTCCAGGGTGCGCGGGCGGCGCACCACCTCCACCTCCCTGTCCACCAGCGTGGGGTGGGTGACGAGCACGAGCGTGGCCACCGCGGGGGAGGCGCCATCCCGGTAGCGCACCCGCACCACCAGCTTCTCCTCGGCGCCCAGATCGACGGAGGGCTCCACGGCGATGAGGCGCTCGCCCACATCCACCCAACGGAAACGCGCCGGCCGCCCTTCCACCTCCACCGAGGCCTTGTCGAGGGGGGCGTCGAAGCGCAGGTAGGTGGCCACGCCCACCGCCACCCGCGCCTCCGGTACCGCCTCATTGGGGTTGTTGGGGAGGACGACTTGCCGCTCCTGCCGCTCACGGGCGGAGGGCTGGGTCTGCGCTGCCGCCGGCGCCGCCAGGGAGAGGGTGAGGAGGGCCAGGAGAAGGGGTGATGGTAGTGCCAGTGGGGGTGACCTCGCCGGTTCACCCTAGCAGATGCCCCACCAGGGAGGGCTATCGTCGTACTGGTGGCTTCGCGGCCCGAGCACCTCATGGTGCTCAAAGGGGGCAGGACGTTCACCCAGGTGCTCACGTTCCTGAAGGGAAGCTCACCCCGTTCCTCTCTCAATCGCTCCATCCGCTGACGCGGCGCTCGCGAGGTCCAGAGGTGTTTGACTCTCAGGAGTCATGGCAGCGACCAGTGATGAATCAAATCCGAGATCTTCGCCACCTCTTGAGTCTCGTAGCGCATCACGTCTTCAGGGACATGCCCACCGAGGGCTTCGTACAGCGTCTTCGTGTCTGGTGCGAAGGTGATTCCCATCATCAGCCCCGAGAACACCTCCGCGACGATCTCGGGTTCACGCTCCGAGGCATAGCCAGAGACTTGTGTGCGCGCGTACTGCTCGATCCCCCGATGGAACTGCTTCATGTACGCCACGGAGGGGAAGCCCGGGAACATGCGCCACATCGAGTGGAGGTGCTCCTCCTTCCTCAGCTCACTCTGCCCCCTTCCTTGCAGGATCCCCAGAATTCCCAGCATGAAGTAGTGCGAAGGTGCGGTCAGCTGATGGAAGACATGGCCGAATTCATGAAACACCGCGGCGAGTGTTCGCCTCCGTGCCTTTTCCGCCTCGCTGGAGGAACGGATGTATTTATGGAGGTAGTTCGCGATGATTCGGGTATTCGTGCGCTGGAATCCCCAGACATCGGAGCCGAGAAAGACGGAGATCTTCTTCGGTGCATCGCGTTTGTCTTGGATGACGTAGCCCGCGCTCCCAGGGGTCGAATCGATGAGGAACTCGATCGGATAGGCGCTCAACGTGAGAGACGGACACTGGCCGAGGCAGTCCATGGTCGTGGCGAGGACGCTCTTGAGCCGCACGTAATCCGCGGCCGGCACGGAGGTATGGCGAATGAGCGTACACGCCCTCCCACCCCAGGTGACCTTCTCCATGGCCGTGGCCTGCTTCATGAATTTCCGCGCGCGTGCAGTCCAAACCGATCGGTATTGATCGATGAAGAGCGCGGCGAGTTCCGCCTCCGTGAAGAGCTTGATGAACAGGGACCTCGGGCCCTTGGTTCCGGCCCCGACATCGATCTTGAGTTCGGGCATGAGCGCATGCACTTCAGCAACACGGCTTTCGTTCCCGCATTCTCGCATGCCGCGCCCCAGGCGCCTCCCGAGAAGATGGCCTGACCATCAAGAGCCCGCTCCGTGGTAGACGTCTACCTCTGGTGGGGGCAGATGTGCTCGATTCAAGGTGTAGCGAGGAAACGGGTTGCGGGACATCCAGCTCGAAAGCCATGGGCGATTCCACCCGGACTGCCTGCCGCTTCAGAATCCTCCGTGCTCCACCTGTGGTGTCGCCATGGGCCACGGCGTCCCGGACCCGTATTGCCTCGATGCCGCCTCACTGCCGCGGCACGTGGACCTCTTCCGGCTGGCCGACACCTCGACGCTCATCGTCGCCAACGAGCGTCTGGTGGACGCGGTGCGCCGCCTGGGTCTACTTCACGAACTGGTTTTCGAAGGTGGCGAACTGCGTCTCCATCTTCCACTGGAGGGCGGCGCGCTTGTGGGAGGCGAGGTAGGTCTTGCAGCTGGCCGACGAAGCGGCCTCTCCGAGCTTATCCTGGGCACAGGCCCTCACCGTGGCCGTGAAGTCATTGCGGTTGGCCCAGAGGCTGCCGCCCTCCACGAAGGCGTACTCCAGGCTGGTGCGCGCCATCTGCTTGAGCGTCTTGTAGTCGAGCCCCTGGTCGGTGGCGGCCGCGATGTACTCCTGGGAAATGTCCCCGCGCAGGATGCCCGAGTCATCGGTCGCCAGCGCCACCGGCACCTTGTTCTCCAGGTACGAGGCGAGCGGGTGTTGCGCGCCCGAGGCGCCGAGCAGGACGCGGTTGGAGGTCAGGCAGATCTCCACCATGACACTCAGGTCGTGCATGTCTCGCAGGAGGTCCGCGGCGCCATCGCCAGCCGTCTCGCCCAGCACATCCACGCCGTGGCCGATACGCTCCGCGTGGGCCTTCTCCACGGCGTTGCGGATGTGGAAGCGCAGGTGCTGCTGATCCTCGGCCTTGAGCACGGCGGGGATGAGCTCGCCGGCGTGCAGGGCGATGTGGACCGTCTTGCGGCCGACCGTGTTGTCATTGAAGTCATCCAGCGTGCCCAGGGCGAACATCTCGTCGTCGTAGTACGCGAGCGACTTCTCGTTCTCCTCGGGGGACACGAGGTTGACACCCACGAGCTCGGGCACGCGCTGGGCCAGCTCATAGGCGTGCACCCACTGGCCGAAGACGTTCGCGCGCTCCGCCGTGCGGTTGGCCGAGGAGAGCAACCGCACCTCCACGTCACAGCCTGGATCCGCCTCGGCGGTGCCGCACTTGAGCAGCTCCCGGGCGCCCTTCAGGGTCGCCGCGATGCTGGCGGCCTGCCGGTCGATCGAGGCCTGGAAGTCGGGCAGCGCGATGAGCTGCTTGCGCCTGGCCAACAGGGTCGCCGCATCCCAGGTGTCCGAGGTGGTGAAAAGCCCCTCGGCGAGCCTGCCACCGGTGCTCGCGCCAAACCCCTGCATCAGCTCCACATAGACCTGGTGGTGCTTGCCGGCGCGCGAGAGGATGTCCGCGTAGCTGTCGTCATTGCGCGAGTCGAGCTGTACCGCGCCGTACTTGCCGAAGGCGTCGAAGAAGTGCTGGTGCGCCTCCAGCAGCGAGCCCGTGTAGTCATGCATGGACCAGGCGCCCAGCACGGCGTCGTAGAAGGCCGGATCCTCCCAGACGTTGGCCAGCGGCGTCGTTCCGGCCGCGCACGGGTTGCTGGCCACGAAGGTCGTCGTGTTCACGCACGCGCCGTCCTCGGCGCCCCACTTGAGCAGGTTCTCGGTGGTGATGGCGCCCGAGGTGTGGCTGTGCAGATCCGCGCCCTTGGGCATGGCGAGCAGGAAGGCGCCGAGCGCCGCGGGGTCGCCTCGCAGCGACTCCATGTGCTAGTGCACCACGTCCTCCCGCGTCGGCTCCACGGGGGTCGGCTGGGGGTTCGGCTCCGCATCCTCGCCGCACGCGCTCATGCCGAGCGCCGCGACGACCGCCAATCCAAGGTTCTTGTAGTTCATATGTGTGGTCCACGCGGACGGAAGCGTCGACGTGGGTGTCTCCTGGTCGGGATGGCCGAACACCCTAGAAGGGACGCGCACACACTCCTCGTGAATTCGCCTTCCGAGTGTTCTTCACGAGGAGTCCTGGTCACGCCGACCTGGATTTTTTCACCGACCTTGTGCCTGCACACCTCACGCAGGCCAATCCGGAAGACGGTTGAACACAGAGGTCGCAGAGGCACAGAGGTCGAGTCTCCGTCGCGCTTCGAACCGGCACGCCAGCAGGCAGGGACACCTGCTGCCACGCGCGGAAGTATGCTTGTGCGCCTGGGCCGGCGCGGCAAGTCTCCTGCTATACCCCGCCCCTATGAAGCTCATCCTGCGGAATGTCCTGGCCGTTATTGCCGGGTTCATGCTCGGAAGCATCGTCAACATGTCGCTCGTCACCGCGGGACCGCATGTATTCGCGCTGCCGCCCGGCGTGGACATGAACGACATGAATAGCCTGAAGTCGTCGGCGCACTTGATGCAGCCGAAGAACTTCGTCTTTCCGTTTCTCGCGCACGCGCTCGGCACGCTCGTTGGCGCACTGACGGCTCATCTCATCGCCGCGAGTCATCGCTCGGTGTTCGCCTACATCATCGGTGTGCTGAACCTGGCTGGCGGCATCGCGGCGTCGTTCATGATTCCCGCGCCAACCTGGTTCATCGCGCTCGATCTCCTGGTGGCCTATATTCCGATGGCGTGGCTCGCGAGCAGGCTCGGTCGTACCCTACGGCCGGATCGCGCCGCGGTAACAGCGTAACCGGAGCCGAGGGCACCATGTCCTCGGAGAGATCGACGCCCATCACGCGCGCCGCCCCCCCGCGGAACTCGAATTCCGCGGCGGGGGCCCGCTTCATGCCCGAGGCCTACTTCTTCGGGAAGTTCGGGTCGGCCTTCACCTCTTCGATCTGCGCGATGTGCCGCTTGGAGTGCGCGGCCATGAAGAGCATCCACTGGTAGGCATCCAGATCACCTATGGGCGACGGACCGCTGACGTGGCTGCGCAGCTCGCTCTCCGGCGTCCCCTTGACCAGGGTAATGCTCGCCTCGCGCCTGGCGTTGAAGGCCTTGGCGGCCTCCTTGGCCGAGGCGAACTTGCTCGCGGGCTGGAGCTTCTCGGGCGCCTTGTACTTGTTGGTCCGATCCGGAATGCCCTGGAGGATCTTCTCCTCGAGCCCCTGGGTCTTGGCCTTCTGCTCGGCCGTCGCGGCGGGCGTCTTGAGGATCTTGCCCGTGATGTTCTCGCCGAACATCTCCTCGGACAGGGCGATGTGCTCGGCCACCTCCGCGACCGACCAGCGATCCGGCGCGGGCTTGAACTTCCACTGCGCCTCCGAGAGCCCATCGATGGACTTGAGGAAGTCCTTCTGGGTCTGGGTGAGGTAGTCGACGAGGAACTTCGAGTCCTTGGGCGCCGCCTTCGCGGGGGCGGCCGGCTCGGCGGCGAGGACCAGGGTGGGGAGCAGCACGGCGAGGGCAAGCACGGCACGATTCATGGTGTGATTCCTCCGATGGGGAGGCGCACCGTGTAGCGCAGGCCCCTGACATGCCCTGTTGGCAGCCGGGCGAGGCCGCCAAGGCGCGTGCCAGCGAATGACATCCTCCACGGCGGGTGCCGGCATCCGCGCACGCCCAGCATGACGGAGCGGGACTCCTCGAAGCGCTCGGCGAGGAATCCCATCAACGCGCGCACCCGTGGCACCTTCCGGGCCTCGCGCGAGGCCACCAGCCACACGTCCTCCAGGGGCAGCTCCACCTCCGGGAGTACGGGCCGCAGCTCCGGGTAGAGGCTGGCCAGCGCACACGGCAGCGCCGCCACGCCCTGGTGGGCGGCCACCGCGCCCGCAGCGGCCATGGCCGCTTTGCTGCGAAAGACGAAGCGTCCCGCCTTCCATTCCTCCAGCACGCGCAGTTGCGGCATTCGTGAGAGCACCGCGTCGAAGCCCACCAGCGCATGGCCCGCCAGGTCCTCCGCCGAGCGCAGGGGTGCGGCACGCTCCAGGTAGCGTGCACTGGCGTAGAGCCTCCAGGCGAGCTGCCCCACCTTGCGCGCCACCAGCGAGTCCCCCCTGGGACGCACCGTGCGCACGCCCAGGTCCGCCTCCCGTACGAGGTGTTTGACACCTTTCGGGCCTTTCGGAGGACATCCTGCCGTTGCACACCATAGCCTCGGGGCGCCCATGACCCGAACCCTCCGGCCTCGCACCCTGCTGCCGCTGTTCCTCTCCGCGCTGCTGCTGGCCGCGTGCGCCACCTCCCCACGCACCTGGGAGGCAACCGAGCCCAACGACACCACCGTCTGCGACGATGCGGATGCCGACCGGTGCATCGTGCTCGCCTGTGACGAGGGCGAGTGCGCCGTCTTCGACTGCGAGGACGTGGACCCGGAGGCGCTCACGCGAGGGCCCCTTGCGCAGGGGGCGGAGCTGGCACGATTCCCTCGCCCGCCTTTTCGCGCACCTGGCACCCAGCGCAACTGGAGGCGCGCGGGGCTCCGGGAGGACGCCCGACCCCGGATGACCTTCCACTTCCGCTACCGCCAGGGCTTCCTTCCGGCCTTCCCTCGGCTCGAAGGAAAGCTGATCAAGCACCACCTCTTTCCCCAGGCGCAGGAGTTCAGGACATGGCTCAACCGCAGTGGCATCAACATCCACGAGTGGACGATGCTCATCCCGGAACAAGTACACCTGCGCATTCACCGCGGTGCCAATGGAGGTACGTGGAACGCCGCGTGGCGGCAGGTCATGAGGAGCAGTCCCGGAGTCGTGCCAAAGGAAGTCCTGATCCGCAAGGCCTTCGAGCTGGCCCTGCGCTTCGACATCGCAGGTCCCCTCAGGTCGTACTACGCTCCAGTGCCTGCACCCGGACCCCAGCTTCTCGTTCCTTGACCTTCGGGTTCGAGACCCGGCCACATGAAATTCTACGAATTGGATGGAGACCCGTCGCCACGCTACACGGGCAACCTGAACGCTTCCCACAAATGGAGTCTGCCCGGTGTGGAACCCTGCCCTGTCTGTGATTTGCAGCCAGAGGGAGGGACATCGG
Organism: Archangium violaceum; assembly: GCF_016887565.1. Taxonomy (NCBI): domain Bacteria; kingdom Pseudomonadati; phylum Myxococcota; class Myxococcia; order Myxococcales; family Archangiaceae; genus Archangium; species Archangium violaceum. The sequence goes on from NZ_CP069396.1 coordinate 175,648, forward strand.
CTCAATACCCGTGCGTGGACCTGTCGGCTCTGCCGCCCGAGGACCAGGAGAAGCTACTGGATTCCTGGCCCGTTCCGCGCGAGGAATTCATCCGGCGGCGCGAGCTCGTGCGTCCATTCGCGCCTCCCTACGCCGTACTGGAATCGGGAGCAGCGTTCGGCCCGCTCCAGGGAACAGGCTTGGGCTACTTCGGCCAGCTCATCATGCAGAACCCCTGGTCCCTCTGCATGCGCCGCGAGGCCCTGGAGCGCTTGCGGAGCGCGGGCGTGCGCGGCCTGACCGGCTGCCTCACCCAGGTGCGGTTCCGCACCAGACACGCTCCCGAGTTGCGGGACATCCAGCTCGAAAGCCATGGGCGATTCCACCCGGACTGCCTGCCGCCTCCGAATCCTCCGTGCCCCACCTGTGGTGTCGCCATGGGCCACGGCGTCCCGGACCCGTATTGCCTCGACGCCGCCTCACTGCCGCAGTACGTGGACATCTTCCGGCTGGCCGACGCCTCGACGCTCATCATCGCCAACGAGCGCATGGTGGACGCGGTGCGCCGCCTGGAACTGGACGGGGTCGTCTTCAAGGAGCTGGAGGTCCGCTGAGCCGGGGCGAAGGAGCGGCAGCGGGCGGTGCGCGACCTGCTGGAGGAGGTGGAAGCCGAGGCCCGAGGATTGGGTACGCCTGCATTGGGGGCACGGGTCGTGCGGGCACAGCACCGCATACTTGGCCTGAGCGCCTCAAGCGCAGTCTGCGGCCATTGGGGCATGCCTCCACGCGCCATGCGTTGAAGGAGTTGCGCGAGCAGTACCGGACCTTTGTCGCGGTGTTCCGAGAGGCGGCAGAGCGGTGGAGTCGGGGGGATTTCTCGGCTCGCTTTCCTCTCTTCTTCTTCCTACCGCGCGTCTTGCCGGGTCGTGCTGCTCAAGTTCTTTGACACCCTCTCGTGCTCGAGCAGTGCCTCAAGGAACTCGATCAGTGGCCCGCGGAATCCTGCTCCCACATCCCAGGTCGCCGTGGTCGCCTCCGGAATGACCTCTACGCTAGCGCGCCACCCTACACAATGCGGGAGAGCCACAAAATCGGGGCAGGCGCAGTCCAGCCGGTATGGTTTCTAGAGTGGTGTGGGGAATGCGGCTCACCAGTGACCGAGCCGACCCGGCAGCAAGCTGACCAGCGTCTGGATGGAGCTGGCCTGCTTCGGAAGCAGGTGGGCTCCACGGGGGGCCGAACAGTTCAGGTACCCGGAGGGCTGCTCAGGCCAGGACCCATCATTGTTGCGTCGGTATACCATCAGTCGGCCGCCATCCGCGGTGACGATGAGACGGCATCGCGTGAGATCCAGTCGCTCGACATAGACTCGGGCCTGCTCAAATGCTCTGTCGAGGGGCTCTCCCAATCCTTTCGCCTCGAACACCGCGACGCAGTTCTCTTGGGTGGTAGGCGTGCGGTCGAACACCGCGACGTCCACTCGGTTCCATTCAACCCCCAGGAGTTGCTCAGACCACCCCAGGCTTCGGAGGAGAGGGACGAGGATGTGTGCGACCACCTCGTGTTCCGTGGGCCGGTCTCCTGCGTACTTTCCCTTGTACCAGGCCGAGAGGCGCTTCACCTGTTCGAGCACATTGATGAGCCGATCCACGACGTCATTCGCCACGCCTGATGCGAACAATTCGATCCCGAGTTCCTCCCGCTTGAGTACGGGGCCGACAGTAGGCAGTGGCTTGAGTTCGCGCGCGACGAAGCGGGAGGCAAGCTGCTGGACGCGAGCACTGTCCACGACGTGGACACGCGTGAAGGTTGGCTGCTGCTTGCGGGTCGCGAAGACTTTCTTCAAATCGGGGAACTGCGCGAGGAGATCGGGCTCCCATTGGACACGGCGGGTATGTTGGAGATCCCAACCGAGGACATCATCGTAGTGCTCCTCCCAGGAGTATCCTCCTTCCTCCGGAATGATGCCGACCGCCACGACGTCATGTCCCAAGCGCATGAGGACCGGGTCTCCGGGGCTTGGCTCCGTCGCGAAAGAATGGATGGCGCCCATCATGCCGGCACCTTTGTAGGCAGGTCCTGGAGCGGGTCCCGGGGTGCCCGGGCCAATGAGCATCAGGTCATGCTCGAGAAAGAGTTCCCGGTAATCGCGTGCCGGTTCTCCCGCGGCGATCTGCCACAGCTGCGGCATGAATTTCCTCCTCGTTCACTCCGGTCGGATGGTCGTCGAGCGAATGCACTTCCGTTGGGAACACGGGTAGCTTCAAGCCACGGTGATGCGTGTGCCGGTGAGGCCCTCGCGCTCGATGGCCTCTTTGAGATCCTCGGAGACGACGAGGGCCAACGTCCAGCCCCAGGGGCGAACAATGTTCGTGCCCCTCGCTCTCGTCGGGTCGATGCTCATACCGTAGACGATCCGGTCTGGCCCACCCTCTCCGGCTGGCCGTCCTCGGGCTTGAAGTACCGCACCTCTTCGCAGCGCGCATCGTCGATGCAGCGGATGCTGCTGGGGCGTGACCGTCCCGGTCGCCTGCACCCACTGCAACGACGGACTTCAAGCGGTTCCCGGCGTACTTGGCAGACACGTATCCTACCTCGTGGTTCGGGCGGCGAAGGTTCAAACACCTCGTACCGCTGGGCTGGCGTGTGTCCCAAGGGGCTGCACGGCCTGTACTTCGGCCCCGCGCACAACCTGGGTGGCACCTGTCAGCGGCCCTCCTCGGCCCCTCTGTACCGTCCCTCCCTCTCAACAGGGCCTCCATTCCTCTTATGCGTCACGGAGATGCCGCGCGTCTGGGGCCTCCATGATATCCACCATTCTCCGTCCTCCGTAGCAGACCGGCTTGGTCAGCCACGGCGTCCGCGCCCTCTTCGGCTCATCCCTCGCTGCTGTCATCAGCAGCGCGCACCCCTCTTCCGATCTCAGCCCCATTTGAGGGAGCCGGGCCGGGCCCTTTCTTCGCCCCGTTCAGAGCAGGCATAATCGCCACGAATGGCCGAACCAGAGAGCAGAGCAGGAGAATGCATGACCGGTGAGGTGGTTGCCAGCGACCAGCAGTCGCATTCCCTTGCACAAAGGATCGGGGTGGAGGCGCTAATTGAGGCCACTGGGGAGTCGCTGGCGACGAGCGCTCCCAAGGATGCGACAATCAGCCTTCGCGCCGCTCGTTTTAACGTGGCTGCGAAAGCCGCAGCACCGGTGACCCAGGGAGTCGCTGATGGCAGGTGACGACACCCGAGTAACCAAGGTCTCCTCGGTCAAGGAACTCGCCCCGGTCGAGACGGAATGCTGCATCGTGCAGATTCACGGGCCGGAGTTGGGGAAGAAGTACACGCTCCAGGAGAGCGAGTTCACCATCGGGCGTGAAGAGGGCAACCGCATCGTGGTGGACCTCGACAACGTCTCGCGCAAGCACGCGCGCATCCTCCGCAGGCAGGGGAGGATGTTCGTGCAGGACCTGGGGTCCACCAACGGCACCTACCTGAACGACCAGGAGGTGACGCAGGAGACGCCGCTGCGTAGTGGGGACCTCATCAAGGTGGGCGGCTCCATCTTCAAGTTCCTCACCGGCGACAACGTGGAGCTGCAGTACCACGAGACCATCTACACGCTGACGATCGTGGATGGCCTGACCGGGGTGAACAACAAGCGCTACTTCCTTGAGCACCTAGAGCGGGAGATGGTGCGCTGCCACCGCTACGGGCGGCCGTTGACGCTGGCGATGTTCGACATCGACTTCTTCCAACGAATCAACGATGTGCACGGGCACTTGGCGGGTGACTACGTGCTGCGCGAGCTGGCGCAGACCATCAAGCGGCTGGTGCGCAAGGAGCAGTGCTTTGCGCGCTACGGCGGCGAGGAGTTCGCAGTCGTCATCCCCGAGGACGGGGGCGAGAAGGCGCGCATCTTCGCGGAGAAGATCCGCCGGTCCATCGAGGAGAAGCACTTTGCCTTCGAGAACCAGGAGATTCCGGTCACCCTTTCGATGGGGATGGCGGATATGACGCCAGACACGTTGGAGCCCCTGCAACTCATCAAGGTGGCGGACGCCAACCTCTACAAAGCCAAGAAGGGCGGACGTAACCGGGTTGTTGGTTCGAGCACACCGCTTCCGGCTCCTCCCGCCTCGCTGAAGCCGGGCTCGTCGGATGCGCTCACGACAATAACCCGGCTACCCCGTCGGCCCATTGACGGAATGGCACTTGTGCGACGCAACCTCGGCAGGTCTCCTCCGGGTCCCGTGTTGGCCTTCGAGGTGGCGGACGAGCGCACCATAATCGAGTTCCTGGGCTCATCGGGCTTCGAGGCATGGACTTTCGAGTTGGAGCAGGAAGTCGAAAAAGCCATCGGCCCCGTGGATCTCCTGGGAAGCTGGCGGGACCGCTACGTCCTCGCTGCCCTCGAAGTGAGGGGGCATGAGGACCGAGCCCATACCGTGGTCGATGCTGTCAGGACTGCGTGGACTGCGCGACCTGTTCCGGATGCCGCTAGCGGGAGGCTGACGCGCTCGTTGCGCACAGCGGTCCTCCCTCCGGACGCTGTCGTGGCTACTGGAGAGCGTTGCCTGGATCGTCTCGCGGTCCAGCTCCTCGATGACGCGGGGCGCGCAGTCTTGCAGGATGCTCGTTCCGATCTACCCTTTCCCCTGGCCGCACCGCGTGCGCTCGTGCTCGCCCAGCGCACGGCGTTCACCCGACTCAAGGCCATCGTGGATGCGCTGGAGTCATCGCTACGCTTCGTGGTGGCCCTGGAATTCGCTTTGTTGCGCGAAGGCGAGCACGCGGAGGCTCGTAATGAGGCTGCGGGTCTGCTCGCCAGTCATACCGGCCGGCCGCTCACGCTGGGTACATGGGAGGAACTGGCCATTCGGCTCGCCGCGCTCCTTCCTACGCCATCGAGCGAGCCCGTGATGGGCGCGCTGCGGAACCTGGTGCGCCCCGATGGTCAACGCTCCGCGCTGTCGGAGCGGGTACACGAAGCTGTCCACGAGCGGGATCGGCTCATCGGCCACGGCATTACCCTGTCCGATGATGCATATCGCGAGCAGGAAGAGGTATTCGGGAAGCTGCTCGATGAATTCCTCAAGCTGCTGGAGCCGCTCAAGCAGGCACGACTCGTCAGCGTGGCCGAGATCGAATCGCTGGAGACGGATGACGACAACGTGCGTTATGCGCTCTACGGCCACCAGGGAGCTACCGAACATTTCCCCATCGGCCACGAGAGCCTTGAAGCGCGTCTGGCTCGCGATTGGTGCTATCTCCTCGTCCCGGGTCGTGCTCCACTGTGCCTCGCGCCGGTCGTGGCTGCACGGACGTGCGAGAGCTGCGGGCGGATAGAGGTATTCCTAGCCGAGGGACTCTGGCCGGGACCCAAGGGGGCCGAGGCTCGCGTCAGGGGCGTTACCTCCAACCACAAGGCCTCGATCCGTGTTCCCTTCGACACACGAGCCCGGCTCTTCTTTGAGGCCATCAAAGCTGTCACCGATAAGAACCTCCCATCATCCACGGCTGTGCCCACGTCGAGTCCTACGTCTGAACGGCAATCGACCGTATCCGCCGGGCTCACGGCCACCTTGGCGGCATCAGCGACAGTGTCCCCGTCCACCACCGTGACGACGAACTCTATTGTCCATGCAACTCCGCCCCACTTGAGTCCTCCGTCTTCGCAAGGCCCGACGATGGCTGGGCAGGCTACTTCGTCTCCATCCATTACCGCGCTGACGACCCCGCTCATTCCCGCCGCACTACGTGCGGCGCTCGTCACCGGGCGCGTCATCCCCTTCGTTGGCGCTGGTGTGTCGATGGCGGTGATGGACGCGACACGGCCGGGCGAGCGCCTCTTCCCGAGCTGGGGGGCTCTACTCGGATTGACAGCGCAGCGGTTGGACGCGGAAGGGCTCACCGGCGACGCGATGGCGGTGCGGGGCGCGTTGTCGAAGAAGGTGCCGAATCACCTCGATGCCGCCCGCACCGCACGCGAGGGTCTTGGCCCAACCTGGTACAAGGTGCTTGGCGAGATGTTCGATCCGCCCCGTGGCCGCGCGCTAGAAGAGAGCCTTGAGTTGCCGCGTGCCATCTGGGAGCTCGGCAGCAAGCTCGTGATCACGACGAACTATGATCGCGTCCTGTTCTGGTCGAGTCCTGATAGGGATGACCTACGCTTATGGGACATCCAGGCACCCGCAGAGTTCGTGAAACTCCTGCGCAATGAACTCGACCACCCAACGATCTGGCATCTGCATGGCACAATCGCGAACGCAGCGAACCTGATCCTCACGCCCGACGGTTACAGCCGTCTTTATCCAGCGAGCGACGCGGGAGGCGTTCACTACGAGGCCGCGCTTACCTCGCTGCGTCACCTGCTCGCATCGCACACGCTGCTCTTCGTCGGCTTCAGTTTCGAGGACACGAGCTTCGGGGATCAACTCCGATGGCTAGAGGAGACGTTCCGGGGCGCTGGGGGCCCGCACTATGTGCTTGTGCGTGAGACCGAACGCGACCGCATGCGCGCTCGGCTGCAGGGGCTTCCCCTGGAGCTCCTGCCCTACGCGGATCATGGCAAGCCGCTCGTGGCTCGTGTACGAGAGCTCGCAGCTATACGCCAGCAACATTCATGAGCCTGTAATGGAGGCTGCTGGAACCCGGCAGCCGCACCCGCAGTCACGATTACGGTAGTTCCACCAGGCTCGAGGTTCGGGCTGCTCGCCTGGGACCGGGACGCCGTGCTCCGCACCTTCTTCGCGTATCCCGCCGATACCTACTCAGGGCTGACGCTCCAACTGCTCTCGTCGTCCTACGACGGGCGGGCCAACGCGCGGTACCTCCTGAAGCGGGGGACGCAACACACTTTCCTGGGCGGACTCGAGACCCTCACCAGCACCACCGGTGTGGCGCTCAATGATTGGGTCACACAGTGGGTCGCGGGGGATGCGGCCTGGAACAACGTGCTGGAACCGTGAGCGCACTCCTGGTGGAGTCATATGCTCAGCCCTGCAACTCCCGCAGCGTCACCGAGGGCGGCGCGTCCAGCACTCGCCGGGTGGCGAACATCCCCGCGCTCACCGCCGCCAGCACCCCCAGCCCGCCACCCACCAACACCAGCCGCCAGTCCGCCTGCCACGGCAGGTTGAACACCTGCGTGGCGATGACCCCGGCCAGGACGGAGGCCGCGCACGCCGCGGTGAGGCCCGACAGCAGGCCAATGGCCGCGAACTCCGAGGCCTGGGCGAGCCGCAGCTGCCGGCGGCTGCCGCCCAGCACCCGCATCACCCCTCCCTCCAGCAGCCGCTCGTCCTGGCTGGCGCTGACCGCGGCCATCAACACCAGCAAGCCCGCGAGCAGCGAGAAGTAGAACACCACCTCCACCACGGTGGAGACCTGGTCCGCCGTGGCGCGCACCTGCTTCAGCAGCGCGTCGATATCCACCACCGAGAGGTTGGGATGGCGCGCCACCAGCTCCGCGGTGAAGCGCGTGCGCTCGGCGGGCACGTGCACCGCGGTGATGTAGCTGGCCGCATAGCCCACGAGTGCGCCCGGCGAGACCAGCACGATGAAGTTCGGCCGGAAGCTCTCCCACTCCACCTCGCGCAGGCTGGTGACGGTGGCCTCGAGCCGCTGGCCCGCGATGTCGAAGGCCACGCGGTCGCCGAGCTTCCAGCCCATCGATTTGGCGAAGCCCTCCTCCACCGAGAGCTCCGGCTTCTCCGGGCGCCGTGGGCCCCAGAACGTGCCGGCGGTGATGCGGTTGTCCTCGCGAAGCGTGTCGGCCGTGGAGAGGTTGTACTCGCGATCCGTGCGCCGCTGCCTGCGACGCTCCTCCTCGGAGCCGGCGTCACCCGTGTCGGGCGCCGCCTTCACCGGCTCGCCGTTGTGCGCCACCAGTCGGCCGCGGACCATGGGGAAGAGGTCTGGCGCGGACAACCCCTGCTCGGCCATGAAGGCACGCACCGGCTCCATCTGGTCCTCCTGCACGTTGAGGATGAAGCGGTTGGGCGCCTCCTGGGCGAGTGACACCTGCCAGCGGTCGAGCAGGTCGGTGCGCACGAAGGTGAGCAGCAGCAACGCCATCAGCCCCAGGCCGAGCGCCGTCACCTGCGCGACGCTGGTGGCCGCCCGCCGGCTCACGTTGGCCAGTCCGTAGCGCAGGCTCCCGCGCAGCCGCGAGCGCAGCCGCCGCACCACGGCGATGAGCCCCCACGCCAGTGCGGCCAGCACTCCCAGCGTGGCGATGATGCCGAGGAGCATCGCGGACGCCAGCCCCGCCGAGCCGGCCTTCCACCACAGCAGCGCGGCCAGCCCCAGCACGCCCAAGAACCCCACCAGCCAGGAGCTCGGCTCGGTGCGGTCGAGGTCCCTGCGCAACACGCGCAGCGCGGGCACCCGGCGCAGCGCGAGGATGGGGGGTGCTCCGAAGGTCAGCAGCACCACCAGGCCCACCCCATACCCCTGCACCGCGGGCACCCAGCCCGCCGCCGGGATGGACAGCTTCAGCGCCTCGGAGAGCCAGTTGCCCACCAGCCACTGGAGGACGAAGGCGATCAGCACGCCGAGGGAGCTCGCGATGAGCCCGACGAGCAGCAGCTCGCCACCGTGGGTGGCCACCAGCGTGCGCTGGCTCGCGCCCAGACACCGCATCACCGCGGTGCTCGACAGGTGCCGCTCGCTGTGCCGGCGCGCGGCCATGGCCACGGCCACCGCCGCCAGCACCACCGACACCAGCGCCGCCAGGCTCAGGAAACGGTCGGCCCGGTCGAGCGCGGAGCGCATCTCCGGCCGCGCGTCCTGCACCGTCTCCAGGCGCTGGCCGCGCACGAGCCCCTGGCGCGCGGTGCGCACGAAGCGCTCCACCGCGGTCGGCTCTCCGGCGACCACCAGGCGGTAGCGCAGCCGGCTGCCCTCCTGCACCAGCCCCGTCGCGGGCAGGTCGGCGAGGTTGAGGAACACCCGGGGCGCGATGTTGAAGTAGTCGAGCGCCGCGTCCGGCTCCTGCACCACCAGCGCGGTGAGCCGCAGCCGCGACTCGCCAATGCCAATCATGTCCCCCAACCGGGCGCCCAACGAGTCCGCGCCGGCGCGGCTCATCCACACGCTGCCCCGCTCGGGGATGCCGTCGGCGTCATGCTCCGGGCCGTCCACCGTCTCCACGATGCGGAAGCGGCCCCGCAGGGGAAAGCCCTCGCCGAGCGCGCGGACATCTCCGAACTTGAGCCGCTCATCGTCCGCGTCGCCGACCCGGACCATGCTGGACAGCTCCTGCGTCTGGGTGCTTCGCAGCCCGGGGGCCCCCGCCGCCTCGCGCACCACCCCGTCGAGTGGGGTGTCGCCGATCACCACCGCATCACCCCCGAGCAGCCGGTTGGCCTCCAGGGCGAGCGCGCGCTCGGCCCGGTCGGTCACGAAGCCAATGGCCGTCACCGCCAACACCGCGAGCACCAGTGCGGAGAAGAGGATGCGGAGGTCTCCGGAGGCGAAGTCACGGCGCAGCTGGCGCCAGGCCATCCCGAGCAGCCTCATGACTGCCGCTCCTCGGCCACCAGTCGGCCGCCGTCGAGCCGCAGCCGCCGCCCGCAGCGCGCCGCGAGCCGCTCGTCATGGGTGACGAGCACCAGGGTGGTTCCCGCCTCCGCGTTGAGCGAGAACAGCAGCTCGACGATGGACTGGCCGGTGTTCGTGTCGAGGTTGCCGGTGGGCTCGTCGGCGAAGAGCACCGCCGGCCGGGTGACGAAGGCGCGCGCCAGGGCCACGCGCTGCTGCTCTCCCCCCGACAGCTGGCGCGGGTAGTGGCCGAGCCGCTCCCCCAGCCCCACCTTGCCGAGGATGGCCCGGGCGGGAGTCTCCACGTCCGCGTCTCCGCGCAGCTCGAGCGGGAGCATCACGTTCTCCAGTGCCGTCAGCGAGGGGAGCAGCTGGAAGCTCTGGAAGACGAAACCCACCTTCTCGCCGCGCACGCGCGCACGTCCGTCCTCGTCCAGGGCGGACAGCGGCTCGCCATCCAACAGCACGCTGCCGGAAGTGGGCGTGTCCAGCCCGGCCATCAGCGACAGCAGCGTGCTCTTTCCCGAGCCGGAGGCCCCGACGATGGCCACGGTGTCGCCATGGGAGATGGAGAAGCCCACCCCCTCGAGGATGGTGAGCGCTCCGGACGGCAGTGGCACCCGTTTGCCCAGTTCCGACACCTGCAGGGCCAACCGCTGGGGGTCGGGCTGGACTGGGGTGTGCATCGCGATGTCGTGGGGCATAGTGGTGTCTTCGTCAGGGGAGTGTCTGCTCGCGGAGCAGGCTTGTAATGGCGAGCCGGAGGAGTCGCAGCGAATGAGTCAACGATACATGAGGGAGCGCACTTGGGCCCGCGGTGTGCTCGGCTGCCTGGTGCTGACGCTGGCGGTGTCGCTGCCCGCTCTGGCGGAGCCAGCCGCGACGGCCGCACCCGTGCGGACGGTGTTGGTGATGGGAGACTCGCTGTCCGCCGCCTACGGGATCGCGCCGGAGGAAGGCTGGGTGGCGCTGACGGCCGAGCGCATGGCCAAACAGGCGCCTGGGTGGCGGGTGGTGAATGCCAGTGTGAGTGGTGAGACAACCGCGGGGGGCGCCTCGCGGATAGGGGGAGAGCTGGCGCGCAACCGGCCGGAGGTGGTGGTCATCGCCCTGGGGGGCAACGACGGCCTGCGGGGCCTGCCGCTCAAGCAGACCCGGGCCAACCTGGAGAAGATGGTGAGCGCGGCCAAATCCTCCGGGGCGCGGGTGCTGCTGGTGGGCATGCGCATGCCGCCCAACCTGGGGAAGGCCTACACGGAGGGCTTCACGGCCAACTACCGCGCGGTGGCCGAGGCGCATCAGGTGGCCCTGCTCCCGTTCCTGCTGGAGCCCATCGCGCTGGACCGCAACGCCTTCCAGGCCGACAACATCCACCCCATCGCCGCCGTGCAGCCCAAGCTGCGAGATCACGTCTGGCCCGCGCTGGCTCCGCTGCTGAAGTAGGCAGGAGAGCGGCCACGTCGGCGGCGGGGTGGGGGGTGTTCCGGCACCTGGATGCGTAGAGTGTGCGGGATGAGTGCCTCGCCCGACACCTCCACCCCTTCCTCCTCGTCCCAGGCCCGCCCGCGCCGACGCTGGCCGCGCCGCTTGCTGTGGATGGGCCTCGGTCTGGCTGTCTTGTTGGTTGTCGGCTCGGTGTACCAGGCCGTGTCCGCGGCGGCGGATGCGCACGACTTCCCCCCGCCGGGACGGATGGTGGACGTGGGCGGCTACCGCCTGCACCTGAACTGCACGGGGGAGGGGAGCCCCACCGTGGTGTTGGAGACGGGCGCCAACGCCATGTCCTCGGGCTGGGCCTGGGTGCAGCCGGAGGTGGCGAAGTCCACGCGCGTCTGCTCGTACGATCGGGCGGGGACGGCCTGGAGCGAGCTGGCTCCAGGGCCTCGCGACGCGGCGCACGTCGCCGAGCAGCTCCACACGCTGCTGGCGAACGCGGGTGAGCGGGGTCCCTTCGTCCTGGTGGGGCACTCGCTGGGCGGGCTCTTCGTACGCCTCTACGCGGACCGTCATCCGGGAGAGGTCGCCGGCATGGTGCTGCTGGATGCCTCGCACCCGGACCAGATGCAGCGGCTGCCGGAGTCCGCCCGGAAGCAGTTCGAGTTGGGCATGAAGGTGATGGACCTCGCGCCCGCGCTCATCCACGTGGGCCTGGTGCGCGCCACGGGTCTCTTCGCCGCGATCGGGCGGGGGCTGCCCGAGCGGGCCTTCGCGGAGGTGGAGGCCTTCTCCGCCACGACCCGGAACCTGGAGGCCGCCTCCGCCGAGATGCGGGCCTGGGACGACTCCGCGGCCCAGGTGCGTGCCACGCGGGGACTCGGTGAGCGGCCCCTGCTGGTGGTGAGCGCGGGGTCGGCCGCGGGGGCGGAGGAACTCGTTCCGGCGTTCCAGGCCCTGCACCGCGAGCTGGTCTCGCTCTCCTCCCGTGGCGAGTACCGTCTCATCCCCGAGGCCAACCACCTCTCGTTGCTCACGGATGAGGCACATGCCCGCCAGACGAGCGCCGCCATCCTCGAGGTGGTGGGCAAGGTGCGTGCCCCGCCGGTGGCCGGAGCGGCCTCGCCCTAGCCGCTCTGCAGAAGCATCAGACGGAAAGTCCAGTCGCCGCGTCCGCTCCTTCTTCGGTTCCGCCTTCGTTACTGCCTCAGGCGCTGGGGGACCGGACAATCTCCAGATTTCACCTGACGATATCACTCATCCATCCTTCAATGACTGGCAAGGGGCCGAGGAGGGGTCGTTCGTGCAACCGCTGCCGGCGAAATGGGGATAGGTTGGGTCGAAAAGTTCGAGAGAATCGATATGTCCTCCGAGCCCGGTACGCCGACCCTTGACCAGTTGCGAGTATTCCTGACGGTGGTGGAGGTGGGCAGCTTCGCCGGGGCGGCACGCCAGCTGAAGCGGGCCACGTCGGTCATCAGCTACACGATCGCCAACCTGGAGGCGCAGCTCGGCGTCTCTCTCTTCGACCGCGAGTCGACCCGGAAGCCGCGGCTGACCGAGGCGGGGCGCACGGTGCTGGCGGAGGCGCGCACCATCTCCAATGGCGTGGACGGGCTGCGCGCCAAGGTGAAGGGGCTTCTGCGGGGACTCGAGGCGGAGCTCCGCGTCGCGCTCGACGTGATGCTGCCGGCGTCGCGCGTGGTCGACGCGCTCACGTCCTTCCGCAAGGAGTTTCCGACGGTGTCGCTGCACCTGTACATGGAGGCGCTCGGCGCGGTGACGCAGCGGGTGCTCGATGGCGCGGCCACGCTCGGTGTCAGCGGACCGCTCGACGCGGGCATCGGCGGAATCGAACGTATCTCGGTGGGCAGCGTGGAGATGATTCCCGTGGCGGCACCGGAGCACCCGCTGGCGCGGGCGAAGCGGAATCAGCCGGGCGCCGGGCGGGCGCATGTGCAACTCGTGCTGACGGACCGCTCGACGCTCACGCAAGGCAAGGACATCGCGGTCCTGAGCCCCCGGACGTGGCGGCTGGCCGATCTCGGCTCCAAGCACATGCTGCTGAGGGAAGGAATCGGGTGGGGGAACATGCCCATCCCGATGGTGCGCGAAGACCTCGAGTCTGGACGCCTCGTCCACCTCGACATGCCCGACTTCAGGGGCGGGTCCTACGGCTTCCACGCCATCTACCGGACGGACTCTCCGCCGGGGCCGGCCGCTTCCTGGCTCATCTCCCGTTTCCAGGGGCAGCGCTCGGAGTAGACATGCCGATTTTCTCGAACGTTTCGACCGAGATTATGCCAGTTTCGTCGTAACAACAGACGCAGTACTTCTTCCTCATCAAGCCGGCCCGAACACCTCGGGACGGGTCGTACCCACGCCGTGCTCACTGTTGATGGAGGAAGTCTCACATGCGCCAGAACCTGCTCATTGCCATTCTTTCGCTGTCCTATGCCCTCGCCGCTTGTGGCGGAGACGCGCTGACCTTGGAGGAGGGCCTCGGGGTGAACGAGGACGGCGTGGTGACGCTCACCACCGCGACCTTCGACACGACGTACCAGGCGCCTTTCTGCGCCGACGCGGGTGCGAATTGTGATTCGGGCTCGCTGCTCAACGGCCGCTCGGACGCGGTGCCCGAGGCGAACGGGCCCAACACGCTCGAGGCGAGCTGCGCGGACGGCACCTGGGGTGGCTACTTCGTGAAGCGGGCCATCGAGCACCTCTCGGTGAGCACCCCGGACGGCTCGGCCCTGGCCGCGGGCAAGACGGTGAAGCTGGAGGCGACCGTGTATGCCTATTCGCTCGTGCAGGACAAGCTGGACCTGTACTACACGGCGAGCGTCGAGAACCCATCGTGGACGTACCTCGGCACGTACACGCCGGACCGCAGTGGCCTCAACACCTTCGCCGTCACGTACACCCTGCCCGCGGGCGGTGTGCAGGCCGTGCGCGCCAACTTCCGCTTCGTCGACTCCAACAACACCAATAGCCCCCCGTCCATCTGCAGCAGCGGCAACTACGACGACCACGACGACCTGATCTTCGCGGTGCGGTCTCCGGTTGCCCTCCGCTGACACACCCTGCCTGGGGGCACGGGCCGTCCAGCGCGGCATCCACATGCCCCGCCCGAGCGCCTCGGGCACAGCCCGGGGCCGTTGGGGCATGTCTCCTTGCCCCATCTCGACCCTCCTGACGCTCCGAGAGCCGGCTTCCGGGCGCGATTTCGAGCAACTGGTCCGATGGTCGGACCAGTTCGGGCCGACTGCGACCGGAAGGTGTTCCTCTCAACACGGCTGGAATCTCTGCCGACCATGTCCAAGAAATTCGTGGACAGTCCGCTAGAGGCTCCCGGAAATCGACGGGAGGGCCGATGAGCTCGAGCCGGTCCCACCGTCCAACGCTCAACCGAGAAGGAGCCGTCATGACGATCAAAGCAGCGACCCCCTACTTCATCCTCAATGGCAGGGCCGAGCAGGCCATCGCCTTCTACCAGCGTGCCCTCGGCGCGAAAACGGAGGCACTCCAGCGGTTCGGAGACGTCGACCAGAGTTGTCCCGTGGCGATGAAGAGCCGGGTCATGCACGCGGCCCTGCGCGTGGGCGACGCGCTGCTGATGATGAGCGACGGCTCCGACGAGGAGCTGCCGCCACGGAGCGGGAACGTGAGCATCGCCCTCCAGTTCGATGATCCCGACCAGGCCCGGCAATGCTTCGACGCGCTGGCGACGAACGGCAAGGCCATCCAGCCACTCATCGACGCCCCCTGGGGTGAGCTGTTCGGCGTGGTTTCCGACGAGTTCGGCATCAACTGGATGTTCAACAGCGCCAAGGTCAAGAAGGCCTGACGCACGTTCCCGCTGGCCATTGGCGCCGCCAGCGTCTGGGTCTTCAACGGAGCGTGCGTCCTCGGCGCCGTCGTGATGGGGGCCCTGACGCTGGGGCTGGCGTGGCGTTACCAGGTGACATCGACCCGCGCGGGCGCGGTGGTCCGAGCGGACCCGGAGCCCGCCAGGAAGCGCTCCAGCACCGTCTTGCGGAAGGGCAGGAACTGGTCGCGGAGCGCCGGGGAGATGGCGTAGCGGCCGGAGTCCGCCGGGTCATCGGTCTCGGTGCTGTGGACGAAGTTCGCCGACGCGGGCCACGTCAGGCCACCGCCCACGGGCCTGCCGCTGTTGCGCTGGTGGCAGCCGCCGCAAGAGAGGGCCTGGGCGCGGGCCACGACATCCCGAGGCGTCAGCGAGCTGCCCACTCGGGCGAGCTCCTGGCCGATGGCCTGGTGGAAGGCGCTGGGGCCGGGGCCGAACCGGGCGAGGTAGTCATCCGCCCCGCCCGGGGTCTGGGCATCATCCTGGGCGGCGTTGAAGGTATCCGGCACCGAGTAGTTGAAGCGGTCGAGGTCATCGAGGGCCAGGCTCGCCACCTGGGTGACGAAGTGGCTCTGGAAGGCGGAGGCGCGGGAGTCGGTGGACGCGGGGTTGAACAGCCCTCCGAAGGGGTTCGTCTTCACCGTCGCCGGGACGAACGCGAGCGTGCACGCGGCCCGCGAGGTGCAATCCCTCACCAGCTTGAACTCACGCAGCATCCACGGCACCGGAGGCGCGTCCGGCCCGCCCCGGAAGAACTGGTTGGTGCGCACCTGCCCGAGGCTCCTCGGGTTGTTGCCGTACAGGTTCATGCCCACCACCGGCTCGAAGCCCGGCAGCCCCGAGAAGTAGAAGGACTCCAGCTTGTCGGCGCGCGCCAGGGGGTCCGACACGGAGGACAGCCCGCTCCAGAACTCGGCCACGGGCCGGCAGCCCTCGAGCCCCAGCTCGGGGTGCGGGTTGGGCAGGACCGACTCGAAGTTGATGAAGTTCCGCATGCCGGGATTGAAGGGCAGCTTCGCCAGGACGATGCGGTATTGGCCGCAGTCGGAGCCGTCCGCGGCCGCCAGGTCGAAGCGGTTGTAGAGGCCCACCGCCCCATAGCTGTCCAGGTTGATGACGGACCCGAGCCGCGCCTGTCCGCCCTCGCTCGGGCGGCACACGTAGGGGAAGCCGTTGAGCGTGTTGCCGTTGTCGGTGCAGTGCGGCATGCCCGGCAGGTCCGCCTGCCCGGGCGCCGGGTTCTGCGTGTCCCAGAGCTGGCGGAAGAGCTGGTCGGCGGTGAAGCCCGTCCCGCCGTTGTCGGCGACCAGCCGGGTGAACACCCGCCGCCCGTTGAACCGGGACAGGATGCTCTTCTCCGTCACGATCAGCGAGCGGAAGGGATCCACGGGAGCGGGAGCCGTGGAGGGCTGGGGGGAAGGAGGCGGGGGAACCATTCCGATGCCGGTGCGATCCGACTGCGGCGCCTCGTCCGCTTCGGAGCCCGCGGGCCCCTCACACGCACTCAACATGGCGGCGGCGATCGCCACCCGACACACCCGATTGAAACGCTCGTGGCCCACGGAGTTTCCCTTTCGCGCGGCGCGAGGAGGCGCCGGACGAACAGTTGGACCCGTGAGCGCCCCCAAGTGGGCAACGCATCCCGCTTCCGAGGGCAAAGGAGTCTCGCAACGAGCCCTATGCCCGAACGGAAGGGTTTCTCAATCCTTGTCGTCCACTGGGACCTTCACCGCGACCGGCCGGATGCTGAAAGGCACGTCGATGTAGGAGTCGATGGTGTTCAGCACCCGGGCCATGACCGTCGGCCGCTCTCCTCGAGCCTGGGCCAGCCGCATCTGAGCCTGATGCCAGGCCGTGACGGAGCGGAGCGTCGGCGGGGTGAGGTTGATTGCCCGGCGCATCGTGCCCTTCAGGAGCTTCCACGCGCGCTGCTCTCCCGGTCCCCAGGCCAGTCCGTACGCCTCGCGCCAGCGCTCCGGCAGGAGGCCGGCGGTGAGCAACTCATCGAGCTGTCCCCGGGTGAATGGCGAATTGAAGAGCAGGCTGGCCAACTCGAGCGCCGTGTCTCCCGTGCGCAGCGTATCCCCCGCCAGCTGCTGGTCATACCACTCGTAGAAGGTCTCGAGCGTGGGCGACACCTGCTCCGGCAGGAGCCCGAATTGCGCCGCGGCGAGCAGCGTCTCCTGATAGTAACGGCGCTTCTCCTCGATGCTGAGCGGCCGCACGAATGTCTCGAAGACCTGGATGGCGCCGTCGATGAGGGTGGCGAGCACCCAACGCTGCAGCGCGGGATCGTTCGCGCGATAGTGGCCGTCGCCCCGCGGGCCGGCGCCGGCCGGAAGTGAGCCGTAGACGCGGCTGTGGAGGCTGTGGACCCGCTTCGCGGCGCCCGTCGCCTCGCGGAGGCCACCGAAGACGAGCTGGTACATCGCCGTATAGGTGCGTCGCGCACGGCCGAGCAGGTCACCCCGGAAGTTGCTGTTCTGGGATACGCCGTGAGCCACCGCCGGATGGGCGATCTGCAGCAGGATGGCGCGCAGTCCGCCGAGGAGGATCACCGGCTCGCGATAGATCAACCAGGTCATGCTGTCGGGGCCGTAAATGCCCTCGAGCTCGCCAGCCGCGTGCTCCCGCAGGTAGTCGAGACACTTGCGGAAGTGCTCGCGGTCCTGGCTGATCTGCTGCTCCACTTCCGGCGATGGCGACCACCGCTTCGGGTTCACCTGCGTTCCCACGACTCCGCCTCCATCGCGCTTGTCACGGCAGCCGCCGGGTGCCTGAGCGGCCTATCTCATGGGGTGGACTACCACACGTCCTGTCCCTTGCGCATTTCTGCCCCGGGGTCTCTCCCGCCGAGCCCGGGTCCAGGGGAACGAAAAAAGAATTCCCACGAAAAATCCCTCGGGCGACGGACGGGCATGTCGAGCCGAGAGCTCGCCTCCACCCAGGAAGAGACCATGCCCGTGTTCAAGTCCGCTTCGTCCTCCCCGTGGCTGTGTGCCCTGCTCCCGCTGTGGCTCGTGGCGTGCGGCCCCGGTGAGGAGGACATGCCCTCGAACGAGCCGAGCTCCCTCGCCACCCAACGGTCGCCCGTGGACATGCCCCTCGAGGATGACGAGTGTCACGAGTGGACGCGTGAATACACCACGACCTCCTCGGAGAGGCAGGTCCTCGGGACCTGGACCGCGCAAGGCTTTCCGGTGTGCTGGGTTTGTGTCAACTACAACGACTGTACGGTCACCAGGACCTGGCGTGAGTCGTACGTGTGCATGGGACCCACGGTCGAGGGCGCCGTCCTCGAGGTGCACCAGCTGTCCGAGAGCTGGTCCTGCGACCCCACCCTGCAGAGCGACTGCGGGTTCCGCCTCTTCTGCTGACCGCTCGCGAGCCCCTGGCCGTCGTGGGCTCCCGCGAAAAGGGTGTCAGACGATTTGTCTGCTACCTTCCCTGGCGAATTGGAGCCGAGCGAGGCGCCACGGCGACTGAAGCGCTGCGTGGAGGACCACGACCCCGACGAAGAACCGTCCTGTATTCAACATTCTCCGGAAGAGACGGTTTCGCCCGAATTCCTTCGCAATCTGATTGCAGTTACTGTAACCAGGAATGACAACGTTACGATTCATTCCTTCCCCTCTTGTGTCCGCGCGCTCTGTCCCGTTGCCATCGGGTTGAAATCTTTCTGTCGGCCGAAAATGACAACGTTACGATTCGCTCCTCCCCTCTTGTCCTGCCGCTGGGAATTGTCTCGGTTGGGCATGGCCACGGACTGATTCAGAAACCGCCATCGCGCAAGGGGTTGGACCGCGCCCATTCACCGGGCCTCGCGCTCCATCGACCGAAGTCGTGGATCCGCCTCGATCACTCACTTCTGGAGACACCTCATGTCCCGACAGACTCACCACGCTGATACCCGTAGTGCCTGGTTCTGGTGGCGAAGGCTCCTCACCACCGCGACCACCGCGGTGCTGACCGCTGCGCTCTCCGTCCTCGTGCCCAATGCCGCCCATGCCGCTGACGGCGGCTTCCATATCGCCAACGGCCGGCTCCTCGACGCGAACGGCAACGACTTCATCATCCGCGGTATCAGCCACCCGCACGCGTGGTACCCGCAGAGGACCAGTGCGTTCGCCGACATCAAGGTGGCGGGGGCCAACAGCGTCCGCGTCGTGCTGAGCGGTGGCCGGTGGCCGGTCAGCGACGTGGCGAACGTCATCTCGCTCTGCAAGCAGAACCGGCTCGTCTGCGTGCTCGAGAACCACGACACGACCGGGTATGGGGAGGTGGTTGGCGCCTCCAGCCTCGCTCAGGCCGTCGACTACTGGCTGAGCATCCGCAGTGCGCTCGTTGGCCAGGAGGCCTACGTCATCATCAACATCGGCAATGAGCCGTATGGCAACACCAACTACACGCCCTGGGTCGCGGAGACCATCGATGCAATCCAGCGCCTGCGGAGTGCCGGGCTGACGCACACCTTGATGATTGACGGGCCGAACTGGGGGCAGGACTGGTCCAACACCATGCGGGACAACGCCCAGACGATCTGGGAGGCCGACCCGCTGCGCAATTCCATCTTCAGCATCCACATGTACGGCGTCTACAACACCCCAGCGAAGGTCAAGGGCTACCTCGACTCGTTTACCAGCCGTGGCCTGCCCATCCTCGTCGGCGAGTTCGGGTGGTACCACTCCGACGGAGATCCGGATGAGGTGACGCTCGCGGAGTACACCACGTCGCAGGGTCTCGGCTACATCGGCTGGTCGTGGAGCGGCAACGGAGGTGGCGTCGAATACCTCGACATGGTCACCAACTTCAACCCGGCCAGCCGCACGGACTGGGGTAACTGGCTCATCACGAGTGCCAATGGCCTCGAGGCCACCTCCGTCGAGGCCTCGGTGTTTGGGGGAGGTGGTGGTGATACGCAGCGCCCGACCGCGCCCGGCAACCTGGCGGCGGCGGGTACGACGTCGAGCAGCGTGTCGCTCGCGTGGAGCGCCTCGACGGACAACGTCGCGGTGACCGGCTACGATGTCTACCGCGGGTCCTCCCGAGTGGCGACGCTCCCCAGCAGCATGCTGTCGTACACGGACACGGGGCTCTCGGCGAACACGGCCTACAGCTACAAGGTGTATGCGCGTGATGCCGCTGGGAACGTGAGCGATGCGTCCAACACCGTTTCCGCGACGACCCAGTCCTCCGGGGGAGAAACCGGTGGCTGCACGGCGACCTACCAGCTCGATAGCCAGTGGGGCACCGGCTTCGGCGCCACCGTGACGGTGAAGAACACCGGGAACACCGCGACCAAGGGCTGGACGATCAGCTGGACCTTCGGTGGCAACCAGCAGATCACCAACATGTGGAACGCCACGCCGACCCAATCCGGCGCGAGCGTGACGGCGCGGAACATGAACTACAACGGTGTCATCCAGCCAGGGAGCAGCACGACCTTCGGATTCCAGGCGGCGTATTCCGGTTCCAACACCTCGCCAACCGTGACCTGCACTGTCAACTGATGGAGCCCGTGGCTGGGAGGGTCGAGGTGGGGTCCCTCCCGGCCCGCGGGGAAGAGTGTCCGAAGCGAAATTGAATAAACGGGCCTGCCCTGCGTCGCGGACCGTCACATCCTCGCTTCCGTGCCACCCATGCTCCTCACGATCCTCGGCATCACCCTCCTCGCCTCCACGCCCTCGGTTCCGCCCGTCTCGTGTGTGTACGTCAACGGGAAGACGGCCTGTGGCTACTCCTGCCAGACCAGCGTCGACGACGCCCGCTGCGCCAGTACGCCCTATGGGACGTGCGCCATGTTCCAGGGCCAGGTGTACTGCTTCGATCCTCCGCCCTCGGCCATCCATCACCCTCCCGACGAGGGCCTGCGTCCCGAGTGCAAGGCCGTCGGCACCGAGGCGGCCTGTGGTTTCAACTGCCTGGTGGCGAAGGGGAAGGTGGCCTGTGCGCGGACGCCCTATGGCGTGTGCCGGGAGCACTTCGGCGAGCTGAAGTGCTGGGACCCGTCGGAGACCGCCATCCACGAGCTCGGCTCGGAGATTCCACGGCCCACGTGCCTCACGGCGTCGACGGTCATCGAGTGCGGCTATGACTGCAAGAACAACCGCACGGAGGTGAAGTGCGCGGCGACCCCTCGCGGCCGGTGCGAGAAGAACGACTTCCGGATCGACTGCTTCGATCCTCCGTCGCTCCTGCAGTGCGCGCACACCCAGCCGCCCGACCCCGCCGAGGTGCGCAAGCCGAAGTACCAGCGGCGGGAGGAGAAGCAGGCGGAGGCCGAACGGGCCGCGCACTGACGTGCGCCTCTCTCCTCTCCCACCGGGGATGCTGGGCCCGATGACGCCAGAACGGTGGGCTTCCCGCGCGCCAGAGCGCGAGCAGGGCCTGGGATAGCACCTGGCCGCGCGAGAGGGACTCCTCCCCTTCTGGGTTGCCCGGCGTCCACCGCGCGTGGGGAAAGCGGACGGGACCACTCGCCGCCGGATGGGGCTCGCGACGCGGTACTCCGGTGGCGGGCAGCTGCTCTAGCGCCGCTCGTGCCGCTCATCCAGCCCATCGAGAACCTGGCGGGCCTGCGCCTGGAGATGATGCGGCTCACAGCCGCACGAGCAGCCTACCGTCCCAACTCCCTGTCCCAAGCGTACAACTGCCCGTTCACCGCGTATTTGCAGGCGCTGGAGAGCGACTCGAACTTCTTCGAGGAAAGCGTGCCGAGGCGCTCACGCAGGAACCCCGGGTCACGGAGCACGTCGCGGTTCTTCAAGTCGCGGTTCACCTCCACCACGGCGGGAATCACCCGGAGCACGGCCTCCAGACAATCCTCCCGGGTCGCGCGAGCCATGCGCTCCACCGTCAGCGCCAGGTGCTCGCGGACCGGGGGGGGGCCTCCGGGACACCAGGCCTCCAGCGTCTTGCGCCAGCGATCCTCCATGAGCCCTTCCAGCGTGTAGTTGTCATCGAACGACCAGAACGCGTAGCGGGGGCCCTGGAGCGCGTCCCAGAAGCGCAGCACCGAGGCGAGCCGGACCGCCATGCGCTCAGCGCTCCACGGGGGCAGCGGAGACACGGCATGATGGAGTGCCCCCCAGGGAGTGCTCAGGCAGAAGGACTCAAAGGCCTCCTCCGTGCGTTGGTGCGCCTCCTCCGGGACACATTCGTCCAAGTGGGTGAAGACCTCGGCGAACAGGTGCATCCGCCAGCAGGAGTGAGGCGCGCCGAATTCGGCCCCCGCGTGCATCACCAGGACCTCACCGGGCTGCACCGGGAGCAGTTGCCGAGACTGGGGAAAGGCACCGGTCTCGAGGTACTTCCGGGCCCACCACTTGCCCTCGGCTCTCGCCTTGCGGAGGATGGCGGCGGTGGTGCCGTGGAGCCACGCTGGAAACTCGAGCACCGTGGACTGTTCCTGGGTCATGGCTTCTCGCCCCACCATAGCGGTCAGATGCTCCTTGAGCGCCAAGCCCTTCGCCGCTCCGAGGGCAGCACATACCTTCCGCCCGTTCAATTGCAATCCCCAGGTAGGTAGACCTGGCCCTGGAATCCCTCGGGACGTTCGCCCTTGTCATAGGCAGTCTGGATGGCCTGCTCGGCCAGCTCACCGCGCTGTTCTACTTCTTCCCTGGGCAACGCCTCTTCTTTCTGGGCCGCCCGCTCCTTCCAGGATGCATTGGGTTTCTTGCGCCGGTAGCTCCAGCGGTACAGCGTCACTCCGGGCTCTGGCGTGCGCCAGGACAACTGCCAGAGTGCTCCCCCGTTCTCGAATTCGAGGAAGAGGGACCCCTCGAAGTCGCTGCCCCCCTTGAGCTGCTTGTCAGGGTCGACGGCCTCATTGAGGGCCGTCAGATAGCGCCTCGCCTGTTCTCTGCCTTCCCCGCGCGACTCCTCATCGTCTGGCTTGATTTCGAACAACACGAGTGCGTGGGTATCAGTGATGTCCGGGCGCAAGAGCCTCACGAATTCCGAAAGACGCTTGGGGTTCCCCAAATTCCCCTCCTTCACAATTCTGGAGAGACTGGCGGGATCGAGGAAGACGCGGTTGGTGGGATGCCGCACGCTGTACTCCCTGCTAATGGCCACATGTGCGGCCTTGCCAAGGAAAGCGCCCCAGGACTCCCGGGAGTCTGGTTTTCGGCCTGGAAGCGTGAAGGAGGGCGGCTGCGCTTGAGCGCCGAGTGCCTCCACGAGCACCAGGAGAAAAACCGCCAGCCCCCAGGTGCTCCGCGTTCTGGTTCCATGCTCTCTCATGGCCAACGGGCTTCTCACGGTGCGAATACTACAAGGTCATTTCCTCCCCCAGTCCTTCCCAGCACGGCAACCACCAGCCCTTCCTTCACTCCGTGGGCGAGCACGTAGCGCAGTCGCCCCACCAACGCCGTGTCGTCCAACACCGGCTTCGCTGAGTAGCGCCGCTCCCAGAAGCCACCCCTCCAGTCCACCAGCCTCCCCACCTTCTTCCTTTGGGCCAGCCCTCTCTCGCCTCGCGGGAGCTTCGCGCTCCTCCCCCCAGGTGCCGCCTTTCGAGTAAAGTGTGGCTTCGTGACGGAGAGGCCACGTATTCCGCGGCGCGACGAGCTCGCGCGATTCCTCCGCAGCCGTCGTGCGCGCGTTCGTCCGGCGGATGTGGGTTTGCCGGACGGCAGCCGGCGGCGCACGCCGGGCCTGCGCCGCGAGGAGGTCGCCGTTCTCGCGGACGTCGGCGTGAGTTGGTACACGTGGCTCGAGCAGGGACGAGACATCCACGTGTCGGAGCCGTTACTCGAGCGCCTCGCCCAGGCGCTCCGCCTGACGCCCACGGAGCGGGCGCACCTCTTCGAGCTGGCGCACGGCCGTCCGGCGGCCCGTCCCACGCGCGCTCCCGAGGCGGTCAGTGACACCCTCCAGCGGGTCATCGATGCCCATCCCTATCCGGCTTTGGTCTCGACGAGGCGGTGGGACGTGCTCGCATGGAACGCACCGGCGGCGATTGTCTATGGGGATTACGGACAGCTTCCCGTCGGGCGGCGCAATGGGCTGTGGTCGATGTTCACGCAGCCCGAGCGGCGTGCGCTCATGCCGGACTGGGAGAGCGCCGCGCGCAGGTCCGTGGCGGGCTTTCGCCTCGACGCCGCGCGCGCCGCCGACAGGGCGGAGTTCGATGCGCTCGCGGCGGAGCTGGCGAGCGTCAGCCCGGAGTTCGCGCGCTTCTGGAGCGAGCACGATGTGATTGATCAGGTTCCCGAGGGACGCAAGGCGCTCGTCTTCCCGGAGGTGGGGGTGATCGAATTCGAGCACGTCACGCTCACGCACGCGGAGCCCGATGGCCGGGAGCTCCGCGTCTCGCTCTATTCGCCGCGGCCCGGAGAGAGCACGGCGCGCGCACGCAAGCTGTTCCGGCTCACGGGGTGAGCTTCACGCCGGTCCACTCCTCGCTCTTCGTCCAGAGGCGCTCGGCCAGCTCCGGATCCCTCGCCCACGGCTTCACCCCCCGTTGCTCGGGGGAATCAGCGGGCACCGGTTCGGCGAGGTCCACGTCCTCGCAATACACGCCGCCCATGCCGTCGAGCTGAGGGCTCGTCGCGCACCAGACGCTCGTGGCCGCGCCCTGTTCCAGGGTTTTGTAGAAGTCGCCTGGGTTCGCGGCCTGGATGGCGCGCAGCTCCTCGTTCGACAGCGAGCGCACCAGCTCCGTCAGGATGGCTCCGGGGTGCACGGAGAATGCGCGGATGCGATGCGGCTCTCCGCGCACGTCGAGCGCGAGCGCGAAGAGCGCATTCGCCGTCTTCGACTGGCCGTAGGCGGCCCACTTGTCGTAGGGGCGCCGCTCGAAGTGCGGATCCTCGAAGTCGATCGCGGCGCGGCGGTGGCCTCGCGACGACAGGGTGACCACGCGTGCACCGTTCGCCTTTCGCAGCGCGGGCCAGAGGCGTGCCGTGAGCTGGAAGTGGCCGAGGTGGTTGGTCGCGAGCTGGGACTCGAAGCCGCGGGCATCCCTCACGAGCGGAGTGGCCATGATGCCCGCGTTGTTCACGAGCATGTGGATGGGGCGGCCGGACTCGAGGAATCGCGCGGCGAAGGAATCGATCGAGGCTGGCTCGAACAAGTCGAGACGCTCGAGCTCCACGCGCTCCAGTCCCGCCAACGCCGTGCGCGCCTTGTCGGGCGTCCGGGCGGGAACGATGACCGTCGCACCCGCGGCCGAGAGCACGCGCGTGGTTTCGAGTCCAACGCCCGCGTACCCGCCGGTCACCACGGCGATGAGGCCATCGAGCCTGCGGCTGCCAATGACCTCACGCGCTGTCGTCCGCGCGCCAAAACCAGAATGAATGGGGGCTTGTTTCGTTGTCATGGCCAACACCTAACGTCGCGTGGCCCGGGCGAAAAGAGCGTGAATTCATCCTATGTCCCGCACCACCAGGATGCGCGCGACGTTCATCGCGCTGCTGCGCCGCGTGGTGCACAACCTCGACCCGGAGGCGGACACGCCGGGCGAGGGATGAAGCGTCGAGCTACGTCGCGAGGTACTTCTTCAAGGAGTCGTTGGCGGCGTTGCGGTACTCCGGGATGCGGTGGCGCTCGGCCTGGGCGAGAGCCTGCTTCAGGCGCGCCTCATCGAGGTCTTGGGTGTAGGCCGGGGTACCGGGCTGCTGGCGCCACGAGTCCGAGAGGCCGCCGGCATCGACGGGCTCGAACCCGAGTTCGTCCACGAGCCGGATCACCTTCGCCCGGGCTTCGGGCGGATCCCCCGCGACCGGCAGCGCAGTCCTCCCCGGTGTGCCCTTGGCCGTGCCCTTCTCCAGCAGGCTCTTGAAGTAGATGTTATTGAAGGCCTTGACGACGGGGCGGCCGAGCCGTGACGCGACCCACTCGCTCTCGACCATTCCGCCGTCGAGTTCCGCGAGTTGTCCGTCGCGGATGGGGTAGTAGTTGCCCGTGTCGATCACGACGACGTCCTTGGGCACGTTCGCGAAGAGATCCCTGGGCAGGTCCAGGACGGCCTTCTGGGGGATCGTCAGGACGACGACCTCGCCGGCCCGCGCCGCCTCGGCGCGGGTGACGGCCTTCGCGCCCGTCTCCGCCGCGAGCTCTCCAAGCGTCTCGGGCCCGCGAGAGTTCGCGATGAAGACCTCGTGCCCGAGTCGGGTCCAGCGTCGAGCGAGGGTTCCACCAATCATTCCAGCGCCGATGATTCCGATCTTCATGCCGCCATCCTCCTGGGAGTGATTCCCATGACTCCGTGCGCCGGTTTGATGCCCGACCCCCACGAGCGGTGCGCGGTGCGTGCCGGATTCTCGACCCGACCAACGGCTCCGGCTCCGGCGGCCCGGCTGTACGAGGTGTTTGACACCTCCACGGACACCTCCACGGCGCCTGTACGAGGTGTTTGACACCTCCACGGCGGCCCGGCTGTACGAGGTGTTTGACACCTCCACGGCGGAAGGAACCCGCGACCAGGGCCGTCCGGGCTCCGTCGCCGCCAATCCGAATCGACCCGACCCCGCGGGCCCGCTGGCATTCGCCATGCGCGAGGTCGTGCTGTACGAGGTGTCTGACACCTTCTGGCCGGCTGGCATTCGCCATGCGCGAGGTCGTGCTGTACGAGGTGTTTGTACGAGGTGTCTGACACCTTCTGGGGGTGGTAAGGGCCATCGTCGAGGCGAACTGGCCAGAGCTCGAGACGCTCACGCTCTGGTTCGGTTCCGCGAAATCCGGAGCCGAGGTGGACGCGCGCGAGCTGGCTCCGCTCTTCTCCGGTGAGCGCTTCCCGAAGCTGAAGCACCTTCGGCTCCAGGCCTGCGAGTTCGCCGACGAAGCCGTCGGCCTGCTCCTGGAAGCACCGCTGCTGTCGCGCCTGGAGAGCGTGGATCTCTCCTACGGGCTGCTCGGCGATGCGGGCGCGGACGCGCTGCTCCACGCGGCGCCGAAACTCGGCCAGTTGCGGAAGCTGACCCTCGTGGAGACGGCGGTGGGAGCCACGGCACGAGAGCTGCTCCGCGCCGTCGGCCCCCAGGTGAAGGTCGAGAACAGCGGGTATGGCCCGAACGACTCGGTGGACCACTTCGTCCCGAGCGCCGCGGGGGATGGGTTCGTCCACGTCCTCCACGTCGGCTGAGGCGGCAGTTGCGCGTGGACCAGCAGCAGCGGCTCGTCCCCTGGACTCGACGTCACCGGGTAGCGGTTACGTGGCGCTCCCGGCGCGGCAATCAGGTCCCGGGCGCCCATCCACTTCTCCGAAATCCAGACGCGGCTAGCGCGCGCTGCCCGCCGGGGCCCCGAGGCGCTGCTCATAGGCCTCCAGCGTCCGCCGCCAGGCGGGCCGTGCCTCACAGCGCTCGCGGTAGGCGGAGACCCGGGGGAAGCCGTCGAGCACGCCCGCGTTGCGCACCTCGCGCAGCACCGTGGTCATCAGGATGTCCGCCACGGTGAACGCCTCGCCGGTGAGATACGGACGCTCCCGAAGCCAGTCCTCGAGCGCTGTCAGCGCGCGCCCGGCCCACTGCACCAGCTCGGGACGCCGCTGCGCGCCGGTGGGATCGGCGGCGCCGAGCAGATCGATCATCACGATCTGGAACAGCGGGGGCTCCAGGGTGTTGAGCGCGGCGAAGCACCAGCGCGTCACCTGGGCGCGGCCTTGGAGATCCGCGGGTATCAATCTGCCCGTCTTCTCCGCCAGGTACAGCAGGATCGCGCCCGTCTCGGTGAGCACGAAGCCGTCGTCCTCGAGTACCGGCACCTGGGAGAAGGGGTTCAGCCGCTGGTACTCCTCGCTCCTGAGTTCCCCCGCGGGATGATCCAGGCCGTGCACCCGGTAGGGCACGCCCAGCTCCTCGAGTGTCCACAGGACGCGCAAATCGCGCGTGAGACCCACTACCTTCGAGTTGACGCGGCCGAAGCCGTAGAGCGTGAGCATTCCAGCATTGTTGATGCCGTGCCCGCCCGCTGTCGAGGAGGACGACGATGCTCACCGGCTCATGCTAGCGGCGACGACGGCTGGTCAGTCGATGAGCCCGTGCGCCCGGAACATCCGCTCGAGGATGTCGCGGATCACCGGCTGCTTGCGCTGGTTGTAGTCCATCACCACGCCGCCCTCCGCGTTGATCTGCTCGGCCGACGCGAACTTCGCCGCGGCGTACAGCTCGCGGTCCTCCGGATGCGCGATGAGCCAGTCCCGCAGCATCCGGTGCCGGATGGCCTCGGGGCAGTCGGGGCTCCAGATGTGGATGTTCGCGGGCGGCGAGTCACTGCGGGCGAACCGGTGCTCGTGGAAGACCGGCTCGCGGAACAGCACCGGGAAGCCCGCCGCCTCGAGCGCCGGGCGGTAGGCGTCCTCGTCTCGCGAGTCGGGAACCGTGAGGTCGATGTCGATGATCGGCTTCGCCGGCAGGCCGGGAACGGAGGTGGAGCCGACGTGCTCGATCGAGAGCGCCACCTCGCCGAGGGCGGCGCGGAGCCGTGCGGCGAGCTCGGCGAAGGCAGCCGGCCATGATGGGTCGTACGGCACCACCTCGATGTGCTCGCTCTTCGGAGGGGGAACGATGTACTCGACGCCGTTCGGGTCGTACTCGTGGTTGCGGACGATCTCCGCTGCGCTGGCCATGGCGACCGAGTGTAGTGAGCGACTGCGTCTTCAAGAAGACGCGGCTTTCGAGCGGTACGCGGTCGCCGGCAGCACGGCAACCAGCGCCGCGAGGGGGGGCCACGGCCGAGCCCTCGCGGGGCACCTTCGTGTCCGCCACCCGCCGGTGAAGACACCCAGGGGCTTCGGGAGCGCTCGGCGGCAGCGCATGCCGGGCAAGGCAGCCTTCCCGCTCGAGACGCCGGAGGTCAACCCACGCGGGGGAAGTCCACCTCCGTGGCGGCCACGACGTTGAGGTAGTTGGTGAGGACGTTCTGGGCGACGGCCGCCACCACCTCCACCAACTCCGCGTCCGTCAGCCCGGCCCGGCGCGCCTGGGCCAGCTGCGGGCCCACGTCCGCGCCGCGCGTGCGGGCGATGGCCAGCGCGAGGTCGAGGATGGCCTTTTCACGGGGGTCCGTCGACTGGCCCTTCCTGAAGCCGCTTGCCTCGTCGGGGCTGACACCGTGCCCCCTGGCGAGCGCCGTGTGCGCCGAGAGGCAGTAGGTGCAACGGTTGAGCTCGGCCACGGCAATGGCGATGGCCTCCTGGGTACGCGGCGACAGGGCCGCCTTGCCCATGGCGGTGAAGTAGCCCGCCACCGCCTCCAGCGCCGCGGGTGAGTGGGCGAAGGTGGCGAACATCTTCGGCACGCCGCCGAACTTCGCCTTCAGTGCGGCGAGGGTGGGCTCGGAGGCGACAGGGGTGTTGGAGGAGTCGACGGGGTGGATGGTGGGGGTGTTCATGGAGAACCTCATGGGAGGACCGCGGGTGGAGCGGGCACACGGGTGGCTGCAGCGCCGCTCCGGTCAGGAGCGGCGCACGACGGGTGCCCGGGACTGAAGGGAGAGAGGGGGCCTGCTGCGTCAGCGCAGCACGCGGCCGGGAAGGCTCAGGTCACCGGAGGCGACGTCGAAGGTGCCCGTGACGCACAGCAGCGGGTCGTGCAGGTTGGCGTTCACCTTGAGGGCCGCGGTGACACCGTCGTAGTTGAACTGCGCGGGGAAGGCGGCGGCCTCCTCGGGGATGCGCACCTCCACCACCTGTCCCCGCAGCGCGGGCTTGAAGCCCGGGGAGTCGATGAGGATGGGCAGGCCGGGCCACGTCTTCGGCAGCTTCGGCCTGGTGCCCTCCGGGATGTCGCGCACCTTGAGGCCGCCGGGACAGGAGGCGTCCTTCACCAGCACCACCCAATGGCTGTGCCACAGGTTGCCGTCGTTGCCCTTGTTGCCGTCCCCGTTCTCGTCTTCCAGCGGCGTGTCGTCGAAGTCCGGGTGGGCCGTCAGCACGAAGGCGAGGATGCCCTGCGCGGCGTCGAAGCCCACCGCCCCCGAGTCGATGGAGGTGGGCCAGACGTAGGAAAACACCTCGCTGCCGGCCAGTTGCCCGGTGGGCGTGGGAGTGAGCTTTCCTGCCTCCTCCCGCACCTCCTGACGGAAGAGGATGTGGCCGCCTTCGCGCCGCACCTCGGTGCGCACCAGGTCGAAGGAGGCCGTCACCTTCGGGGAGACGGGCGAGACGAGGCCCTTGGTGGGCTTCTCACGCTTGGGCGGTGAGTGGCCCTGAGCGCCGTGGGCGAGAGCGAGCGTGGGGATGAGGAGCAGCGGAGCGAGTAGGACATGGGACTTCATGGGGAGCGCCTCTATTTGGTTTCGACTCGATACTAAATGCGCGTGGCGCTCCGTCTTGTCAAGGAGGTTTCGGCTCGATACCTTCATCCACATGGGAGCCGACCGCACGTACGCGCTGCTCGAGCGCATCACGACGCTGCTGCGCAACGAGGAGCGCGCCGCGGGGCTACCCCACGGGCTGCAGCCGGTGCACTTGCAGGCGCTGGGCTACCTCGCCGCGTGCAACCGCTACAGCAACACGCCCGCGGCGCTCGCCGAGTACCTGGGCCTGACAAAGGGCACGGTGTCCCAGACGCTGCTGGTACTCGAGAACAAGGGGCTCCTCACCAAGCAGGGCAGCGCCGAGGACCGCCGCGTGGTGCACCTGCACCTGACGCGGGAGGGCCGGAGGGTGCTCGAGGACGCCGTGCCGCCGGAGCTCTTCCGGCGGGCGCTGCCCGCGCTCGGACAAGGAAGGGAGGCCCTGGAGCAGCAACTCACCCGGCTGCTGCAAACGCTCCAGTCCGCGCACGGACAGCGCTCCTTCGGCCAGTGCGACAGCTGCCGCCACTTCCAACACGAGGGCCCAGGCCGCTTCCGCTGCGGGCTGACCGGCGAGCCCCTCTCGCGCGAGGAGGGGACGCTGCTGTGCCGCGAGCACGTGGCGGTCGGAGGCTGAGGCGCGGGACTCCGCTCCTCGGGGCTCGGGGCCACGGGGCCGGCGTCTGGGGAGAAGCGGCGAGCGGCGTCTGGTGCCTCTGACGCGTGCTCTCTAGTCTCCGAGGCCGCTGGAGCACCAGGGGGGCACATCATGAAGCGGTTGCAGGACAAGGTCGCGGTCATCACCGGCGGCGGCAGTGGCATCGGAGCGGCGACGGCCGTGCTCTTCGTCCAGGAGGGCGCCCGGGTGGTGGTGGTGGGCCGGAACGAGGAGAAGCTCCGCAAGACGGCCCGGTTACGTGGCCGGCTGTGTCACCGCTCCAGCGACTGGGGTACCGGTTGTTTGGCGCTGAAGGCGGGCACGTAGCACTTGCCCTGGTATTCGTAGAGCTCATCCGGGCACGGGGCTTTGAGTTCGTGAGGCATCCAGCAGGCGCCGATGAGCTCGACCTCGCTGTAGCGCTTGCAGGGAGGACGCTTCTGCCCCTTGAAGGGCTCACTCGGTAGCGGACGGGCGAGCACGGGTTCTCCGCCATCCGTGGTGTCCGTGAGAAAGCCGCTGGAGAATGGGTCCGAAGTCCCGCCCGCCGTGAATTCCTCCATCTCGGGAGTCGACGGTGGTGGGGTTGGATGACCCATCGGACGGTTTCCCATACCCAACCAGAGACCTCCGCCCAGCGCGAGCACGGCGAGTCCCGCGGCCGCGAGTGCTTTCAGTGAAGGGCGACCCAGCCACCGGCCCATCGGCTCGCGGGTGAGGTGCGCGCGCGTTCTGGCGTTGCTCCCCACGGCGTCGAGCCCCGAGAGGAGCAGGGTCAGCAGGTGGGCCAACTCCGCCAGCGTGCCCGAGGCCGGCGCCTGCTCCATCTCCAGCGCGAAGAAAGGGGGGTGGGTCTGGAAGGAGACGCGCACCTGCCAGTTCTTCTTGGGGGACCGCCGTGGCCCGGGCATCATCACCAGGGCCGAGGTGCCCGTCTCGACGTTGCGCGCCTCGTGGATGTGGCCCAGCTCCGCCGCCGCGTGCTTGCACCGTCTTCCGAGCTGGAACGGGCCCAACCTCCTGCCCTGCTGCTTCTTCGTGGTTGTCATGCGCTGTCCTCTCCCGTGCTTGCCGGCCACGCCCGAGTGGCGTCGGCGGAAGCCCGGTGCGCTCGCTTCATACCACGGCCGGAGTCCCTTCCCGTTGGAGAACTCAAGAGGTCATGTCTCGGTTGCTCCTGGAGGAATCCACATGAGCCCTGCAGTGGATGGATCAAATGTGGGAGAGGCGTGGTGCAGAGACCGTGTCAGCGGCTCTCGCGCAGGACTCCGCCCCACTCCACGACCGAGAACCCCCTCGCGCGCGGGCACCGCCTCCGGCAGCACGGGGGCTTGGAGTTCGGGGCACTCCTCCACGGGAGTCGCGTCCATGAGGATGCGAATCATCCACGTGGGAGTCGGTGACACCCGCACCGGAGCCAGCATGTCCACCACCTCGCGCGGGTGGAACCCGATGACGTTGAAGGCCGCTCCCTCCATGCGTGGCACCCACGCGGCGAGGAAGTCCTCCGTCTCATGTGCCTGCAGACCCAGGCGCGGCAGCACCTCGCGGAAGTACTCGCTCGTCCGCGAGCCGGGGAGGCACACGCCCTCGGCCGGAGGGAAGCGCATCGACGTCCCCTCCCAGAACAGGTGCGGGAGGGGTGTTACCCCAAGCACCCCTGGCCGGATGAGCCGCTCTCCGCTCACCCCCGGCGGTGGTCGCGCCGGTACGCTCCGGGCGCAATCCCTCCCCAGCGCTTGAAGGCCCGGTTGAACGAGGCCTCGCTCTGATAGCCGATGGTCTCCGCGACCTCGCTCAGGGGCAGCTCGCTCTCGCGCAGGAACTGGGCGGCCTTCGTCATCCGCCACTTCGCGAGGTACTCCAACGGCGGCTCTCCCACGAGCTCGCTGAAGCGCGCGGCGAAGCCGGAGCGTGAGAGGGCCACGGCCGTCGCGAGACTCTCGACGGTCCAGGGCTCGGAAGGCCGCTCGTGGATGAGCGAGAGCGCCTTGCGAATCTGAGGATCCGCGAGCGCGCACAGCCCGTGCTCCTGGCACTGGCTTCCCGCGATGTGCGCCCGCAGGGCCTGCACGAGCAGGATGTCCGCGAGCCGGCTCATGATGACGGTCGCCCCCGGGCTGCTCGAGGCGCTCTCCGCGATGAGCAGCTGCACCGTCGACGCCAGCGTGGGGGAGGTCTTGGGGTCGTCCGCGGTGAAGTGGATGACGCGCGGAAGCCCCTCGAACAACGGCGTGCGCGGCACGGCGCCGAGCCGGAAGGAGCCCGCGACCAGCGCCGTCCGGGCTCCGTCTCCTCCGAGCCGGATGGTCCCCACCCCCCGGGCCCGCTGGCACTCGCCCTTTCCGAGCTCGTGCAGCGGACTTCCTTCCGCGTCGCGGAGCGTGTGCCCTGCGCCGTGCGGAAGCAGCGCCAGGTCTCCGGCAGACAGCGTGATGGCTCCCTCGACGCCCTCCACCTCCAGGCGGGCTCCCCCGCGAGCGATGACCACGATGTGCGCGCCAGGGCTCCCGGGGAACTGGATTCCCCAGGGTGCATACAGCTCGAAGCGGCCATACATGTGGGTCGCCAGGCGCATCGTGTCCAGCACATCCGCCAGGACGTCCGTTACCGGCTCGTCCAGGGCGTCTGGACGCTCGGCTAATTTTTTTGGACTGGATGCCATGGCACGTCCATAGCGGCCCCGGCATTTTCTGTCCACGCAAGCCGCTTTCCCCACCTCGCCGAGGAAGAGCCATGTCCAACCACTCGAATCTCCTGTCCCCCTTCCGACTGGGCCGTCTCGAGCTGAAGAACCGCACGGTGATGGCGCCGATGACGCGCAGCCGGGCGCTCGTCGACGGCAACGTGCCCAACCCCCTGGCGGTGACCTATTACGTGCAGCGCGCCTCGGCGGGGCTCCTCATCACCGAGGCCACCCAGGTCAGCCTCCAGGGCGTGGGCTACATCCGCACGCCTGGCATGCACTCGCCCGAGCAGGTGGCGGGCTGGAAGAAGGTGACGGACGCCGTCCACGCGGCGGGCGGGGTCATCTACGCCCAGCTGTGGCACGTCGGGCGTATGTCGCACCCGGACTTCCATGACGGCCAGCTGCCCGTGGCGCCCTCGGCGATCCCCGCCGATGGGGAGGTCTTCACGTTCAAGGGCAAGACGCGCATGGTGACGCCGCGAGCGCTCGAGACCGCGGAGATTCCCGGCATCGTCGAGCAGTTCCGCCGCGCGGCCGAGAACGCCAGGGAGGCGGGCTTCGATGGCGTGGAGCTGCACGGCAGCAACGGCTACCTGCTCGACCAGTTCCTGCGGGATGGCTCCAACCAGCGCACGGATGCCTACGGCGGCAGCATCGAGAACCGGGCGCGCTTCCCGCTGGAGGTGGCCCGGGCGGTGGTGGGCGTCTGGGGCGCGGAGCGGGTGGGCTACCGGCTCTCGCCGCAGCCGTTCCCCTACGGTGGCATGACGGACTCCAACCCGGTCGAGACGTTCACCTACATGGCTCGCGAGCTGAACCGGTTGAAGCTCGGCTACCTGCACGTGACGGAGGCCGTGTCGGGCAAGTCGGTGCCGAGCCCCGAGCAGCGCATCTCCCCGTTGCTGCGCAAGGCCTTCCAGGGCGCCTTCATCGTCAACGGCGGCTACGACGCGCGGACCGGTGAGGCGGCCATCGCAAGCGGAGAGGCCGACCTCGTGTCCTACGGCGTGCCGTTCATCGCCAATCCGGACCTGCCGGAGCGCTTCCGGCACGAGGCTCCGCTCGCTCAGCCCGACTTCGCCACCTTCTTCAGCGGCGAGGAGAAGGGCTACACGGACTACCCGGCGCTGCGCTGACCCGACGGGAGGTGGCGAGCGGAACGTCGGAACCGCTCGCCTCGCCATGAGGCACCCGGTGCGTCACTTCCTGGAGGCCGCATCCACGGCGGCCTCGGTCACGTCCAGCCGGGCCTTCCACGGATCGGGCTGGGCGACCGGCTCTCCGCTCGCCGAGAAGTCCAGGAGCACGTCCGTGGCGGCTTCATATCGAGGCCACTGGGGCAGGCCCTGCCCGTTCGGGTCTCCCGTCCTGGCGAAGTTGGCGAAGTAGGTGTTGGCCACGCGTCCGACCTGTCGGTCGCGGTCGGTCGTCTTCGCCTCGTACTTGAGCTCGACCGTGTCGAAGACATAGGGAATCTCGGTCGCGTGCGGAGCCCCGGTCTTCCACTCGTCGCGCATGGAGTCGGCGACGTAGGAGAAGCGGTAATGCCAGGCGGGAATCCCCTGGGAAGCCACGGCGCGGGCCGTGTACCGCGCGGGCTCGAGCATGAGGCGATCCATCCCGATGAGGGCGACCAGGGTCTGTACGTCTGCCTTCCCGTCCGGGTCATAGGTGGCACGGGCCGCCGCCTTGTCGGGGAAGAGCGCGAACGCCTCGTCCCGGGTCCGGGCGGAGAGGAAGCCGATGTCCGCGCGGGTGGCGCCCACCATGACCGGCACCTGGGCCCAGCGGCCGGCGCGATAGGCGGCGTCCGGCCACTCGACGACGAGCTGCCCGTCGAGCATCGGGCCCGAGTAGGTGGGCACGTTCAGGGTCATCAAGTTGAAATCGCAGAGCCGCTCCGCGGGCAGGGCGCGCAGCGCGGCCAGGGCCTCCGGGCCGGTCCGCTGGATGCCGACGCTCCGGGCGAACTCCACGCCGATCGACTCCGCCGAGCGCGGCCCGCCCGGGGTGTCCTCGCTCAGCCTGCTTCCGCCGAGCAGCGGGCCGCGTCCGCCACCGGACATGATGATGGCCTTGTGGAACAGCCCTCGTGATTTCGGAGAGGTCAGCAGGGTGTGGACCGAGCCGCCGCCAGCGGACTCGCCGAAGACGGTGATGTTGTTCGGGTCTCCCCCGAAGGCGGCGATGTTGTCGCGCACCCACTCCAGGGCGGCGATCTGATCCATGTAGCCGAAGTTGCCGGTGGGAGCGCCTCCCGCCTCGGCCGTCAGCGCCGGGTGGGCGAAGAAGCCCAGCCGCCCGAGGCGGTAGTTGAAGCTGACCAGCACCACGCCCTGCCTGGCGAAGCGCGAGCCGTCGTACACGGCCGGGGAGGCGCCACCGTTCACGAAGCCGCCGCCGTAGATCCACACCATCACCGGCAGCTTGCCGTCCTTGGGCGCCTCGGCCGCGCGCCAGACATTGAGCGTCAGACAGTCCTCGGCGGGAGACGTGCCCAACGGGGCGGCGTCGGCCGCGAAGGGGATCTGCATGCAGTCGTGACCGAAGGCGGTGGCCTGGCGCACGCCGCTCCACTCCTGGACGGGTTGGGGCGGGCGCCAGCGCAGGTCGCCCACGGGGGGCGCGGCGAAGGGGATGCCCTTGAAGGACAGGACGCCGTCTCGCACCGAGCCCTGCACGACGCCTCCGGAGACGCGCACCTGATGGGGCGCGGTGGCGCTCTGGACCGTTGCGCACCCGGAGAGCATTCCCGCCAGCGCCGCCAACATCACCCTCGCAGGCTTCATGGATTCCTCCTCCAACTCAGTCCCCGCGCGGGCGGGAGCTCTCCTCGACGGAGGGAGGATACTCGTCCCAGAAGATGGGCGAACCGACTGGCTGGAGAACTCGAAGCCGCTCTTTTTTTGGATGGCGAGGCGCGAGAACCCTCTTCCAGGAAGAAGGGGTTATCCGGCATTGTGACTCCTTCTACAAGAAAATGGGAAACCGGTAAGTCCACTTTTTCAAGGAGACGGTTGCATGCGCTCGAAGCTGCGGTCCACGTTCATGACGGTGATGTTGGGAGTCGCGCTGGCGGAAGGTGCCGCGCTCGCGGAGACCCCGAAGGAGTCCGCCGAGGCGTCCGTGCGTGCCGTCGCGCCGGGGAGCGCGAGCGCCGTGCGCTGGTCGGAGGAGCTCTCCACGGGAGAGGGCACGGGCGAGCTGGTGCGCACCCGGGACGGTCTGTTGTTCGAGCCCTACGCCGTCATGCGCAGGCCCGAAGGGCAGCTCAGCCTCACGGGCCTCTACACCTTCCCGGCGCGCAGGCTGGAGCAGCCGGTGGATACGATCCGGCCGGTGCTCCAGACGAAGGCGCTCCTGGGGACGGGGGTCGAAGTGGACGTCCGGGTGCGGACGGAGAGCGGTGCCTGGACGGAGTGGCGCACCTCCAGCGCGGGAGAGGCCGTGCGTCTTCCCCGTGCGGGCACGGAGGTGCAGGTGAGGCTCGCGCTGCTGGCGGACGAGCACGGCCGCGGTCCCGTGGTGCATGAGGTGGCGCTGGAGGGAACGCTGGAGGGTGGCCCCGAGGCGGACGCCCAGCCCCTGGCGGCGTTGACCTACCGCATCTACGCCACGCGCGAGGGTCTGGTGGGCGGCACGACGGCCAACGGCCATGTCATCAAGTCGTATGACCGTTTCGTCGCGCTGCCGTCGCGC
The DNA here is from genome assembly GCF_016887565.1 of Archangium violaceum. NCBI lineage: Bacteria > Pseudomonadati > Myxococcota > Myxococcia > Myxococcales > Archangiaceae > Archangium > Archangium violaceum. Next base: position 212,755 of record NZ_CP069396.1, read on the forward strand.
CGGGCGCTCGCGAGCAATGGAGGCAGCGAGTACCAGGTGCGCGTGTGCTACCCGGTGACGGGCAAGTGCACGACCGCGTCCGTCTGGGACGTGGGGCCCTGGAACACGAAGGATGACTACTGGAATCCCTCCAGCGTGCGCGAGATGTGGAAGGACCTGCCGCAGGGCAAGCCCGAGTCCCAGGCCGCGTACCAGGATGGCTACAACGGCGGGTTGGATCAGTTCGGGCGCCGGCCGGCCAACCCCGCGGGCATCGACCTGGCCGATGGGACGTTCTGGACGGACCTGGGGATGAGCAACAACGACTGGGTCAACGTGACGTACCTGTGGACGTCGGGCGGTGGGACGACCACGGGCCTCATCATCGACAGCAACAACACCAGCAACGACACCACCAAGGGCTACATCCAGTTGGCGGGCACCAGCTGGACCTCGTCCACGAACGTGGCGGGCTACTACGGCTCGGGCTACTACGCCTCGGCCACGGCGGCCGTCTCGGAGCCGGCGACGTTCTGGTTCTACCTGCCGGCGGCGGCCACCAAGACGATCGACGCCTGGTGGACCTCGGCCAGCGACCGCTCGACGACGGCGCCCTTCATCGTCTGGAACGCCAGTGGCACCCAGCTGGCCACCGTGAAGGTGAACCAGCAGCTCAACGGCGGCAGGTGGAACACGCTCGGCACGTGGAGCTTCACGGCGGGCTGGAACAAGGTGCAGCTGAGCCGCTGGACCACGGCGGGCTATTACGTCATCGCCGACGCCATCCAGGTGCGGTGAGGACCCGGACGTAGCGGGTGGAGCGCGGCGCCCGGCCGCGCCCACCTACTTCTCGCCGGTGACGACCTGACAGCTATGCCGCTCCGTGTACTGGCGCATGGGGCGGCATTGGAGCACGGGCGCGCCGGCCTTGGGGGAACCGCGCAGCGGCTGGAGCTTCTTGGAGAGCGTGCAGCTCGGCGCGTTGGGGTCCTTCCAACCGCAGGTGGCCGCCGTCAGGCGCTCGAGCGGCATCCACTTCGCGGCACGGCTCTTCTCCTCGTCGCACACCTCCTCTTCGGGGCCGGGCTTGATGCACCGGAACGCGAACCTCGCCTCGTCGCTCGTGGGCGCCAGCCGCTCGCACCACCGGCGGATGATCGCCCTCCGGCACGGCTCGTCCGTGGGGACGACCTCGTGTGACGTCTGGACGAGCTGGAACGCTCGATTGTCCCGGGTCATCCCCACCTCGACGACGACGCGGTCGTCGCCGCCGGGGCCAGGAGTCCGGAAGGGGCGCTGCTCCTCGTAGGCCCGGCGCGCTGCATCCGCTCCCAGGATGGGGACGCCCGCGACGGTGTCCACGTCACAGGGCTTGCAGGTCACCACCTCACGCCGCAGGGCCACGGGAGTGACGGGAGCCTTCCCCGTGCGGAGCCACGTCAGCTCCATGTCATCCGCCCGGGCCTGGACCTGCCGGGTCCGTGTGCACAGTCTCACGCTCGTGGGCTGGCCATGGGCGTACACCAGGTAGTCGTTTCCCTTCTTGAACGGGAAGGTGCAGTCGCCTCCGCCGCCGGAGGGGAGCTGGAGCCGGGTGCCCACCGCGAGCTCCCCCTCTCCCTTGAACACCTCGAGCACCTCCACGGTCGCGGTGCCGCCACTGCGCAACCCATCGGCCGCGTGGACGCGGGCGAGGTAGACGTGGCTCGCCTTGTCGCGAGCGGTCCGGAACGCCTGGGCGGGCGGGGCATGGGGGGATTCGCTCACGCACCGGCAGGCGTGTGACACCTGGGGCCACAGCCCGAGCAGAACACCGAGCACCACGACGGCCAGTCGCATCACGAAACTCCGGGGGATTGGCGCGTCACGCCTCCGGCTGTTCCACCGGAATCTGCTCCGGCTGGCGCGAGGTGTCCACCCAACCGGCGCTGGCCACGACGAAGGTCAGGAAGACCACGAGCATTCCGAGCGCGAGGGACAGGCCCGCCACGTCCGCCACGAAGCCCACCAGCGGAGGGCCGGCCAGGAAGCCGCCATAGCCCGCCGTGGACATGGCGGCGATGGCCAGGCCCGAGGGCATTCCCGGCGTGCGGCCGGCGGCGCTGAACATCTGCGGGCTCATGTTGGACAGGCCCAGGCCCATGCAGCCGAACCCGACCACCGCGGCCAGGGGATGGTGGAGCAGCAGCGCCGCGCCCAGTCCTCCGGCGGCCAGCACCCCTCCGGTGCGCAGCAGGGTCACCGGGCTGAAGGCCGCGGCCAGCCGATCCCCCACCAGCCGCCCGGCGGTCATGGTCAGCGAGAACACGGCATAGCCCGCGCCCGCCAGGTGCGTGTCGGCGTTCAGCGCGTTGCGCAGGTAGACGGCGCTCCAGTCCGCCACCGCGCCCTCGGCGAGCAGGACGAGGAAGGCCAGCGCCCCCAGCATCAGCAGCGGCCCGCGCGGCATCACGAAGAAGGGCGTGTTGCCGCCGCTCCCGGCCGAGCCCGGCCCGAGGAAGCGCGTGGCGATGGCGACGAGCAACAGCCCTCCTCCCGCCGCCACCACCATGTGCGTGGCCGGGGCGAGGCCCAGCTTGAGCGCCAGCATGGAGCACCCGGCTCCCACCAGTCCTCCGAGGCTGAACAAGGCATGCAGCGAGGAGAGGATGGGCCGGCCCATCCAGTTCTCGACGGCCACGCCATGGGCGTTCATCGACACATCCATGGCTCCGTTGGCGGCGCCGAAGGCCGCCAGGGCCAGCACGAGCGCGAGCTGGCTGGGCGCGCGCACCGGCAGGGCCGACAGCGCGCAGAAGAGCACGGAGGTGACGAGCGTCACCCGGGCGCTGCCCCACTTCCCGAGGAAGATGCCCGTGAGGGGCATGGACACCAGCGCTCCCCCGGCGACGGCGAGCAGCGCCAGTCCGAGCTCTCCGGCGCTCAGCCCCAGGCGCGCCTGGACGGTGGGGATGTGCGGCACCCAGCTCGCGAAGGCGAAGCCATTGACGAAGAAGATGGTGGCGATGGCGCTACGGCGGACCAGGGCCAGCCGCGCGTCGACGGGAAGGCTCGTTGCGTTCATGCAGTGAGGATCCTGAGTTGGAGCTTGTGAAAGGGGGCGAGCAGGGCCTCGCTACTGCTGGCCTCCGTCACCAGGGTGGTCAGCCGGCTGGCGGGCGCCACCACGAAGGGCGACACGGTCCCGAGCTTGTCCGCGGTGAGCACGGCGACGGTCTCGGTCGCGCTGTCGATCATGGCGCGCTTGGTCGTCGCCTCCTCGGCGTACGCGGTGGAGATGCCTGTCTCCGCATGCAGGCTGCACACGCCCAAGAGACAGAGGTCCGCCCGCACCCGGCGCAGGGCCTCCACCGTGTCGGCTCCCACCAATGTCAGGGCTCCAGGGTGGAGTCGGCCCCCGACCAGATGGACCTCGAGGCCCGAATAGTCTGCCAGCGCCACCGCCACGGTAGGGCTGGGAGTGATGATTGTCGCGCGCAGATCCGCTGGCAGGGCGCGTGTCACTTCCAACAGCGTGGTGCCTCCATCCAGGAACACCACCTGTCCGGAGCGGATCAACCCGGCGGCGACCCGGGCCACGGCCTGCTTCGCCGGTTGGGGCGTCCCGAAGGCTCGACCCACGGACCCCTGGGTGATGGGCAGGGCCCCGCCATGCACCCGCTTGAGCAGGCCCGCCTCGTCCAGGTCCTTCAGGTCCCTCCGGATGGTGTCCTCGGAAACCTGCAACATCCGGCAGAGATCCTGGGCCAGCACCCGGCCTCGAAGACCGAGCTGTTCGAGGATGAGGCGCCGACGCTCGTCGGGCAGCAGGACCGGGGCAGGGGCTTCTGGGACGACTGGAGGTTGCGGGCTCATGCGTTCATTCTACGTGAACACGCATCTTCCCGCATATTTCATGTGAAAACCAAGAAGAATCCGCGTGAATCCGGCAGGAAACGCGTTGTTCCCGGGCAAAACCCATGATATTCCGGCATCTGTCGAGATGAACACGCGGGTTCATGCAGCGCGGTACGCGGGACGAGGTGGCGCCTCGGTCCAGGTCCAGGGCCCCCGGGAGCACGCAGCGCGGGGCCGTCAGGAGCACGGAGTGTTTGACCCGATTTGTCCGCCAGCCCCCTCTTCACCGCCATCAGGATGATGCGCGGCGAGGGGCCCAGGCGGGCCGCGGCGCGTGTGAGTGGCCGCTGCCCGGAGGACGACACGCGAGGTGTTCGCGACGTCAGTCTTTTCGTGCGCGCGCCCTGTCAACCCCCATGTGAGTGATTGACAGTTTGAAGCTAGAGATTCGGGCGCATGGCGCACGCCGTGCCAGCCATTGGAGAAAATTTCCAATGACAGGCCTTCCAATCTTCTCGCCCGCAGGAAAAAACATCTGACAACTTCATGTCACTTGCGATGTTTTGAACCTTCCGTATAAAGACTCGCGAGCCGTGAGGATCCGGTGAAAGCCGGAAGACGTGTTATCGCGGTTTCATCAACAGGAGGCATGACAACCGTGGGAAATGCAGCCAAGTCCGTGGTGCAGGACGGGGAGAAGTTCGTTCAGCGGGACGTGCGTAAAAACATCTATTACGACGTCAGTGACCTGGTCATGGAGCGGGGCCAGGGCGTCTACCTCTATGACTCGGACGGCAAGGAATACATCGACTGCGCGTCGGCGACCTTCAACCTCATCCTTGGCTACACCAACCATGAGGTGCTCTCGGCGGTGAAGAAGCAGGCGGACAGCCTGGTTCACGTCACCTCGAGCTTCCAGACGGGCCCCATCAACGAGGTGGTGCAGCGGCTGGTGGACCTGGCGCCCAAGAACCTGACCAAGGTTCACCCGAAGGTCTGCAGCGGCTCCACCGCGAACGAGGGCGCCATCAAGATGGCGCAGAACTTCAACGGCGGCCGTGACGTCATCTCCCTGTTCCGCAGCCACCTGGGACAGACGATGATGATGGCGAGCCTGTCGGGCAATGCCTTCCGCAAGGAGCCGTTCCCGAACCTGTTCCCGGGCGGCATCCAGGTGCCGGACCCCTACTGCTACCGTTGCTTCTACAAGCAGAAGCCGGAGACGTGCAATTTCCTGTGCGTCGAGCGCATCAATGACTTCATCGACTATGGCAGCACCGGCAAGGTGGCCTGCATGGTGGTGGAGCCCATCTCCGGCAATGGCGGCAACATCATGCCGCCTCCCGGCTACTTCCAGGCGCTCAAGAAGCTGTGCGACGAGCGCGGCATTGCCCTCATCTTCGACGAAATCCAGACGGGCTTCGGCCGCACCGGCCACATGTTCGCCGCGGACTACTACGGCGTGCAGCCCCACATCATGACGGTGGCCAAGGGCCTGGGTGGCACCGGCTTCCAGATCGCCGCCATCATGACCGAGGAGAAGTACGGCGGCCTCGAGGGCCACCACCACTCCTTCACCTACGGCGCCAACGTGCTGGCCGCGGCCGCCGCCGCCAAGACGCTGGAGATCGTCGCCCGCCCCGGCTTCCTCGGCAACGTGCGGGTGGTGGGCGAGTACATCATGGGCCGCCTGCACAAGATGAAGGAGCGCTTCTCCTTCATCGGCGACGTGCGCGGCGCGGGCCTGATGATCGGCATCGAGATCGTCGACCAGGACGGCGAGCCGGATGTGGCGCTCACCAACAAGATCGCCAAGAGCGGCATGCACTACGGCATCATCCTGCGCACCTCGCGCTACGGGTTCGGCAACGTCTTCAAGATCCGCCCGCCGCTCATCATCACCCCGGACGAGGCGGTCAAGCTGTGCGACCAGCTCGAGAAGTGCCTGGCCGAGGTGAAGAAGTAATGCAGCGCTACCTCATCGAGATGGCCGCGTACGTGCGCGAGGCCGTCCTCAACACCAAGGGCACGCTGAAGAACCGGCAGGTCAACGGCTACTCGCCGGGCGGCGATGCGCAGTTCGACATCGACGAGGTGGCGGAGTCGGCCGTCTGGCGCTTCGCCCAGGAGCGAGGCGAGCCCATCGCCCTGTACTCCGAGGACGAGGGCCTGCGGCGCATCGGGGATCCGAAGTACGTGCTCATCGTGGACCCCATCGACGGCACCCGGCCGGCCGCGGCCGGACTGGAGATGGCGAACATCTCCATCGCCGCCGCGCGCTTCAAGGAGAACGCGCGAATCGACGACGTGGAGTTCGCCCTGCTGCAGGAGATCAAGTCCGGGGCGTTCATCTTCGCGGACCGCGCCAAGGACGGGCTCCTCTCCGAGGGCTACCGCACGCCGGTGCCCCGGCTGTCGAGCACCACCTCACTGGAGCGGATGTTCTGGTCCATGGAGTTCAACGGGCACCCGGCCCAGATGATGACGAAGGCCTACGGGCACATCATCGACCGGTCCGCCAACACCGGTGGCGTGTTCGTCTTCAACAGCGCCTCCTACTCCATCTCGCGCGTCGTCACCGGCCAGCTCGATGCCTACGTGGACATCGGCAACCGGATCCTCAAGGACCACCCCGCCACGAAGGCGGACTTCGAGCGGGTGGGCAACGGGAAGGTGCTGCACCTGTTCCCGTATGACATCGCGGCCAGCGTGCTCATCGCGGAGAAGGCGGGCATCATCATCACCGATGCCTACGGCAAGTCGCTCGGGTCGACCCTGCTGATGGACCTGTCGCCCGAGAACCAGCGGTCGTGCATCGCGGCCTCCACCCGGGAGCTGCACGGCCGGCTCCTGGACAGCATCCACTGGAAGTAACCGGAGAATCCCTACATGAAAGCCATCATCTTCAAGGGCGTGAACCGCCTGGCGCTCGAGGAGCGCCCGGAGCCCGCCATCACCCACGCCGACGACGTCGTCGTCCGCATCGACTCCACGGGCATCTGCGGGACCGACCGCAACATCTACCTGGGCAACTTCAAGGCGCGCGAGGGCGTCATCCTCGGCCACGAGTCGGTGGGCGTGGTGGCGGCGGTGGGTCCGGCCGTGCGCAACTTCAAGGCCGGGGACCGGGTGATCGTCAACCCCACCCTGAACTGCGGGCGGTGCGACTTCTGCCAGCGCGGGGAGCTCAACTTCTGCGACAACAAGGCCGGCTCGGAGATCGGCGTCGACCGTGACGGGACGTTCGCCTCGCACTCGGTGTTCCCCGAGCAGTTCCTCTACAAGCTGCCGAAGGGGATGGAGTTCAGCCGGGCGGTGGTGGTGGAGCCGCTGGCGTGCGTGCTCAACAACGCCAAGGCGGCGAACCTGCGGGCCGAGGATGACGTGGCCATCATCGGCGCCGGGCCCATCGGCATGGTCTGGGGGCTGTACGCCCAGCGCGTGGCCCTGCGCACGACGATGCTGGAGAACAACCCCTTCCGCATCCAGTTCGCCCGCAAGCACCTGGAGCGCGTCATCGACTCGGGCGCGGACAACGCCGTGGCGGCCGCCATCGCCGCCAACGGTGGGCGCAAGTTCCGCGTCGTGGTGGACACCACGGGCGTGATGCTGGAGCGCTCGCTGGAGCTGGTCTCCAAGGGCGGGTGCGTGGTGCTGATGGGCTTCAACGCGGGCTACAAGGCCACCATCCACCCGCTCACCCTGGTGGGCAACGGCATCCGCATCATCGGCGCCGGTGACTACAACAGCCAGATCTTCCCCGCCGCCATCGACCTGGCCGCCACGCTGCCGCTGGAGAGCCTGGTGACGCACCAGATCGGGCTGGATGAGTACGAGAAGGCCTTCGGTCTGATCGCCGGTGGTTCCAACAACGCGGCGTACGGCGCGATGAAGGTCGTCATCCGCTCCTAGTCTCCGAGGAGTACAGCCATGCAGGGACGAAGCGCGCGGTTCGAGGACGGTGTCCTGGTGGTCGATGGCGACACGCGCCTGATGATCTCCGGGGACTATCCCTACTACAGGGACCGGCCCGAGCACTGGGCGGCGAAGCTGGCGGAGCTGCGTGACGCCGGCATCCAGGTGGTGACGTTCTCCATCCCCTGGCGCCACCACGTGGTGGAGGGGGAGGGGAGCCGGCGCTTCGTCTTCTCGGGCGGCTCCGAGGACAACCGGAATGTCCTGGGCTTCATCGAGCAGCTCGGCCGGGCCGGGCTGCTGGGACTCGCCAGGACGGGGCCGTTCGTCCACGCGGAGGAGCGGCTGGGCGGAATGCCGGACCACGTCGGTCCCGCCCATGGGGGAGCATCGCCCGCGGTGCTCTCCGCCGACGGCACGCCGCTGCTCTTCCAGGGGCTGGCGCTTCCGTCTCCGCTGGCGCCCACCTTCCTCGCGGAGACGAAGGAGTGGCTGCGGGCCCTGACGAACGAGGTGCTCGCGGACCGGCTCCACCCGCGAGGGCCGCTGCTGGGCGTGCAGCTGGGCCACGAGGGACTCTACGGAGACGCCGCCCTGGCGCTCGGTGCCTTCGACTACTCCGAGCCGGCGCTGCGAGGCTACCGGCGCTTCCTGGCCCGCAAGTACCGCGTCATCGACATGTTGAACGAAGCGCATGGCACCACCTGGAAGTCCTTCGGGGAGGTGCCACCCGTGAAGGGCTGGGAGGGCATGGCCACCCTGGGCGCCTGCCTCGACTGGGGCGAGTGGTGCGGGCACTACCTGGGGGAGGTGCTCCAGGAGTGGGCCACGGGCCTGCCGGGCTCGTGCCCGAGGTTCGTCAGCCTCCCGCCTCCCGAGCGGGCCCGGCTCGATGACTGGCTCGGACGCGTAAGGCCCGAGCGCCTGCGCGGCCTGCAATACGGCTTCACCCGCGGGACGGGCAATGTCCGGGAGGACGACGGCGCCTTCCTCGGTACCGTGCTGGCCGCCCGCCGCCAGAGGGGGCCCGACCTGGAAGCGGCTCCCAGCGCCGAGGCCTACTCCGCCCTGCTCGCGCTCGCTTCCGGGGCCACGGGCATCGGCGTTCCCACCGGAGCGCGGGGCCCCACCTCCGAGGCGCTCTCGCTGCTCACGGACTTCCTGCGCCACGAGGGCCAGTCGCTGCCGGGCCGTGCCCACCGCGCCGAGCTGGCGTGGGGCATCTACACGTCCTACGACTACGTGGCGGCGTGGGAGTCGGCGTCCGCCCAGCGCTACAAGGGACTGCGCCTGCCGCGGCCGGCCAGGGAGTCACTGGCACACTTCGCGGACGACTGCCTCGCCAAGGGCGTGGACTTCCGCCTGGTGGACCTGGAGCAGGCCTCCGCGGAGGAGCTGGCCTCCTGCCCCCGCATCATCCTGGACGGCAGCTTCTACATGTCCGAGGCCCTGCAGGAGAAGCTGGCCGACTACGTGGAGAAGGGCGGGTTGCTGGTGGTGTGTGGAGAGAGCCCGCTCTTCGACGAGCGGCTGCGCATCTGTGAGATCTTCCAGGAGCGCGTGCTCGGCCACCACTTCCAGGGCCGGGAGTCGGTCCAGAGCGTGAAGGGACTTCCGGGAGAGGTGGCGTGCCGCCCGTTGGGATTGCCCGAGGGCGCCGAGCCGTTCATGGCCTCCCCGGCCGGAGTGCACGGCTACCGGGTGCGGCGGGGCGAGGGTTACGCGCTCTACCTGGACGTGCGCGTGGGCCCCGGCGTCATCTGCCGGGTGCTGGAGGTGCTGGGGCTGGGTGGGACGCCCGCGCGGCCGAGGGCCTTCGTCACGGAGTACGGGGGCGAGGAAGAGGCCTTCCTCTTCGCGCTGGGCCGTGGCGCGGGCGGGACGGTGAAGCGCACGTTGCTGGGTGTGCCGCTCGAGCTGGAGCTGGCGGACCAGGGCTGTGCCGTGGTGAAGGTGCGGCGGGGCGGAATCGTCGGCTGCTTCGTCCAGGGCCGGGATGAGCGACCGGGACGGGGAGCGCCCGTGCGCATCCGGTACGGCGAGGAGGAGCTGTCCACGGACGTGCCCTGCGACCTGTCGGCCATCTCGGAGGAGGGCGGCCTGCGCGTGCGGTGGGCCTCCGGTGGAGCTCCGGTCCGGGTGCGTGTGCCAGGGAAGGGCGAGCCCCGGCCTTGAAGCCCACGAGGGCCCTCGTCCGCGGATGTTCTTCGCGACAAGGGCCCTCGTGTTTCTCAGGCTCGACTAGTTGAGCTGCTTCTTGATGCGGATGTTGCGCAGCTGGAAGTGGATGTTGCCACCCTGGTCACCCCAGGCGGGCAGCATCTCCATGACGGAGCTGACCTTGGTCTTGTCCCAGGTGGCCGGGTAGGACGGGTCGGAGAAGGGCATCTTCACCGTCGTCCAGGTTCCGACCTCCGGGTGCCCGACGAGCGTCTTCAGGTCGCCCGTCGCGCAGCTGTCCGGCTTGCGGTTGCAGATGCTCTTCACCCAGAAGTCCTGGGTGGTGGTGCCGTAGTCGAGGATCCGCACCTCGAACTGCACGCCGCCCGTCTCGGCGATGGCGGAGACGTCGAACAGGTTCGGCTCCTTGAGACCGAAGGCGAAGCCTCCGTTGCCGCCGCCCTCCTTGAGGCCCTTCATGTCCACGTCGATGACCTTCTCACCGCCGCCGATGTCGAACGCGGAGTTCACCGTCACGGTGCCCGTCGTGCCACTGGTCCACCCGTTGGGCGTGGCGAAGAGCGAGGTGTCGGAGATGCCGTTGACGAAGGCGTCCTTGTCGTCGGTGATGGCGATGGGGGCCGGGGGCGGCTCGCCGCCGGTGCAGCTCACGTTGCCCGCCTTGTTCGGCTCCCAGCGGATGTTGGCGAGCGTCAGGTCCAGCGTGCCCGTGGTGTAGAGCAGGAAGGGCGAGTTGACGTTGGTGAAGTCCAGACCCGTCTGCTCGAAGCACGAGAGCGGAACCGCGAGCTCGTTCCAGCCCTTGCCCGCGAGGTTCGTGAGGGTGTCGGTGAGCCTGATCTCCCCGAGGCACGGGTAGACGCAGTGCATGGAGAGGTTCACCGAGGCGGCCGGCGCCACGTTCACCTTCACCGAGAAGACGAGCGCGCCGTTGGAGTTCAGGTAGGCCTGGAGGTCACGGCCCACGCCGCCATTCTTGTTCTGGGTATAGACCTGACCGGTGCCGTTGAACTTGACGTTGACGGCGGCCCACTGGAGGCCGCCCTGGTCGTCGACCGGGGTGACGCTGAGCTCATTGGGGGCGAGGCTCGTGGTGCTGCTGGTGTTCTGCAGCACGTCGATGCCGCCCCAGTTGGACGGCGCGCCGATGCGCATCACCCAGTCGTCCTGGTTGCCGCGCTCGAAGATGGCCAGGGGCACGTCGGTGGTGCCACCACCGCCCGGCGTCATGCCACAGCCGTGGGTCTGGGTCGTCTCCTCCAGGGCGCTCAGCGCCTGGGGCTGGGCGTAGGTCAGCCCGTAGCCATAGGCGAAGAGCGGGTCATAGCCGGCATCGCCCTTGTTGAGCGAGACCTGGCAGGGGGCCTTGGGCCACGAGTAGGAGAGCTTGCCGTGGAAGTCGAAGTTGATGGAGCCGTCGTCCTTGCGGAACAGCACGTCCGCCATGCCATCACCCTCGGTGCCGGGCAGCCACGCGGCGACGAAGGCATCCGACACGTTGAGCTCCTTGTTGGTGAAGAGCGGACGGCCGGAGTAGAGCACGGTGACGATCTTCTTCACGCCCTTGGCCTTGAGGCTCTGCAGGAGCGTGTAGTCCTCGGAGCGCAGCCGGGCGAGCTCCAGGGTCTTGGTCCTGGCGATGTCACCCTGGCCCTCGGCGTAGGGCGTCTCGCCGATGACGACCACGGCGGCGTCGTAGGTGTCATTGGCCATGGCCCCATCCGCGCTGGTGTCGAGCGTGGCGTTGGGGGCGATCTTCTGGATGGCCTGCCAGAGGGTGGTGCCGCCGCCGAAATCGGCGTTGGTGTTGTCCGTGCCCTGCCAGGTGAGGGACCAGCCACCGGACTGGTTGGACAGGTTGTTGGCGCTCTTGCCCGCCACGAGCACCTTGGCCGCGCGCGAGAGCGGCAGGGTGCCACCGTTGTTCTTGAGGAGCACCAGCGACTTGCGGACGGCCTCGCGGGCCACGGCCCGGTTCTCGGCGGTGCCGATTTCATGCGAGGCGTTGCGCGCCGAGGGCTTGGGCCTCTCGAAGAGGCCGGCGCGGTACTTCACGCGCAGGATGCGGCGGACGGCGTCATCCAGGCGCGCCTGGGGAATCTCTCCGCTGCGCACCGACGCGAGGGTGTTGGTGATGAAGGCCTTCCAGTCGTCGCGGTAGGGCACCATCACCATGTCGACGCCGGCGATGATGGCCTGCGGGCAATCGCTGTTGGTGCAGTCCCTGGGCGAGTCGCTGTTGTTCTTGGTGATCTGCCCGATGCCGTTCCAGTCGGAGATGACGAAGCCGTCGAAGCCCATCTTGGTCTTCAGCACGTCCGTCAGCAGGTACTTGCTGCCGTGCATCTTGTAGGCCTTGGCGGTTTCGGGCTGGTCCGCGTCCTGCCAGCTGTTGAACGAGGCCATGACCGTCTGGGCCCCGGCCGCGAGCGCGGGGAAGTAGCCGCGGCCATGGATGGTGCGCAGCTCCTTCTCGGTGACGCGGGTGATGCCCTGATCCTTGCCCTCCTTGGTGCCACCGTCGCCCAGGAAGTGCTTGGCCGAGGCGATCACCTTCTGGTTCGCCTTCGCGTCCTTGCCGAGCTGGCCCTGGAGTCCCTCGATGATCTTCCCGGCGTAGGCCTCGACGATGGCGGGGTCCTCGGAGTAGCCCTCGTAGGTGCGGCCCCAGCGGTCGTCGCGCACGACGGCGAGCGTCGGCCCGAAGGCCCAGTCCAGACCCGTCTGGGCCACTTCGCGCGCCGTCACCTCGCCGATGCGCTTCATCAGCTCGGGATCATTCGCGGCGCCCAGGCCGATGTTGTGCGGGAACAGGGTGGCGCCCTTCACGTTGTTGTGGCCGTGAACGGCATCCACGCCCCAGATGATGGGGATGCGGTGGGGGTTGCTCGGGTCCATCGAGGCCTCCCACAGCTGGTCGGCCAGCGTGTACCACTCCTCCACGGTGGAGCTCTTCTTGGCGTTGGGCCACGAGCCACCGCCGTTGAGCACCGAGCCGAGGTGGTACTGCTTCACCTCGTCGGGGGTGACGTGGCCGATCTCCACCTGGGTGATCTGCCCGACCTTCTCCTCGAGCGACATGCCGGCCAGCAGGGTGTCGACCTTGGCCTCGATCGCGGGATCCTTGGGGATGGCGCTCTGGACGGGCGTCCAGTCGTCGGTGGGCTGGGTACCCGCGTCCGTGCCCGCGTCGGTGGGATTGTTGGTCCCCGCGTCGTCGGGCCCCGGGGTGGGCTCGGGGTCCTTACAGGCCGCGAGCGTCAACATCAGGACAGCGGCGAGCGAGACACTCTTCCGCAGAGAGAACGACCATTCCATTGACATCTCCAGTGTGTCGGGCGCGCCGACGCCGCTGACGCGAGGGAATGGAGGCCCCTGCTGTCGGCGGCGGATCAACGCGGGAGGGTCAACCTAGAAGGAGATGAAAGCGCTTGCAACAAGGTGGACTCGTGACGAGGTGCGTCGAAATCACGCCGGCCGATCGAGGCCAGGCCCCTCCCCACCACGGGTGAATCGTCTGGTTTCGGACTCGCATGGGGCGCGGCGGCCCGGCCCCGCCGCGGCCCCGGGGCTCCTCATGCCGCGCGCTTGTTGCTCACGTGCTGGAGCACGGGCTTGTGAGTCGAAGGCAACCAGAGCAGCGGAAAGCCGATGGTCGGGTAGCGGGAGATCATCTCCCGGAGGTCGCGGGACATGCTGAGGACCATCGTCACCCCCATGACCAGGAGCAGGCCGTGGTGGAGCGCGGGCTGGAGCGACGAGGGCAACAGCGACAGGGGAAGCACCAGGAGGAACAGCGCGCACTCGGGCGTCAGCCAGAGGGGCGGCTTGTTGACGAGCTGGCGCGCATGGACGCTCACCGTGAGGCTGCTCATGGCGATGGCGACCAGGGCCCGGGCGGAGAAGACATCGCTCCAATGCTGGAGCCAGGCCACGTACAGGCCGAGGATGAGCGTTGGCGCGGTGAGGATGCGCACGTAGAAGCGGAGGGAGGAGAGCGGCGAGCGGTACATGAGCACGAGGTCTCGCAACAGGGACCAGAGGCCGACGCCGAAGGCCAGGAGGCTCAGCAGGGAGTAGGTGAGCTGGAAGCCGGGCGTGTCGAGAACCGCCACGCCGTGGACGCAGACGGACAGCCCCAGGAACAGACAGAAGACATAGTTCCAGAGGTGGTTGCCGTAGGGCTCGCGCATGATGCCCGTGGCGAAGTAGCGGCACAGCCCGAGGTAGAAGAAGAGCTGCCCGATGGCGGTGAGCAGGATGTAGGGCAGGAGGAGGACACCCTGGCGGGGACCGAGCTGGGCGATGATGAGCACCGCCATCGCGGAGTTCACGACGTCGACCCAGTGGTCCCAGAAGTGGCGCGCGGTGGACTGTGTTCCGTTGCGCCGGGCGAGTGTGCCGTCCATGGTATCCAGACAGAAGTGGAGCACGCGGCAAACGACCCAGAGCGCATACATCCACCGGGCGCGCTCGAAGGTATGGACGGCGACGAGCAGGAACAGATGGAGCAGCAGCCCGGGAACGCCGAGGATGACGGGGGAGAGCCTGTAGGGGAGGTGGTGGACGGCGAAGTACCGGCAAGCCTCCCGGACGGACCGGATGAGGGCATCCTCCTCCAGGCGCTTGTAGCTCTGTTGCGTATCGAGGACCAACACATGGGGTTCCAACGCCTGTGCTTGCGGCTTGCTCATCGCGATGCTCTCGGTGTTCGTGCGCCACGGGCCGGTTTCGTTGCCCGGGCGAGTCGAACAATCGCGGAGGAGAGGGCTCGGGCGCGGTGCGCCACGTCACACCAGGGCTGTGGGCTGCGTCACAGCTCAGTCGAGGAAGCGTCTCCATCAGCGCCAGGCCTCACTCTCGGTGAGGCGAAGCAACGCGTAGCGTGGTGGCTCCACGGACACCGTGGTTCGCGGAGGACCTTCCGGTTGCGCATCGTGCGAACTGGTCCGACTGTCGGACCAGTTGCTCCCGAGCGCGCCCGGGGACCTCCTCCCTGCCTGGACCTGCCCCACCTGGCTCAGGCGACCGTGCCCTCGGGGAAGTCGATCTGCTCCCACCGGTGGCCGGTCATGATCGCGCGCTGCTCGGCGGCGGCGAGCAGCTCATGCGGGTAGCCGAGCGGGACCGCGGTGATTTCGTCCAGGCGGCGGAGCTGCTCGTCGCTCAGCTGGAGCGTGGCGGCGGCGAGGTTGTCGTCGAGTTGGGCGCGGGTGCGCGGTCCGATGACCGGAAGGACGCCCTTCGCCTTCACCCAGGCGATGGCGACCCGGCCCGGATTGGAGTCGAGCTCCCCGGCGATGGCGGTGAGCGCGTCGAGCACGGGGGCATTGCGCACGGGGTCGTCATGGAGAACGCTTCCCTTCAAGTCGGTCGCGCGGCCCTTCTCGCCCTTGCGGTACTTGCCGGTGAGCAGCCCTCCGCCCATCGGTGACCACCCCATGATGCCCAGGCCGAGGCCATTCGCCATCGGCAGCAGCTCGCGCTCGGCCGTGCGCTGGATGAGGCTGTATTCGAGCTGCACGGCGGCGATCGGTGCCCAGCCCCGCAGGTCGGCCGTATTGGCAGCGGTGGCGACCCGCCACGCCGGGAAGTTGGACAAGCCCCCATAGACAATCTTGCCGGCGCGCACGAGATCATCGAGGCCGCGTGCTATCTCCTCGGCCGGCGTCACGCCGTCGTCCATGTGGACGAAATAGAGGTCGATGCGGTCCGTCTTGAGTCGCTTCAAGCTGGCCTCGACCGACTGCACCATCGCCTTGCGGTTGTTGCCGAGCGCCGCCAGCGACGGTGCCCTCGTGGCGCCGCGACTGTATTTCGAGGCGATGATGAAGTCATCGCGATGGGGCGCGATGAACGCGCCAATCAGTGTCTCGGATTCGCCGAGCTGATAGTTGTCGGCGGTGTCGATGAAGTTGCCGCCCGCCTCGGCATAGCCTCGCAGGATGTTGCGGACTTCGTCCGGCGCGGCGCCATAGCCAAAGGCAGTGCCAAACATTCCAGTGCCGAGAGCCAGCTCCGAGACCTTGAGGCCCGTCCTCTGGCCAAAAATCCTGTAGCGCATTGAGTGCTCCTCTGATTGCGCCCGCGTTGCGCGGGCTGGGTGCGATGCGCGCAAGGTATCGGTTAGGATTTCGGCATGACAAGAACGCACGAAAAAGTGGGGGACTCACCAGAAGGTAAGGGCGTCGAGGTGGTGTCGGACGCCGAGCTCGCCGACTGTGTTGCTCGTGCGGTCAAGGGCACCGAGGAGGCGCTGAGCATGCTGGAGGGGCGCTGGAAGATGATGATCCTCTTCCACCTCTTCGCCCGGCCCGTGCTGCGGTTCTCGGAGCTGGAGCGAGCCATTCCGGCCATCTCGCAGAAGATGCTGAGCCAGCAGCTCCGAGAACTGGAGCGCGATGGAATCGTGCGGCGCACCGTTCATCCCCAGGTGCCACCCAAGGTGGAATACGCCCTGACGGACTGGGGGCGCTCCCTGTGCCCCGTCCTGGACGCTCTCCTGAAGTGGTTGGAGTCGCGAGGCGCCTCGCCGACTGGGTGACGGGACAGCCGTCACCACTGGGTGTGGCGATAGTCCTTGAAGAAGTTGCCCCACACGTACTGTCCGGTGTTCACCGAGGAGATGACCGGATCCACCACGCGCGCGGCGCCGTCGACGATGTCCAGGGGCGGCTGGAAGTCGAGCTCCTGCTGCTTGCGCTCGGCGAGCATCGCCGGGTCCTCGTCGGTGACCCAGCCGGTGTCCACCGCGTTCATGAAGATGCTGTCCTTCGCGTAGTCGGGCGCCGAGGTCAGCGTCATCATGTTCAGCGCGGCCTTCGCCATGTTGGTGTGCGGATGTCTGTCCGTCTTCGTCCCGCGCGAGAAGCTGCCCTCCATGGCCGACACGTTCACGATGTGGCCGGGTGAGGAGCGGTCGCGCGTCATCAGCGGCTTCAGCTTCCCGCAGAGGATGAAGGGCGCCACCGCGTTCACCAGGTGCACCTCGAGCATCTCCGCCGTCGTCACGTCCGCCAGCTTCATCCGCCAGGAGTTCATCTGCCGCAGATCCACCTGCTGGAGATCCGCGTCCAGCCGTCCCTCGGGGAAGAGGGCGCGCGTGTCGCCCTCCTGCTCCATGGCATACGGGAGCAGCGACAGCGCGGCGGACGAGTGGATGCCGAGCGCCGGATCGCTGCTGCGCCACGTGGTCTCGAGCGCCGAGGCCCCAGCGCCGCCTTCACCGAGGGCGGGCCGCACCGCCGCGACGCACGCCTGGTGTCCGGCGAGCAGCGGGCGCGTCTCCTCGGGGAGCTCGTCGAGGGGACGCAGCTCGCCCTCCAGCAGGTGCGCGTAGAAGCCGGGCGGACGGCGCACGGTCTGCGCCGCGTTGTTGATGAGGATGTCCAGCCGGTGGTGCGTCTGCTCCACGTGCCGCGCGAAGAGCTCGACGCTGGGCGCGTGCCTCAGGTCCAGGCCATGGATGTGCAGCCGGTGCGACCACTCCGCGAAGTCGGGCTCTCGCGCGTAGCGATGCGCCGCGTCCTGGGGAAACCGCGTGGTGGCAATCACTCGCGCCCCCGAGCGCAGCAACATCAGTGACGCCTGATAGCCGATCTTCACGCGCGCGCCGGTGATGAGCGCGACCTTCCCGGACAGCGGGGCCCGCTGGGTCCGCTTCGCGTAGTTGAAGTCCGCGCACGTGCCGCACATGGAGTCGTAGAAGAAGTGCAGCTTCCGGAACTCCGCCTTGCAGACGTAGCACCTGCGCGCCACCTCCAGGAGCCGCTCCGGCTCCTCCGTGGGCGGCGGGGGCGGAAGCAGCGGCACCGTGAACACGGCGGTCCGGCGCAGCGTGCGAATCTCGGTCGTCGCGCGCAGGCCCCGGTCGTGCTCGCGCTTCGTCTGCTTGCGCTCGCGCCTCAGCGCCTTCGCCAGCCGGGCCTTCGTGTCGCGATCCGGATGCACCAGGTGGCCCGCGGCGGCCAGCAGGGCGATCCTCTCCGCCTCGGGGAGATTCGTCAGCAGGACACGTTCCTCGCTCATCCTCTGGAGGATGTGCGTGCATCGGCGCACCTCGTCCAGTGACAAGGGGGTCGGCTGCTCGGCGGGCGGTGGCGTCTGGGTGGTCTCGGCGTCCTTCATGCCACCGGTGCATACCCTCAGCGGCGGTGCGCGGAAAGGACAAGGATGGGATCGGGCTCGATGGGCGGGTGGGGGACCGTCCGGCCGAGCGGTCCGGGTCAGACGGCCTCGGAGGGCTCGCCGATGGGGACGTGGTTGCGGCGGCGGCGGTAGTCGGCCGAGGCCTTGTAGACGGCCCTGCGAGCGCGGTTGATGCTCCCCACGGGTGCGTGCTCCGGGAGCGCGTGCCAGGGCGAATAGGAGAGGTTGTCGATCGCCTCGGGCTGGCCAGGGGTGTCGATGTCCTGTCCCGCCGGCAGCTCGAGGGTGGCGACCTGGATGAGCGGTGAGAGCTCCTCGCTCCAGCGCACGGTGGCCTTCTCGAGGGGCATGGACTCCGGGTCCTTCTGGAACTGGAGGAAGAAGTCGAAGCGGGCCCCTCGCTCGAGCAGCCGCCGGCGCAGGTCTCGCCGCAGGTGGTTCGGGCCGCGCTTCTCCTTCGGGACGGGCGGCGGGTCGCAGCTGTCCGCGCGGGGCCGGAGGGCGTATTTGACGAAGCGGTCGCCGAACGCGTAGGGCACCGTGCTCGAGTAGCGGGCGAGCAGGGCGCTGTCCTCTTCCTTCGCCATCTCCTGGAGGATGCGGGCCGTGTCGGGGTGGCTCGCGAGGAAGGCCTCGAAGGCCTCCGCGCTCGCCAGGGAGACCTCGGTGAAGTCGGCGAAGGTCTCGGCGTCATCGACGAAGAAGACATCGTGGTTCTGCAGCACGAAGTCGTGCGTCAGGGCCTGCTCCTCACCCCCGAGGAGCTTGGGACCCGGCACGTCGAGCAGCTTGATGGCCAGTCCGAGGGTGGCGTTCGCGGCATCGGGGATCTGGGGCGAGGTGTCGGAGGAGAAGCGGACCCAGGCGGAGCTCTCCTCCAGGGCGAAGACTCCGACGCGCAGCTCCGCGGGAAGGTCCGGCCGGATGGTGAACACGCCGCGGGCATGACCCTGGGGCTTGAGGAAGACCGGGCGCTGGACGCGGCGATCCAGGCCGACATAGCGGCTCGCCTGGAGGCCGAGGAACAGGTTCTCGAGCCGGGTGATCGCCGCGCGCTCGCGGTCTGACGGGGTCGCCATGGGTCCTCCACACGGGGTAGATGCCGGGGCCTTGGAGTCCCAGGCCGTGAAGACAGAGGGCGCCCGAGGTGGACGTGATGGCGCGCCGGGAGGGATGCGTGCACGGAGGGGGCGCGGCCGAGTGCGCCCACGAGTCACAGGTAGGGATGGCGACTCCAACCAGATGCCCGAGCAAGGGCATGACAAGGAGGACGCCATGAGTCGTCGAGAGCAGATCATCCGAGCGTGGAAGGACCCGGAGTACCGGGCGAGACTGTCGGCCGAGGAGCGCGCGGAGTTGCCGGAGAGCCCGGCGGGCCAGTCGATGGGGGAGCTCGAGGAGTCGCAACTGGACCAGGCCGTGGGCGGCGGAGGTCCGGGCTTCTCCTCGCCCATCCGATGCCGCAGCCTGAATGTGATCACCTGCGGAACCGTCGGCTCCGTGAAGATCGCCCTGTGCCCTCCCCCCGTGCTGACGGTGCTGGAGTGAGGGAGTACGTCGTTGGCGCTGGAGCCCGCTGCACCGGGCTCCAGCCCGTCACGGGACGGCGGCTTGGATGAACAGCAGACAAGGGCTCAGCGACTGAAACGTTCCGCCACCGGAGTGCTGCCATTGAGCAACAGCACCTCCCCGGTGTGGAGCAGCACGGCGGCGCCGCGCGAGGTGGAGGCGGTCGCGGACGCGGCGGGCAGCCACGCGTTCTGGGTCGGAGAGTAGAGCGCCGCCTGCCCGGCGTTGTTCACCACCAGCACCTCCCCCGAGTAGAGCAGTGTCGCGGAGGTGGGCTGGGTGAAGGGAAGGGCCGGGCCCGAGAACCAGCGCCCGTTGTAGGGGTCATACATGTCCACCGGCGTCTCGGAGGCGCCCATGGTGGTGACCAGGACCATCACGTTGCCCGAGTAGAGCCGGAGGGCGCGATGCTCCCCGCCGGGGTGGGGCATGGGGCTCGTGGCCGTCCAGGTTCCCGTGGAGGGATCGAAGAGCTCGGCCGGAGCCTCCGATGAGGCGCCTCCCGTCACCAGGACCTTTCCCGAGTAGAGCAGCGTCGCGCTGTGTCCGTATCGCGGTGTGGTCATGGACCCTGGCAGCGGGGTCCACGTGTCCGAGTCGGGGTCGTACTCCCGTGCGGTCGCCAGGGGGACCAGGTTGCCGCCCAGGTAGGTATAGCCTCCCGCGAGGAGGACCTTGCCCGAGTCGAGCAACGTCACGCTTCCACGGGAGTAGGACGCGTTCGCATGGGACCAGGAGTCGGTGCCCGGATCGTAGAGCATCATGCCCGGGGTGCCTCCCATCCGGCCGGCGAACATGACTCCCGCCAGGACCTTGCCCGAGGGAAGTTCCGTCAACACGGCGTTGGAACAATAACCCGGGGAGCACATGGGGTTCATGGCCCGCCACGTGTTGGTGTACGGGTCATAGCGATGCACGAAACCGAAGTAGGGATCCAACACCTCGCCCGTGCCGCGAAGCAGAATGGCGCTCGTGCTGGGATAGGTCTTGGCGGACGTGGGAGTCCATGTCCCGACTTCGCCCGCCAGCGCTCCGGCCCGGCTCTCCAGGGTGGGCGCTTGGGTCTCGGGCTGACACCCCACGGCCATGGAAAACAATCCCGTCAGCAACACGGACGACCACTTGAGCGTCATGACGCACTCTTTCAATGGAAGTGCACACTCGGGAGCGGGCGTGCGCTGACAGGGTAGGAGAGACGCGAGGGCCATCAAAACCCAGCACTTCTCACGACGAGCCGCGTCATTTCCGGAAAATGCCGGGAAACTTGGTTTTTATGTTTTTCAATTGACCCGAAAATCATATTCCCCGCCTCTTCGGGACTTGGATGCGTGCGTCCATCGCTTTCTCAGAAAGAGGGAATAATGAGAGGTAGAACCATGACAGATTGGACCCGGGCTGGCGGCTTCGTGCTGCTGCTCCTGCAGATGGTGCTCACCGCCTGCGGGGCCCAGCCGTCGGCTCCGTCGGACACGGGCGCCGTGGCTCTCGGCCTGGCGACGAACGTGGCGCTCGGCAAGGCCATCTCGACCTCGGGCTATACCCAGACGTACGTCCCGGCGAACGCGAACGACGGCAGCCGGACCACCTACTGGGAAGGGACGGCCAATGCCTATCCCAATACCCTGACGGTGAACCTGGGCGGCAATCACGACATCACCTCGGTCGTGGTGCAGCTCAACCCGGACAGCGTCTGGGGCACGCGCACGCAGAACATCGCGGTGCTGGGTCACAACGCGAGCACGAGCACCTTCTCCACGCTCGTGGCCGCGCAGACCTACACCTTCGACCCCGCAAGCGGCAATCAGGTGACGATTCCCCTGACGGCCACCGCGAGCGAGGTCCGTCTTCAGTTCGCGTCGAACAGTGGCGCCCCGGGCGGGCAGGTCGCCGAGTTCCAGATCTTCGGCGCGCCGTCCGGCGGAACGCAGACCTATGCCCTGACCGTCAACAACGGCACGGGCAGTGGCTCGTACGCGGCCGGCACGGTCGTGAGCATCACGGCCAACGCCCCTCCCTCCGGTCAGGTCTTCAGCTCCTGGTCGGGTGGCGTCGCCTCGAGCTTCGGCAACATCTACGCGGCCTCGACCACGTACACCATGGGCTCGGCGGCGGCGACCGTCACCGCCACCTACGCGCCGAGCACCGGCGGCAGCAAGTACGAGGCGGAGTCCGCCACCCTGAGCGGTGGTGCCGCGGTGACCACCAACCATGCCAACTACAGCGGCACGGGCTTCGTGGAGGGCTACTGGGCCCAGGGCGCCAGCACCCGCTTCAACGTCTCCGTCGCCAGCGCCGGCTGGTACGACGTGAGCCTGCGCTACGGCAACGGCTTCGCCGACTCCAACATCTCCGTCTACGTGAATGGCTCGCGCATCGTGCAGAGCGCCCTGCCCACGACGGGCAACTGGGACACCTGGGCCAACAAGGCCGAGACCTTCTATCTGAACGCGGGCTCCAACCAGGTGGCCTACCAGTACGACTCCGGTGACGGCGCGAACATCAACCTGGACTTCATCACCGTCGCTCCCTCGGCCGTGAAGAAGGCCGACCTGATCGTCACCGACATCCAGTGGACCGCGGCGCACAATCCTCCCCAGGAGGGCGAGGCCATCACCCTGAAGGCCGTGGTGAAGAACAATGGCACCGCCGCCAGCCCCGCCGGCGTCCACAAGGTCTCCTTCCGCATCAACAACCAGGAGATCGCCGCCTCGACGCTCCCCACCACCACGTCCATCGCCGCCGGCGCGAGCGCGACCCTGTCGGCCAATGCCACCTGGTCCACCGCCAATGGCACGTACTCCATCACCGCCATCGCGGATCCGGACAACGCCATCGCCGAGTTCAACGACGGCAACAACAGCTTCAGCAAGAGCCTCACGGTGACGCAGCTGCCCGGGCCGGATCTGGTCGTCCGCGGCATCTCCTGGACGCCGAACACCCCCGCCGCTGGCGCCGCCGTCAGCTTCCTGGTGACCATCGCCAACCAGGGCCTCAACGCGGCGGGTAGCGCCGCCACCGTCCGGCTGGTCATCGATGGAACGACGACCCTCACCGGCGTCTCCTCCACGGCCCTCGCCGCGGGCGCCACCGCCGTCGTCAACCTGAGCGGCACCTGGACCGCCACCAATGGCAACCACACCCTGCTCGCCACCGTCGACCCCGCCAACGCCATCTCCGAGGCCGTGGAGAGCAACAACACCTCCGCCACCAGCTTCTACGTCGGCCGCGGCGCCAACGTGCCGTGGATCGAGTACGAGGCCGAGAACGGGACGACCAACGGTCAGGTCCAGG
Organism: Archangium violaceum; assembly: GCF_016887565.1. NCBI lineage: Bacteria > Pseudomonadati > Myxococcota > Myxococcia > Myxococcales > Archangiaceae > Archangium > Archangium violaceum. Next base: position 235,675 of record NZ_CP069396.1, read on the forward strand.
GTCCCAGCCGCGCGCTCGGCACCATCCCGGGCGAGGCCTCCGGCCGCAAGGCCGTCGTGCTCAACGCGACCGGCCAGTACGTGCAGTGGACCACCACCGCGGCCGCCAACGCCATCGTCGTGCGCAACAGCATCCCCGACGCCCCCGGCGGCGGCGGCATCACCGCGACGCTGAGCCTCTACGTCAACGGTAGCAAGCTCACCACCCTCACCCTCTCCTCCAAGGAGGCGTGGGTCTACGGTGGCGATGACTTCCAGTCCAACAGCCCCTCGGCCGGCGCCCCTCGCCGCATCTACGACGAGTCCAGCAAGCTGCTGAGCACCACCATCCCCGCTGGCGCCACCGTCCGTCTGCAGAAGGACTCGGGCGACACCGCCGCGTACTACGCCATCGACTTCATCGACCTGGAGCTGGTGGGGGCCCCCATCGCCAAGCCCGCTGGCTACATCGACATCACGGAGCCGGGTCACAGCTGGACGCCCGCGGTGCCCAACGACGGCGTCTCCGACGACAACGCCATCAACCAGGCGATCATGGCGGCCATGGCCGGGCAGTACAAGGGCGTCTACTTCCCGCCGGGCGTCTTCGACCAGACCAACAAGTACCAGGTCAAGGGCATCCCCATCCAGGGCGCGGGCCTCTGGTACACCAGGCTCTACAACGCCAGCCTGGCGGAGGACGCGGGCTGGGGTCAGACGGGCTTCATCATCACCGGCGACGGCGCGCAGTTCCGCGACTTCGCCATCTTCGGCAACACCGACGGTCTGCGCACCCAGGGTGGCAAGGCCTGGGTGAACTCGGCCTTCAAGAACACCGTCATCGAGAACATGTGGATCGAACACGTCCACTGCGGCTACTGGGTCGGTGGTAATTCCGAGTCCACCAACCTGCGCATCAGCAACGTGCGCATCCGCAACACCGGCGCGGACGGCATCAACCTCTGCAACGGCACCAAGGACAGCGTCATCGAGAACTCCCACGCCCGCAACACGGGCGACGACGCGTTCGCCATCTGGTCCGCCACCGACCTGTACCCCCAGCCGAACATCAACAACGTCATCCGCAACTGCACGGTGCAGATCACCTGGCGCGCCGCGGCCTTCGCCATCTACGGCGGACGCGGAAACCGCATCGAGAACAGCATCGCCTATGACACGCTCACCTATCCCGGTCTGACCGTCAGCTCCGAGTTCCAGCCCTTCCCGATGGAGTCGGCGACGATCGACGGGCTGACCCTGGTGCGCACCGGCGGCACCTACTGGGGCGGGCAGCAGTTCGGCTCCATCTGGCTGCGCGCCGACATGAACCCGACCAACGGCATCACCATCCGGAACGTCGACATCATCGACCCGACCTACCAGGGCATCAGCATCCAGAGCAACAACGGGGGCGTCTTCACCAACGTCGCCTTCGAGAACGTCACCATCTCCAACCCCACGACCTACGGCCTCCAGGTCCTGTCCACCGCCAAGGGCAGCGGCACCTTCACCAACGTGACGGTGAACAACGCCCCCAGCGGCAAGGCCGTCAACCAGAGCAACGGTGGCTTCACCATCGTGAATGGCGGTGGCAACAACTGGTAGGCTGAACCCTTCGGTTCATCCCTCCGAGGCCGCCCCTTCACGGGGGCGGCCTTTTTTCTTTCCGGGCCGGGAGAATGAGGGATGCTTCCGCGCGTCGTTCTTTACCCCCCACAGGAGGCAATTCCGAATGCGTCGAATGATGCTGGCGATGAGTGTCGCCACCACCCTGGTCATCCCCACCGTGGCCGCCGCGGAGACGATCGCCATCGCGTGTGGCACCGTCGGCAAGGAGTTCGAGCTGTGCAAGTCGGGTGCGGAGGCCTGGGCCAAGAAGACCGGCAACGAGGTGAAGCTCATCAGCGGCTCCACGGACGCCAGTGAGCAGCTCACGGTGTTCCAGCAGCAGCTGACCGCGGGGGCGACCGACCTCGATGTCCTTCGCATCGACATCGTGTGGCCCGGCATCCTCGGTGCCCACCTCATCGATTTGAAGCCATACATTCCCAATGACGTGGTGCAGCAGCACTTCCCGGCCATCGTTCAGAACAACACGGTGGAAGGAAAGCTCGTGGCCATGCCCTGGTTCACCGACGCGGGCGTGCTCTACTACCGCAAGGACCTTCTGGAGAAGCACGGCCAGAAGCCGCCCACCACCTGGCAGGAACTGGCCACGGTGGCCAAGACGGTGCAGGACGCCGAGCGCAAGGCCGGCAACACCAAGATTGTCGGCTTCGTCTTCGAGGCCAAGGCGGCCGAGACCCTGACCTGCAACGCGCTGGAGTGGATCGACTCCTTCGGCGGCGGGACCATCGTCGACGAGAGCGGCAAGGTCACCATCGACAACCCCAAGGCGGTGGAGGCGCTGAAGACGGCGGCCTCGTGGATCGACACCATCTCGCCGCGCGGCGTGCTCAACTACGAGGAGGAGGGCGCTCGCGGCGTCTTCCAGTCCGGCAACGCGGTGTTCATGCGCAACTGGCCGTACGCATGGGCCCTGGCCAACGCGCCGGACAGCCCCATCAAGGGCAAGGTGGCCGTCATCGCCCTGCCCAAGGGCGGCGCGGAGGGCAAGTCCACCGGCACGCTGGGCGGCTGGCAGCTCGCGGTGTCCAAGTACTCCAAGCACCCGGCCCTCGCGGCCGACCTGGTGAAGTACCTGACGAGCGCCGAGGAGCAGAAGCGTCGCGCCATCCAGGGCTCCTTCAACCCCACCATCGTGAGCCTCTACAAGGACAAGGAGATCCTCGAGGCCAACCCGTTCTTCGGCACCCTGCTGGACACCTTCACCAACGCGGTGGCGCGTCCGGCGAAGGTGACGGGCTCCAAGTACAGCCGCGTGAGCGCCGACTTCCGCAACGCCGTGCACTCGGTGCTGTCCGGCTCCGGCAAGCCCGAGGCCAAGCTCAAGGACCTGTCGCAGAAGCTCGGCCGCATGAACAAGGCGGGGAAGTGGTAGTCCGTCCCTCTCCGTAGCACGCCGCTGCCGGGCACTCCTTCCCGCCCGGCAGCGGGTTACAGCCTTTCGGGTGTGTCTAGAGCCGGACCTCGACGCGGCTCCACCCCGCCTCCACCTCCAGCAGCAGCAGGCCGTCCACGAAGCGGTGCTCCCGCGCGCCGTGCACCTCGCGCGGCGGCGTCAGGGCGTAGACGCACAGCGTCTCCGTCTCGCGCGCCAGGGGCAGCGTGCCCTCCGTGCTCCGCTCCAGCACGAAGCGGTCTCCCTTCCACCCACCGGCCAGCCGCGTCAGCCGCGACGCGCCGTAGCCGTCTCCCTCGTCCTCGTAGAGGCGGGCCTCCACGTGCTCGGCCGCGTGGATGTGCCAGGTGAGGTGCGCCCAGTTGGCCGTCGTGGTGTGCTGCGCGGGCTCGGTGAGGGCCAGCGCGCCTCCGGCCCGCAGCCACATGGGCACCGTGCCCAGCGGCGCCTCGGCGAGGACGTGCTGGCGGCCCTCGAGGGGCTCTCCCGACAGTCCGAGGTTGGAGAAGGGCAGCCACCTGCCCTCGGGCAGGTACATGTGCCGCCGCGTGCGGCCCTGGCGCACCACGGGGGCCACGAGCAGGTCCCTTCCGAAGAGGAACGCGTCGTCCATGCGCAGCGCCTCCGTGTCCCCCGGCGCGTACATGACGAGCGGGCGCAGCGCGGGCAGGCCCTCCTGGGAGGACTCGTGCATGAGCGAGTAGAGCGTGGGCAGCAGCTGGTAGCGCCGCTCGAGCCACTCGCGGGCGATGGACAGGTAGGGCTCGCCGAAGCGCCAGGGCTCCTGGAAGCGCGTGCCCTTGGCGGAGTGGTTGCGCAGCAGCGGGTAGAAGGTGCCCAGCTGCTGCCAGCGCACGAGCATCTCCCCCGTCGTGTTGCCCATGAAGCCGGCCACGTCCGAGCCGGTGAAGGACACGCCGGACAGGCCCAGGCCCAGCAGCATGGCGATGGACAGCTCCATGTGCGACCAGTAGCTGGAGTTGTCCCCCGTCCACACCGCGGTGTAGCGCTGGATGCCGGCCGAGCCCGCGCGCGTCAGCAGGAAGGGCCGCCGCTCCGGTGCCAGCTTGCGCAGGCCCTCGTACGCCGCCTGGGCCATGCCTATCGCGTAGACGTTGTGCACCTCCAGGTGGCGCTTGTCGCCGTGCCGCGCGTCGTGCGGCAGCGTGGGCCCTTCCACCTTGCCCTTGTCCCGGGCGGCCGCCGAGATGATGGAGAAGGTCTCATCGCCGTTGACGAGCCGGAAGCAGGCCGGCTCGTTCATGTCGTTCCAGAAGCCCGCGATGCCCGCCTCCACGAAGCCCTTGTGCAGCCCGCCCCACCAGGCGCGCGCCGCCTCGCGCGTGAAGTCCGGGAACACGGCTGGCTTCGGCCACACCTCGCCCACCAGGACGCTGCCGCGGTCGTTGCGCACCAGATGGTCGCCCGCGAGCGCCTCGTCATAGACGCGGTAGCCCGGCTCGGCCTTCACCCCGGGGTCGATGATGGTGACCAGCCGCACGCCCTGCGCGGCCGCCTCCTTCGCCAGCCCCGCCGGATCCGGATAGCGCGCCCGGTCCCACGTCCAGACCTTGTAGCCCTCCATGTAGTCGATATCGAGGTACACGCAGTCCAGGGGCAGCTTGTGGGCGCGGTAGCCTTGGATGACGGAGCGGATCTCGTTCGCGTTCTCGTAGCCCCAGCGCGACTGCTGCGCGCCCAGGCTCCACAGCGGCGGCAGGGGCTGCCGGCCGGTGAGGGCGGTGTAGCGCCGCACCACGTCCGCGGGCAGGGGGCCGGCGAAGAGGTAGGCGTCCAGCTCGGGTCCGGTGGACTCCCAGCGCACGGCCGTGGGGTCCTCGGCCGCCACGTCCGCCTCCAGCCGCCAGGACTCGTCGAGGAAGAAGCCCCAGGCGACCCCGTCGCGCAGGCCGAGGCTGAAGGGGATGGACTGGTAGAGGGGGTCCGTGTCCGGGTGGTGCGGCACCACGTCCGTGTTCCAGAAGACGAAGTGCATGCCGCGCTTGTCCAGCGCGCCCACCTTCTCACCGAAGCCCAGCCAGGCCTCGTCGGGGGGCGCGTGCAGGGAGATGCGCGAGCGGAAGCGCGTCACGGGGTAGTCCGGCATGGCCTCGCCGGAGAAGCCCTCGCACCGGGCGAGCTCCCGGCCGGAAGCGTCCCGCAGCAGCCAGTTGCCCTGGGCGAGCCCCACCTCCAGGGACAGCTCCTCCGTCGCCACCACGGCGACCTGGCCGTCCATCTCGCGGCGCAGGGAGAGGGGCCGCTGCCCCTGCTCCACGACGGCCCAGGACTGCTTGGGCGCCAGCTCGCGGGGGCCGAGCGCGGAGTGGCCGAGCGACGGGACGTGGCGCAGCCTCAGGACTCCGGGAAGGGGGCTGCGGACCTCCAACGCGGTACGCGGGCCCCAGAACGTGATGCGGGTGGACTCGATGGAAATGTCGTCGAAGCGCATGGGCGCGCGCAGCCTATGCGCTGTGAGCCACCCGGCGCGGCACTTCTTCGCACCGCCCGTGTCGCCGCTTTCACGGGGATCGGATTTTTCGCCGTATCGAGGTGGGAAGCGGACCAGCACTGGTTCACGGCCATCCCGCGGTGGCCTCCGCCATCACATCCGGCACCTTGCTCCTCTGTCGTTCATAGCAGGGCAAGGCAGCGCGGGCCTTTCAACCAGACCACCGCGTGAACACACACGTATGGAGAAAGGAACCCATGAACATCATCGGAAGGACCCGCTCGCTGCTGGGGAGTGTATTCCTCATCGCGGGTACCGCCATGGCCCCCGTCCAGGCCGCCAATGTCGCCGTGCAGCCCCAGGCGGGCACGTGCGAGAAGACCTGTGACGCGCAGTATCTGGCCTGCTCACGCCCCTGTGGCGGCTCGGATCCCTGCCTCAACCGCTGTGATCGCCAGTTCGAGCGCTGCGTCACCGCCTGCCCCGGCTCCGACCTCGATGGAGACGGCGTCCCCCGGGAGCAGGACAACTGCCCCAAGGTCGCCAATGCCTCTCAGTCGGACTGTGACCAGGATGGCCTCGGTGACGCTTGCGAGACCGACCCCGGTGTCTTCGTCTTCAAGGAGCCCACCATGCTGCTGTGCCACTTCGACGCGGACAAGAACCTCCTCAGTGGCTTCACCGTGGAGATCTACACCGCGGACGCGTACCGGGACAGCAGCTGCCTGAAGCTGCCGGATCGCTACCGCAAACGGATGGTGACCAGCGTGCACTGCGGTTTCAACCTTCCGAGCACGTGTGAGGGCCGCGTGGCCCGGCGTGCGGCGGAGCTGGTGGCTCAGGGATACAAGCCCCCGAGCTCGAGCCCGGGCGACCAGTGTCCCCAGCCTCGCATCTGAGCGCCCGCCTTCCGCTCCACCGATGGCTGCGAGACAGAAGGGCGTGAAGTCATGAGAGGACCTCCCGGTGCTGGGGCAGAGTACCGTCAGGTGCAATCCCGGAAACCGGCGAGGACCTTTCATGAAGCAAGCGGCCCAGGTGGTGAAGGAGATCAGCGAGGCGCTTCGGGAGGTGGACGAGCAGCTCCGCCACCATCCCTACCCCGCGGCGCTGGAGCGGGGCGAGGTGACGGTGGAGGCGCTGCGAGCCTTTCCCGGGACCCAGTACCACGTCGCCACGAGTGACCTCCGCTCGATGGCGATGATGGTGCAGCGCTTCGGTCACACCTCCGCGCGTGGCTTTCTCAACGGCATCCTGCAGGGCGAGTTCGCCGCGCTGGACGGTCTGCGGGTGCTGGCTCGCAGGCTGGGGATGACGCAGGAGGATCTGGAGCGGTACGAAGTGACGCCCGAGGGCTTCGCCTACGCCACCAACATGGCCTGGATGGCGGCCAATGTGTCGGCGGCGGAGTTCGTGGTGGGCATCCTGGTCAACTTCCCGGCATGGGGGCTCACCTGCGGCCGGATGAGCCAGGCGCTCCGGACTCGCTACGGTTTCACGGAGCAGGAGACCGTGTTCCTGGATGCCTTCGCCCAGCTGCCTCCACTCGAAGGCGCCGCGCTCCCCATCATCCAGGAAGGGCTGGACCAGGGGGTGGAGCCCCGGTTGCTCCACCGCGCGGCACGCTTCTTCCAAGCTTACGAGAAGATGTTCTGGGACGCGATGATGGAGGCCACCCGGCATGCCCGCGTGGGAGGCGGTGTGTAGCATCCGCGCATGACCCCAGTTCGACTGTTCGTCCTCTGTCTCACCCCGCTGCTGTTGTTGGGTGCGTCCGCTCATGCGGCTCCCACCCCGGCCACTCCTTCCGCCGCGTACCAGTGGCTGGACATCACGCTCGAAGCCACGGCCCGGGAGGTGGAACGGCGCGGCGCACGGCCCACGGTCATCTCCCGTGCGCACGCCATCGCCGTGACCGCCATGTTCGACGCCTGGGCGGCGTACGACGCGCGGGCGGTGGGCACCCGGCTGGGGGGCACCCTGCGCCGGCCTCCCGCCGAGCGGACCGTGGCCAACAAGGAGAAGGCCATCGCCTACGCCACCTACCGCGCCCTGGTGGAGCTCTACCCGGAGGACCGCGCGTGGTGCGCGGACCAGATGCGGCGGATGGGGTTCGATCCGGAGGACACCTCGACCGACGTCTCCACACCCCAGGGCGTGGGCAACGTCGCGGCGGCCGCGCTCCTCGACTGGCGGCGGCACGATGGCTCCAACCAGCTCGGTGACGAGCCCGGCTCCAGTGGCGTCCCGTACTCCGACTACACCGGCTACGCGCCCGTCAATCCACCGGACCGCATCATCGACCCCGACCGGTGGCAGCCCATCTCGTTCGATGATGGGAAGGGCGGCACGATCACTCCCGGCTTCCTGACGCCCCACTGGTACCAGGTGAAGCCCTTCGCGCTCCAGTCCAGCAGCCAGTTCCGCCCGCCGCCTCCTCCGAAGGTGGGCTCGTACCAGCTCGCCCGGGATGTGTGGGAGGTCATCTACTACAACGCCCACCTCACCCCGGAGCAGAAGGCCCTCGTCGAGTTCATGCGCGATGGTCCCCGCTCCACGGCGCAGTCCGGCCACTGGCTGCGGTTCGCGCAGGACGTGTCCCGCCGCGACCAGTACGGCCTGGACCAGGACGTGAAGCTCTTCTTCAGCGTGAGCAACGCGGCGCTGGATGCCTTCATCGCCGCCTGGGAGGCCAAGCGGTTCTACGACTCCTCCCGCCCGTGGACGCTGGTGCGGTACTACCGCGCGGGTGACGAGCTGTTGGGCTGGGTGGGACCGGGCCAGGGTGTGGACAAGATTCCCGCCGAGCAGTGGCATCCGTACTCGCCCACCACCTTCATCACGCCGCCCTTCCCGGGCTACGTGTCGGGGCACAGCACGGTGAGCGCCGCTTGTGGCCGGGTGCTGGAGCTGTTCACCGGCAGCGACTCCTTCGGGAAGGTGGAGCATCTCACCGCGGGAGCCCTCACGGAGCCGGGCTTCGCCTGCAACATCATCCAGCAGCGCAAGGGGAAGCCCTCCAAGGACACGCCCGAGGACTGCGAGGTGACCCTGGTGCTGCCGACCTTCAGCGAGACGGCGGAGATGGCCGGCATCTCGCGCGTGATGGGCGGCTACCACATCCAGGCGGACAACATCGCGGGACTGACGCTGGGGCGCCAGGTGGCGGATTACCTCTGGCCCCGGACGCGCGCCTACTTCGACGGCACGGCGCCGGTGCCCTGAGCACGGCCCTCCGGTGAGGTCCGGGCCCTCGGGCCCGGGCTTCCCGGCTCGCGGGCGCCATTCCCAGCAAATGCCTGGGTCTGGCGCACTGTCGCTCCCTCATTGAGCAACGGGTTCCTGGATGGTGGGCTGCTGCTGGGCCGCCGCCTGCTTCTGCCGCCGGAAGTGCAGCCGCGCCAGATAACCGCGCACGGCGCTCTGAATCACCGGTGCCGCTTCCTGCCGCTTCTTCGCCAGGTCGATCCGGTCCTGGAAGACCTCCAGCTGCGTCTTGGGCTTCACGGGCACCACCGGCGGCGGCGCGGCGATCCGCGGCCGGTACGTCGACAGGTCCGGTACCCTGCTCCAGTCGTTCTTGTTGATGCCGCTCACCAGCAGCTCCAGCTGCGTCCTCAGGTTGGCCTGGAGCCACGTGTCGAATTCCGTGGTCGGCGCCTGGGTCTGGTGAAGTGACATCATCCAGGTGATGAGCAGCTCGACGCAGCGGTCGAAGTAACGCCAGTCGTCGTAACGCGGCTCTCCCTTGTTCTTGTAGAACTTCATGGCATCGACGGCGCCGTCGGTCTGCGGAGCCCAGAGCTCGTCCTTCACGAGCGTGCCCCACGGAATCACCCGCTGGCGCACCAGCTCGATACCGATGCGCCCCAGCAGATGCCATTCCACGTGGCGGCCGGACTCGGCCAGACACGCCACCATGAACCACAGCCGCGTCGGCCAGTCGAGCCCCGGGTTGATGATGTCGCAGGGACTCGCGAGGAGTTGTTGCAGAAGACTCGCATCCGGAGAGCCCGCACCGGCGAGGATCTCCAGGTACCGCAGCCCCAAGAACGTATGGCTCTTCTCGGGCTTGAGCTTGCCCGGCATGTCCATGTGGTTGGGGTCGTAGTACTTCGTCTCCTTTGCCAGCTGTGTCTTGGGCTTGAGCAGGCGGTGGTCGATATAGACGTACCAACTCGGCCCTACGAGCGGCAGGAAGGTCGTTCCCAGGTCGGTGGTCGAGAGCCGCGTCTTGAAGTAGGTCGTCGCCTTGGTGAGCAGATCCCTCGAGAAACCCGAGACGCAGCTCACACTCTCGCTCGCCCTGATCAGCTCATCGATCATCCACAAGCCAGGGATCTTCTCCTTGCTCTTCATCTGCTGGACCGTCGTGTAGGCCTGGTCCCTGAGCGATGGGGCCGAGGGCGCGCTGGTGGACGCCTTCCCCTGCTTCTTCTCCTCTTGCTTCCCCGGCTTGGGGAAGAGGTGCAGGACGGCGTCGTCACTCCGGCAGAGCTCGATGAATTCGAAGTACGCGGTGAGGATCTTGAACTGCCGGCTGGGGACGTTCTTCTTCGTCACCACGGACTCGGCCACGCCATCGAACTGCTTGAGCGTTTCGATGAGCCAGTTCGCGTTGTGTTGGGCGGGAGAACCCTTCGTCTCCTTCACGACATCATTGGCGCTGAGCCCCGTGCCGTATTCCAGGATCTTCATCAGGGTCCTCCCCTCGTGGGCGTGTCTCGTGAACGGCGCCCATCGTAGAGGAGGACCCCAGAGCTGTCAGCCCGGAGAGCCCGGAAAGAGGCGAGTCTGGATTCTCACGGTGTGGGAAGGATGCCGAGGCGGAAGGGGCCGCACTCGGTGTCGTAACCGTCGACGGTGACGAGGACGGTCTGCCCGGCCGACAGGCTCACCGTCACGGACGACTGGAGCGTCTCGTTCGCGTCGTCGTTGCACCCCAGCGACGTGCCGGAGGCGGAGTCCGACACCTCAAGGCTCGTGTCATAGCTGGAGCCCGCCGTGGTGAAGGTGAAGACCCCCGCCGAGGGGGCCGTCCAGGCGAACGTGGAGTCCGGAGCCAGGGCGTTGTAGGTGCAACTGGGAGTCACATGGCTCGCCGCGGTGCACGTGGTGCCCTGGACGACGGCGGTGCCGGTGGCCGAGCCGAGGTCCCTGGGGATGGCGAGGAACCGCGGCTCGCGGCCGTACGCCTTGTCACCCGCCATGAAGAAGAGCCTGTCCCCCACGCGGGCGAACGAATCGGGTTCGGAGGAGTCGGGGCCGGGCACGAGGTCCAGCATCCGGAACGTGCCCGCCACCGTCCCATCCGTCCGCCACAGCTCCGCGCCGCCGGCCTCGTCCACACCGGTGAAGAGCGCCAGGCCCCGCTCCTCCAACCCGAGGATGTCGACGAGGTAATCCTGCTCCCTGGGGCGGACGCCTCCTCGCGGACCCGGAAGCAACTCCACGAGCAGGTGCGTCCCGGCCTCCGTGCCGTCGGTTCTCCAGAGCTCCCAGCCGTGGGTCTCCTCGTAGGCCACGAACACCACTCCCGAGCCCGTGGCCGTGAGCGCATGCGACGCGGAGCCCCCGAGTCCGGGATGGATGTCCTCGAGCAGGTGCGTCCCGGCCTCCGTGCCATCGCTCCGCCACAGCTCGTAGCCGTGAACGCCATCGTCCGCGGTGAAGTACAACAGGTTCTGTGAGGGCACCGGGTGGGACATCTCCAGGGCCTCGAACCCGCCCTTGACGAGGACCGTGCCGCTCTGCGTGCCATCGCTCTTCCAGAGCTGCTCCGCGCCGTATCCGTCGCGAGCGCTGAAGAACAGCGTGCCGTTCACCGCCATGAACATGCCGAGCGAGGCGTAGTTATTGGCGAAGGGCACCTTGACCAGGCTCGTCCCGCCCGGAGTGCCGTCACTCTTCCACAACCCCGGCTCGTGAAGGCTGTCATCCGCCTCGAAATAGAGGACGCCTCCCATCACCGTGAGCTCGTCGACGCTCCCCGAGGAGTCCTCCTGGCCCATGGACTTGACGGGAACGGTGCCGGCCTCGGTTCCATCGCTGCGCCACAGGGACATCCCGTTGACGTCGTCATACGCCTTGAAGAACAGGGCGCCGTTGAACGCGGTGAGCTCCCCGGGTTCGGAGGAGTCGGGGCCCGGGCGGAGGTCCTTGACCAGCACCGTCCCGACGGCGGTGCCATCGCTCTTCCACAGCTCGAGGCCATGCACCCCGTCGTCCGCCGTGAAGAAGAGCGTCCCGCCCACGTGCGCCGCTCCGGGCGTGCGCAGCCACGTGTCCTCCTCCGGAGCCACCCGCGCCAGGGCCCTGAGCTGGACCGTGCCGGCCGCCGTCCCATCGCTCTTCCAGAGCGCCTCGCCGGGGTTGCCATCCGAGGCGACGAAGAAGACCGTGCCCCCGACGACGCCGAGCGGGCGCTGCCGGGTCTGGGAGCTCCGGGTGCCGGCCCAGACGCCCGCCAGCTCCCGGGTTCCCTTCACGGTCCCGGTCGTCCTCCACGTGTTCCGCGGCCTGCGGTCCAGCGGGGAGCCCGACTCGTCCACCGGGCCCTCCGGCACGGAGAAGAGCAGCGCGCTCCCCACCGGGGTGAGATAGGGAGACTGTCCGTACCAGGGGTTCTCCGCTTCGGCCCACGTCTTGAGGGCGAGCGTTCCGGCGGCGGTGCCGTCGCTGCGCCACAGCCCGCGCGTGCCCACCGCGGCCGAGGCGGTGAAGTAGAGGCCACCGTTCCAGGGGACGAGCTCCTGGGGGGCCGAGCCGTCCACGCCCGGGACCAGATCCTTCACCTGGCGCGTGCCCGCCGTCGTGCCATCGCTCGTCCACAGCTCACGTCCGCCCAGGGCGTCGGTGCCAATGAAATACAGGGCATTGCCGAGCGCGGTGAGCGAGCCCGGCGCGTCATCGAAGCTCCGGACGAGGACCGGCGCCGTGCCATTGCTCTTCCAGAGCGACGCGGAGCTCGAGAGGAAGAGGGTGCCGTTGACGGCCTCCAGGTCGGCGATCCTGGAGGACTGCGTGGCCACGGCGACCGTTCCCGCGGGCGTCCCGTCGCTCTTCCACAGGACCTTGTCCACGGTGAAGAAGAGCGAGCTGCCCACCTGGGTGAGGAGGTGACTGGAGATGTAGGAGCTGGACGGCACGGGGATCGTCTTGAGGAGCACGGCCGCGCCGGTCCCAGCCCGCTTCCACAGCACCAGGTTGTTCGCGGCGTCCCTGCCGGTGAAGAACAAGGTGGTGCCCGTGGAGAGCAGCTCGAAATCGCAGCCGCAGCTGTCCGTGGGAGCCAGTTGCTGGAGGAGCACGGTGCCCGCCTCGGTGCCATCGCTCTTCCAGAGCTGCTGCAGATAGTTCCCGTCGTACTGGTGGTAGATGAAGAACACCGTTCCACCCACCTGGACCATGGCTCCAATCTGGTCCGAGTCACCGGTCCTGGGCAGGCGCTTCACCAGGACGGTGCCCGCCGCGGTGCCGTCCGTCTTCCAGAGCTCCTCGCTCCCGAAGTCGTCCGCGCCCCCACTCTGGGCCGCGAAGAAGACCGTCCCCTGCGCGAGCGTCAGGAGCCGGGGCCCAGAGCCCTTCAGTCCTGGCGCGAGGTCCTTCACCAGCGAGGTGCCCGCCTCGGTCCCGTCACCGCGCCACAGCTCCCTGCCATGCAGCTCGTCTTCCGCCACGAAGAGCGACACGCCACTCGTCAGGGCCACGGACCCGGGGCGGTGCTGGGGAAACCGGACCGGGCGGGTGTTGATGTCCCGCACCTGGGCCGCACCCAGCGGTAACACCTGGCTCGCGGTGCTCGGAGCCGGTTCCTGAACGTCATCCCTTCCACGTGTCTCCGTGCAGCCGCCGAGCACAACCACCATTCCGGCGAGCAGCAACCGGGTTGCCTCTGTCACCTTCATTCACATCCCCTGTGGGGGAAGGAGGACAGAGGCGGCACACGCCTCCCCCGTGAGCGCGCCGCGTGGCCCCCGCGGCGCTCCCGGTATCAGGCCCTCGAGCCCGCGTGCGTGAGGATCGCTCGCGCCATCTCCCCGAGCAGTGGGCGGGGAAAATCGTGGCCCAGCCCTTGTAGCATGAGCAGCCTGGCTCCGGGGATGGTCTCGGCCACGGCGACCCCGTGCGCGGGAGGAAGGATCGGATCCTCGGATCCGTGAATGACGAGCGTGGGGACGCGCAGGCGCTTCAGCGCCTCGGCCTGCTCGTGAGTGGCGGAGGGCACGAGCCCGTGGTTCATCGCGGCGGCCGGGTTGCGCGCACGTTCGAGCATCCGTTCCACCTTCCGCCGGATATCCGGCTCGTCGAAGGGGGCCGCGCTGCCGGACAGGGCTCGGACCATCTTCACCTGGAAGTCGATGTGCTCCTGGCGCGTGACGGGCGGTTTGCTGGCCGCCGCCATGTGCATCTCGATGATGTGTGGGGCGGGCGGTGGCAGCGGCGCCTCCGTCGTTGTCCGACCCTGGATGGCCTGCTGGATGGACTCCAGGGTCGCGGGCCGCAGCGGCGTGGACATCATCACGGTGAGGGTACGCACGCGCTCGGGGTGGAGGATGCTCACCATCTGGGAAATCATTCCTCCCATCGAGGCGCCCACCAGATGGGCCGCGGTGATGCCGTACGCATCGAGCAAGCCCACCGTGTCCGCGGCCATGTCCGCCAGCGTGTAGGGATTCTTCTGGAAGTCGAAGCAGGTCGACTGGCCGGTGTCTCGATGGTCGTAGCGGATGACGAAGTGCCCTCCGGCGACCAGCTGCTCGATGAGCTCCTCGGGCCAGGCGATGCCCTGGGCCGAGGCGCCCATCACCAACAGGATGGCTGGGTCCCTGGAGTCGCCAAAGCTCTCGGTCCACAACTCGATGCCATTGGACTGCACCTTGCGTTCCGCCATGCCGCTCTCCTTCTTCTGTGATTGAACCTGGGCGCGCGTGACGATGCCGAGGCTCGCACACGTCCGCATCAAGATTCGTGAAACGCTCCCCGCCGCGCTCAGGTGTGACGCGAGCTCCCCATCCGGGTCACACGCTGAAATCGTACGGGCACCTTGGGAATAAATCCTCCCAGCGGCGTTATGTCCGCAGCGCTTCATCGGAGCCCGAGCTCGATGGGGCGGCTCGCAAACCCTACATGGAGAACAACATGAGCAAGATGCAGCCGAAGACCCGCCTCCAGGTGAAGGACATCGCCGAGACCTCGAAGCGGCTGGGTGAGCGCGAGATCTCCGAGGCGGAGCTGAAGTTCGTCACGGGCGGCCAGGGCCCCACCCAGGGTGGCACCACCTCCGACACCGGTGACACCGACCAGTAAGAAGTAGGAATCAGGCGCGTCTGGTCCGCCAGATGGCGAGCCGGGCGCGCCTGCTTCACCAACCCCTTCCGCGGAGCGGGTCATGATTCTCATCGTGAGTGAACCCAAGGACCTGCACGCCAACGCCGTCGAGGCGAAGCTGCTCCAGCGCGGCGCCAGGGTGTGCCGCTTCGACTGGGCCGAGTTCCCTGGCACGGCGGCGATGTCCATCTCCTATCGCGGCGGGCACAAGAGTGTCCGGCTCACCCGCGGCGGCGAGGTGTTCGAGCTGGCCGAGTGCACCAGCGCCTGGTTGCGCCGCCCGAGCAAGCCTCGCGTCCCCACGCACATCCCCTTGCCGCTGCTCAAGGAGTACGCGGACGAGGAGTGCTACCGGCTCGTCCAGGACACCACCAACGCCTTGGAGGAGGTCCCCTGGTTGCCAGGGCCCATCGACGCCATCCGGCGCGCGGACAACAAGCAGCTCCAGCTTCAGTTGGCCACGCAGCTCGGGCTCGAGATTCCTCCCACGCTCATCACCAACGAGCCGGATGAGTTCCTGGAATTCTATCGCCAGCATGACGGGCAGCTCATCGACAAGTTTCCCAGTGTCGCCATGCCCGCCAGCCAGCGCACCGGCCGCGAGCTGATCCGCTACACGCAGCCAGTCACCACCCGCGACGTGGGCTACGCGCGGCGCCTGCGCCACAGCCCCATGTTGTTCCAGGCCCGTGTGCCCAAGAAGTTCGAGCTGCGCATCACCGTCGTCGGTGAGGCGGTGCTCGCCGCCGAAATCCATTCCCAGTCCACCAAGCGCACCCAGCTCGACTGGCGTCACTATGACCTGGGCCACACTCCGCACCGCGAGCACCACCTGCCGGACTCCGTCCGCCGCGCCTGCCTGGAGCTCGTCGCCCGCCTGGGACTGTGCTTCGGCGCCATCGACATCATCGTCACCCCGGATGACCGCTACGTCTTCCTGGAGATCAACCCCAACGGCCAATGGTTGTGGATAGAGGAGCAGACGGGCCTGCCCATCGGCGATGCCATCTGCACCGCGCTCATGAACCCGGGCGCTCCCACCCGTTTTCCCACCAGCCGGCCCTCGCGCGCCTCACAGGAGAAGTGCCCATGAAGGAGTCCCTGCTTGCCGCCGTCCGCGACTCGCTCGAGCTGCTGGTGCGGCTGCGCCAGGAGCGGCTCGAGCCCGACCAGGCCAAGGAGCTGGTCCGCGAGTTGAAGGCCCGTCACCCCGCTCACTGGATGAACATGGTCTGGGAGCAGGAGACGTACGAGGACAAGCGTCACTACGACATCCTCGTCGGCGATGATGACGGCACGTACTCGCTGGGCTACTGCGCCGACGAGTCGCTGCCCTGGCCCGCGCGCGGGCTACAGCGGATGAACGAGTCGCTCGTGGTGCGCGTCAACGACGAGCCCATCCGCATCAACCAGGTCATCACCAGCCTGGACTACGCGTGGCACACCCTGCACATCGGCCGTCACCTCATCAACGTGGCCATCATCGAGCAGGAGCTCCAGGGCGGCGTCGTCGAGGTCACCGACGAGGACTTCGCCGAGGCGCTGCTCGAGTTCCGCCAGCGGCGGCGGCTGTTCACCGCGGCCCAGGTGGAGCGCTGGATGCTCGAGCACGGCACCACCGAGCAGCTGCTGGAGAATCACCTGCGCTCGACGGTGGCGCAGAAGAAGCTGCGCCAGCGCGTGTCCGAGGGCCGTGAGGAGGCGTGGTTCAACAGCCACCGTGCCGAATTCGATCGTGTCCAGGTCGCCCGGGTGTTCATCGCCGACCAGGCCGAGGCCCAGCGGACGTACGAGCAACTGCGCGGCAAGCCGGGCCAGTTCCTCCAGATGGCCCAGACGCGCTTCCTGGAGCGCAACGAGCCGAGCGACCTGTTCGTCACGCTGCGGCGCGGAGAGGTCGAGCCCCAGCAAGCCGAGGTCCTCTTCTCCACCGAGCCGGGGCAGTTGGCCCCTCCCGTCAGCAGCGGGAATGGCTGCGAGCTGGTGCAGGTGTTGCGCTTCCTCCCCGCCCGGTTCGACGAGGCGATGCGCGCGAAGGTGGCGGACCAGATGTTCGAGGAGTGGCTCGCCCAGAAGCGCCGCGAGGCCCGCGTGGAGTGGTACTGGGGCGCGGCCGAGGCCGCTCCGTTGCCCGCCGTGTCCTTGTGAGCCGAGGGGCCTCGCGCCCCTGTGCCCTGGAGGTCTCTCATGAAAAGGTCTCTCGCGTTCCTGGCGTGTGCGCTCGCCGTGGCCCTGCTCGGGCCGGGGTGCGCCCACGCCCCGGCACCCACCGCCGCTTCGGCGCCCGCTGTCGCTCCGGCGCCCACCGCCGCTCCGGTGGATGCGAATGCGCTGAGGCAAGAGGCCGAGGCGGCGTACTTCGCGCTCGACTTCCCTCGCTGTGCCGAGCGCTACCGCTCGTCCGCGGACGCGAGCCCGGAGGCCGCCACCCGTGGCGAGCTCCTCTATTCCGCGGCGTGCTGCGCATCGTTGGCCGGTGCTCACCAGGAGGGGCTCGGGCTGCTGCGGCGCGCGGTCCAGGAGGGCTACCCCCAGGCCGACACGCTGGCGAATGATCCCGAGCTCCGCCCGCTGCGCGCGCTCGAGGGCTGGGACGCGGTGCTCGCCCAGGCGAGGGCCAATGCCCAGAAGGCGCCCAAGCCCCCACCGCCCCTGCGCGTGCTCGCGGGGGTCGACGTGTATGGCTCGCGCCGCGTCGATGCCGAGACGGTGCGCCGCGCGTTCGGCTTCGAAGTGGGCCGGCCCTTCGTGTTCAGCCAGGCGCTGGTGACGATGAAGGAGACCGAGCTCCGGAGACAGTACGCCCTGGCCTTCTCCCATGTGGCGTACATCAGCTACCACGCGGGCGCCGAGGCGGGCCGCGACTACATCACCGTGGACCTGGTGGACGAGGACGAGGCCTGGCGGCTGAAGTTCCTCCCCGAGCCGGCCGGGCATCCGGAGGACCCGGAGGGGCTCGTGGCGCGGTGGCGGGAGTACGAGGACCGGGCCTGGACGCTGCTGCGCCGGGGCGAGCTGGACCTCGCGAAGCCCGTCTGCCGGGTGACGCACTGCTCGCTGGGCTTCGGCCACCCCGAGCTGTCGTCCTTCGAGCCCGTCTTCGTGGAGAAGGTCCCCGCCCGCGTGGACGCGCTGGCCCGCGTGCTGCGCGAGGACGCCGACCCGAAGAACCGGGCCGCCGCCGCCTTCCTGCTCGCGTATGCCTCCGAGTCGGGTCCAGCCATCGAGCGGCTCGTGGGCTCCATCCGGGACTCTTCCCCGCTGGTGCGCAACAACGTGCTCCGCGTGCTGGGCGCCCTGCAGCGCAACGCGGACCGGCCGCTCGTCGAGCTGTCCCGCGTGCTCGATGCCATGGCCCTTCCGCAGACGACCGACCGCAACAAGGCCACCAGCCTGCTCGCGGCCGTGCTCGAGAAGACGAGCCCCTCGGAGCTGACGGCCCGTCGCGCGGACATCCTCCGTCAGGCCGGTGCGCAGCTCGTGGCCATGACCGCGCTCCAGCAGCCCATCAACCGCGACCCGGCCCGCACCGTGCTGGAGCGCCTCTCGGGAGAGCAGCACGACTCCGAGGGCTGGCGAGTGTGGCTCCGGAAGCAACAACGGCCGTGAGCCCGTTTTTCCAGTCCTCGCCTTGATTCGAGGTCTGGCTCGCATTCATGCTCTCCCGGTTCGACGGCATGCTGCCGTCGAAGGGGAGGAAGACCTGGATGCGTACCCGCATGCTCGCAGCTTGTCTCACGTTCGCCCTCACGGCCTGTGGCACGGAGCAGTCGGACCCTTCCGCCGGTGAGGCGAAGGTCGATGCCACCGACCTCGGCTCCACCCAGGACATCGAGGCGGCCCTCGCCGCCTTCCCCTCGACGCAGGTGCTCGGCACGCACGACAACGGCGTTCCGTACATGGTTCGCGGCGACTTCGGCTCGACCGACCTGTCGCTTCAGGGGCTCGCGGCCCGGGATGCTCACGCGCAGGTCAACCAGGCCCTGGCCGGCATCGCTCCCATGTTCCGCTTGAATGCCGCCGACCTCGTCGTGCGCCACCTCACCCAGGACGAGCAGGGCCACACCCACATCCGCTATGCCCAGATGAAGAACGGGCTGCCGGTCGTGGGCCAGGAGCTTGCCGTCCACGTGGACGGTGACGGCCGCATCTACGCCGCCAATGGCTCGGCCCGCGATGGCGAGCAGCTCCCCTCCCGCGCCCGCATCTCCCCCGAGGCCGCGCGTGTCGTGTCGCTCGAGAGCACGCCGGGTGGCAGCTCCACGCAGGAGTCGCCCCGGCTCGTCTACATCCGCTCCAGCGCGGACGGGCGGTTGAAGCTGGCCTTCGAGACCCTCGTCACGGGCTCGCACGAGGGCATGCCGGTGAAGGATCGCGTCTTCGTCAACGCCCTCGATGGTGCCGTCGTGGAGCGCATCTCGGAGATCCACGACGCACTCAACCGCGCCATCTACTCGGCGACCCCTCCGCCCACCCACCTGGTCCGCAGCGAGGGGCAGGCTCCCACGGGGGACCCCGTCGTGGACAAGGCCTATGACAACCTCGGCCTCTTCTACAATTGCTTCTCTCAGAACCTCGGCCGCGACTCGTTCAACGGCGCCGGGGCGCAGCTGCGGGCCACCGTCCACTACGGCAGCAACTACGTCAACGCCTACTGGGACGGCAGCCAGATGACCTGCGGTGACGGAGATGGCGTCAACAGTGGTTCGCTGTGCAACGACCTGGATGTCGTCGTCCACGAGTTCACCCACGCGGTGACCGAGTACGATTCCAATCTCATCTACTCGGGCGAGTCCGGCGGCCTCAACGAGGGCATGAGCGACATCTTCGCCGCCTACTGCGAGAGCTGGACGCGCACCTGGGCCACGGACCTGGACGTGTGGAAGGTGGGCGAGGACATCTGGACGCCCTCCACCGCGGGTGACGCGCTCCGCTACATGTATGACCCGGCGCTGGACGGCTCCTCGCTCGACTACTGGACGAGCAGCGCCGGCAGCGTGGACGTGCACTACAGCTCGGGTATCGCCAACCTGGCGTTCAAGCTGCTGTCCACGGGCGGCACGCACCCGCGCGGCAAGTCGACCACGGTGGTGACGGGCATCGGCGTGCAGAAGGCCGGCGCCATCTTCTACAAGGCCAACAGGGATTTGATGACGGCCTCCACCACCTTCGCCCAGGCGAAGACCTACACCGAGCAGGCCGCGATTTCGCTCTACGGCACTGGCTCGGCCGAGGTGGCCGCGGTGACGGCGGCCTGGACGGCCGTGGGCGTGGGCGTGTCGGTGCCTCCTCCGCCGGCCAGCCCGCTGACCAACGGCGTGGCGAAGACGGGCCTGTCGGGCGCCACGGGCTCGCAGACCTACTACTACCTGGACGTGCCGGCCAGCAAGGCGTCCAGCTTCGTCATCAGCGGCGGCACGGGTGACGTGGACCTGTATGTGAAGGCGGGCTCCGCGCCGACCACGTCCTCGTACGACTGCCGTCCGTACCTGAGTGGCAACAACGAGACGTGCAACATCGCGGCGAAGACCGCGGCCACCCGCATCTACGTGTTGTTGCGCGGGTACTCCACGTACGCGAGCGTCTCACTCAAGGGCAGCTACTAGCCTCTGGGCGCGGGGGGCACCTCGCCCGGGGTGCCCCTCGGAGTGTTGGTTGCTTGACACATGGGTCTCCGGCCACGGAGCATCCCGCCTCCCCCTGCACGGACGTGGAGCCCATTTCCGAGGCTCCCTCCCGTGGCAGGGTGGGGGAAGACATGCTGCTCAAGGACAAGGTCATCATCGTCACCGGCGCCACGTCTGGCATTGGAGCCGCCACCGCCGTGGAGGCGGCCCGGCAGGGTGCCCGGGTCGTGCTCGCCGGCCGCCGCGCCGACAGGGGCGAGGAGCTGGTGGGGCAGATCCGCGCCAGCGGAGGCCAGGCGCTCTTCGTGCGCACGGACGTCTCGCAGGAGTCGGAGATCGAGGCGCTCGTCGCGCGCACCGTCCGCGAGTACGGCAGGCTGGATGGTGCCTTCAACAACGCCGGCATCCCCGGCCCGCTCGGCAAGCTCGCGGACCTCCCGGCGGCCGAGTACCGCCAGCTGATGACGGTCAACCTGGACTCCGCCCTGCTGTGCATGCGTTGCGAAATCCAGGCGATGAAGAAGACCGGGGGTGGCTCCATCGTCAACTGCGCCTCCATCCTCGGGCTCGTCGCCGGTTCCGGCTTCGGGGCCTACACGACGGCCAAGCATGGATTGCTGGGCATGACCAAGGCCGCGGCCCTGGACTACGCGACGGAGGGCATCCGGGTGAACGCCGTGATGCCCGGCCCGATCGAGACGGAGATCTGGAGCCACATCCAGCAGGGCGAGCCGGTCCGCCAGGCCTTCGTCGACGGCGTGCCGATGCAGCGCGCGGCCCGCTCGGAGGAGGTGGCGAAGCCGGTGCTGTTCCTGCTGTCCGACTGGTCGTCGTACATCACCGGCACGGCGCTCGTCATCGACGGCGGCTACACGGCCCGGTAGGGCTCCAGGGCGCTCCTACCGCTCGTAGAAGAGCAGGCCCGGGTCGAGGATGGGCCCGGAGCCTGCCAGGGTGCCGAACACGATGGCATCCCAGGTGCGGCGCCAGTTGGTGTACCGCGCCACCTGGGCGATGCTTCCGCGTCCATCCACCGCGTACAGCTCTCCCTGCCCCACGCTCCGGTCGTAGAACAGCAGGCCGTTGGCGCCGGTGTCGGAGATCCTGCAGGGGATGATCATGTCCCAGGTGCGGCGCCAGTTCGTGTGCGCCGCCAGCAGGGCGATGCCTCCTTGCCCATCCACCGCGTACAGCTCTCCGTGGCCCGCGTTCCGGTCGTAGAACACCAACGTGGTGCGATTGGCGTCGCTGGTGGACTGGGTGAAGGGGACGATCAGGTCCCAGGTGCGGCGCCAGTTGGTGTGACTCGCCACCCGGGAGATGCGTCCCTGTCCATCCGTCGCGTAGAACTCGCCGTGGCCCGCGGCCCGGTCGTAGAAGAGGATCGAGTCGAAGGCCAGCGGGGCGTCGGGAGCCACGTCCAGGGGGAGGATGGGAAGGATGGCGTTCCAGGTGCGGCGCCAGTTGGTGAACCGCGCGACCCGGAAGATGTCCCCCTCATCGCCCGTTCCATAGAGCTCTCCCAGCCCCTCCTCCCGATCGTAGAAGAGCAGCGAGTCACCCTTGCTGGCCTCCAGGAAATTGCTCGGGACGATGAGATCCCACCCACGGCGCCAGTCGGTGTGTCGCTTCAGGAGCTGGGGCTCGCCCCCTTCCCCGCTCGGCAGGTAGAACTCCCCCACGCCCGCCGTGCCGTCATAGAAGAGAAGGTTCGTGGCTTCCGTGAACTCCAGAAAGGCGCCCGGGATGATCATGTCCCACGTGCTCCGCACGTCGCGCTGGGTGTACGCGCGCTCGAGCTTGCCGGCCAGGAAGGTGTAGCCCTCGAGCTCTCCGTCGAAACGGATATCCGGGGCCCTGGCATCGGACAGCTCCTGCGTGGATGGGGCCTGCTGTGTCTCGGTCGACATGATTGTCTCCAGGTGTTGGAAGCGCACTGCGCTGGAGATTGAGTGGGCTGGCAGATGATGTGAGCCGCGCGGTCCAATGGCAGGCGGGCGGGCGAGGCCGTGCTCGCCCTCTTCCACGGTGGACCCTCCGAGACTTCATCACCCGCGAGGGAGTTCCTCAGCCCGCCTTGTCGTGCTTCAGCTCGGAGCCGGGGGCGTGCACCAGCGTGGCGTAGAAGCCTCCCCGCCGCATCAACTCCTCGTGCGTGCCGGACTCCACCACCTGCCCGGCGTCCATCACCAGGATGAGGTCCGCCGCCTGCACCGTGCTCAACCGGTGTGCGATGACCACCCGGGTGCAGCGCAGCTCCGCCAGCGCGTCCTGCACCCGCCGCTCGGTGACGGTGTCCAGCGCGTTGGTTGCCTCGTCCAGCAGCAGCACCGCGGGCTTCATCGCCAGCGCCCTCGCCAGGGCCAGTCTCTGCCGCTGGCCTCCCGAGATGGCTCCGCCCATGTCCGACAGCAGCGTCTCGTAGCCCATGGGCATTCCCATGATGTCCTGGTGCACCTGCGCCAACTGCGCCGCCCGCTCCACCTCCTCGAGCGTCAGCGACGGGTCCGCCAGCGCGATGTTGCTGCGGATGCTGCCGCGGAAGAGCGCCGGATTCTGCATGACGATGCCCAGCTGCCGCCGGACCGCGCGCAGGTCCAACGAGGCCAGGTCCACCCCGTCGTAGAGGACCCGGCCCGAGCTGGGCAGGTACATGCCCACCAGCAGCTGCGCCAGCGTCGTCTTCCCCGCTCCGGAGCGGCCCACGATGGCCACGAACTGCCCGGGCGGGATGTCCACCGTCACGTCCTTCACCACCAGCGCGCCCTGGGCGGAGTAGCGGAAGGACACCTGCTCCAGCTTGATGCCACCGCGCAGCGTGTGCGGCGGCCGGGGCTCTCCCCGGGGCTGCTCGGGAGGGCTGTCCAGGATGTCTCCCAGCCGCTCCATGTACCCGCCCAGCAGCTGCAGCTGGTTGGCGGTGCCCACCAGCGTGGCCAGGGACGTGAGGAAGCCCGCGGCCAGGGCGCTCAGCGCCAGCATGGTGCCCAGCGACAGCTGGCCCTGGAGCACCAGCGAGGCTCCCACGCACAGGATGACGAGCGGCGAGGCCAGCCTCAGCGCGTTGCCGGCCGACTCGGTGAGCGCGTTGAGACGGCCCCGATCCAGCGAGCTGTTGAGCACGTCCACGTAGAGGTTGGACCAGTGCTCCACCGAGCGGGGCTCCACGCCCAGGGCCTTGAGCGTCGGCATCCCCGTGAGCATCTCCAGCAGGTAGCTCTGCGAGGTGGCTTCCGCCTCGAGGTTGCGCGCCAGCAGCTCGCGCTGCTTCGCCATGGGCACCACGAACACCAGCACCTGCACCACCGCCAGTCCCAGCGAGAGCAGTCCCAGCGCCGGGCTGAGCACCATCAACAGCACCAGGTAGCCGCACACCATCACGCCATCGAGCAGTCCGGAGAGCGCTCCCGTGGTGAGCATCTCGCGGATGGTGCTGTGGCTGTTGACGCGGCCCATCAGGTCGCCCGCCGAGCGCAGCTGGAAGAAGGAGAGCGGCAGGTCCACCATGTAGTCCAGGAAGCGCAGTGTCATGCGCGCGTCCAGCCACGTGCGCAGGTGCAGCAGCAGGTGCGCGCGCACCAGCGTGACCAGGAACTGGAAGACGGTGAGCGACACCAGCCCCGCGCCCACCACCATCAACAGCCGTGAATCCCCTCGGGGGATGATGCTGTCCACCACCGCCCCGGTGAGCGATGGCACCGCGAGCGCGAAGAACTGCAGCGCGGCGGACACCAGCGCGACGCGCGCCAGCAGCGGCCACTGCTGCACCACCTGGCGCACGTAGCGCCCCGCCGGGCTGGTCCGCGTGCCGCCCTTCTCGAAGCCCTCGCCCGGCTCGAACAGCACGGCCACGCCCGTGAAGGAGCGCGCGAAGGACTCCAGGGGGATGTGGCGCCGCCCCAGCCCTGGATCCAACAGGTCCACCCCGCCGTCGCGCACCGCCTCGAAGACGACGAAGTGCTTGAACTCCCAGTGGAGGATGGCGCCGGGCTCGAGCAGCTCCACCTCGTTCAGCTCCACCTTCACCCCGCGCCCGTGCAGGCCGTAGGCCCGGCCCGCGCGCAGCACGTCCAGCGCCGTCGTCCCGTCCCGGCCCACCCCCATCGTGCCGCGCAGCTCGTCCAGGCTCACCCGGCGGCCGTGATACGCCAGCACCATGGACAGGCAGGCCGCGCCGCACTCGGTCGCCGCCAGCTGCCGCACCAGCGGAATGCGCCGCTTGCGCCCGCTCCTCCCCAGCTGGAGCAGGGCGGGAAACCTGTCGAAGAAGCCTCGGGGGTTTTCTTCACTCACGGGAAGGCCACAACGGCTTGAGGACGGGGAAGAGCGCCACCAGCGCGCCGCGCGTACCCACTCGCGCCCGCGCCGTGCCGGTCATCCCGTCGTGGTAACGGTAGGTGCGTCCCTCGCTGGAGAACTCGCGCGAGGGCAGTTGCGCCCGGACGAGCACCAGCGAACCCTGCTGCAAGGACACCACGTCCCCTCGCGCCTGGCCCAGGTAGCGCCGCACCTCGGTGGGGCCCACCAGCTCGTCCGCCATCTCCGAGATGGTCAGGTCCACGTACTCGTAGGGGAAGCCGTGCAGCTCCAGGCGCACGGCGCCTCCCACGCGCAGCATCGGGCGGGAATAGCCCGGCAGCAGCACCGTCACCGAGACGGGAGCCGCGTCCCGGCGCAGCGACAGCAGCACATCGCCCGGGCCCACCGCCTGTCCCGGGCGGACGCGGATGTCACCCACCACGCCGTCGGTGGGGGCCCGGAGCGAGCGCTCGTCGAGGCGGGCCTGGGCCAGCGCCAGCTGCGCCCGCAGGGAGGTGAGCGTCTGGCGCGCGCTCTCGTCGGTGAGATCCAACATGCGCCGGACGAGCTGTGCGTCCAGCTCGCGCTGGAGCCGATCGCGCTCGGCGAGCTCCTGCGCGGGGTAGAGGCGCAGCAGGACGCGGCCCGCCGTCACGCGCTGCCCGGGGCGCACGTCCACGTTCGTGACGATGCCCGAGGCCGTCGCGGTGAGGTCCTGCCCGCCCTCCACCTGGACGAAGGCGGGCCCCTCGGCGTACTCGTCGATGGAGGCCAGGACGAGGCCCAGCACGCCCGCGGCCAGCGCCCCGGTGAGCACCCAGAAGCTCGCGCGCAACCAGACGGGCGTGAGCGTCAGCAGGTTGCCCTGGGCGGCTCCGGCGGCATGCTCCTCGAGTGCCTGGCGTCGGAAGATGGATTCAGGCCCTGCCGGCAACGCCCCGACCTCCCCGGCGCGTCCGCCGCGCTGGTGAATGGCAATTACCACACCGGTTCCGCTGGGAGGAGCGGCTCATGGGGTCTCACCCACCCGCGTCGTCCGAGGCCCGCCGAGCGCCACGCGCACGGTGGTGCCGCCGAAGACGCGCGCGGCCCCGGCGTCGGGCGTGAGGGTGGCCAGGGCGAAGACCTGCTGGGAGGCCGCGTCGACCTCGGGGGCCACGCTCTCCACGGTGGCCTGGAGCAGCCGGCCGGTGGCCTCGACGGACACCTGGACGGGAGCGCCCGGGGCGAGCCGCGCGGCCACCTGCTCGGGGACGGCGAAGCGCACGCGCAGTACGTCGGCGCTGAGCAGCCGCAGCACGGGCGTGCCCTTGGCGAGCCGGGTTCCAGGGCTCACATAGCGCGCGGCCACCATGGCGTCGAAGGGCGCGCGCAGCCGGCCTTCCTCCAGTTGGGAGCGCAGCTGCGTCACCCGCGCCTGCTGCTCCTGTTGGCGTGCCTCGGCCGCCACCAGGCGCGCCTCGGCTCCGCGCTTCTGGTACTCGGCGATGGAGAGCTCCTCCGCCGACAGGGCCGCCTCCTTGGTGGCCTGGCGCCGCGCCAGACGCTCCCTGGCCTCCTCGACCTCCAGGGCGATGCTCTCCCGCTGGGCGATCGTCACCTGCAGCGCGGCCTCGGCGGCCAGGAGCTCCTGCTGCGTCTCCCGGGCGTCCAGGGCCGCCACCACGCTGCCTCGGTTGATCCGCTCACCCACCTGGCAGCAGACGGAGGCCAGCCGCCCTTCCACTCCGGCGGTGAGCTCCACCACCTCGCCGTGGAGGACCACGCCGAGGAACTGCTCTCCCGGCTCCGCCGCGTCCGAGCCGGGCCCCCGTGAGGCCTCGGGTACCGGAGCCGTGCTGGAGGGCGATGGAGCCTGGGCGCCACGGTTGGCCAGGACGACGCCCAGCCCACTCAGCCCCAGCAGCCCGGCGATGAGCCATGTGCTCGGAGGAATCCGCCGCCTGCCCCGTCCGCCTGTCATTCCAGAGTGCTCGTCCATGACGCGTCGTGAAGTGGAGCGCCCAGGGTAGAGGATGGGCGGGCCGGAGCATAGGCGGACATGGCTGCGTCTCCAGTCCCTGGCGAACGGATGCGACCGCCTGCCTGCTCGTCATCCCGGAGGGAGGAATCCCACCCCGGCGGACCAGCGTGGGCGTCAGCTTCCCTGGAGCGCTCGGGTGAGGGTGATGGCCAGCTGGCTGCGCACCAGCTCGAGGATGTCATTCAGCTCCTCGGCCTCCACCTTCAGGAGTGATTGCAGTTCCCGCTGGGTCGCGAGCAGCAGCCGCGTTCGGGCGTGCGTCAGCCAGCGTGCCATGGTGATGCGGTGCACGTTGTACAGCTTGCCCAGCTGCTCCTGGGTGGCTCCTCCCACGAAGTGCAGGCGCAGGATGTTGAGCTCCTGGTCCGTGAGCGTGTCGAGCGCGGCGCGGAAGGCCCGCTGGAATGCCTCGCGGTACTGGCTCTTGATGAGCTGGAGCTCCGGGCCCGCGCTGTCCGTCCTGAGCCCGGTCGCCAGACGTTCATCCAGCGGAACCTCGGCCGAGGCGCCGCGACGCAGGTTGATGGCCGCCCGGAGCGTGACGGCGCGCACCCAGCCCGCCAGCGGGCCCGTGCCCGCGTAGGACGCGATCTTCGGGCCACTCCGCTCCCGGCGCAGGAAGAGCCGCTCGCGCACGGCCTGCAGCGCCTCGTCGACGAAGGAGGGCGATGGATCCAACCGCCGCAGCGCGGCGCTCATCTCGGCGCCGAAGCGCTGGTCGAACTCGGCCAGGGCCACGGGGTGGCCCGCGGCGCACCCCAGCGCCAGCACGACGTCCGCGGCGTGGATGGACCGCAGCGTCCCCAGTGCATCCCCCGCTGGCGTCACCTGACGCAGGAGTGCCTCGAGGAAGTCGTCATCCGTGACCTCGAACCGTGTCCGGGCCTGGGCGCTCGCTTCGAAGAGCGCGTGGAGCACCGGCCCCAGCTGCTCCTCCTTCTCCAGTGCGCGCGCGGCCGGAGAGGGAAGCAGCGCGAGGGCTCGTGCGCGGAGCTGTTCCGGAGAGAGGTCGGTCTCGGGAGGAGGGGCAGGCGGCGAGGGTGATGTCATGGAACCGCCCGCAGTCTAGCCTCAGGGAGACGCGGGATGGGCACCGAGCCATGCGTCCGCCTCGGTACGGGCGGCCTCATCCAGCTGGTCTCGCAGTTCGAGAATCCGCTGACGCGCCCGCCCTCTATCCGCGCCGCCGTTCTCCCACTGGAGCAGCGCCAGACGGAACCGCGTCTCCGCCTGCTCCGGGCCCAGGTTCGCATGCCGCTCGAAGATGGCGAGCGCTCGTTCCAGGGAGGTGCGCGCCTGGGCGAGCCGCCCCAGTCCGGCCAGTGCCAGGCCCACCTGGTAGTGAGCCGTGGCCACATGGGGATGCTCTCCCGGGAACGAGGCGGTGAAGATCTCCAGCTCGCGCCGGAAGTGCTCGAGTGCCTCGGTGTACCGCCCCAGCTTCATCAGCGAGATGCCCATCGAGTCCAGCGACACCCCCACCAGCACGTGGCGGGGGCCGAACTTCGTGGTGCGCAGGGAGAGCGCCTCCTGGTTGACCGCCAGCGCCTCCTCGAATCGCCCGAGGTGCCTGTACACGGAGGCCATGTTCGTGAGGACATTGGCCAGGGAATCCGAGTCCTGCTCCTTGCTCGCCCGCTCGATGTCCACGGCGCGCTGGAACGCGGTGAGGGCCTGCTCATTGTCTCCCAGCTCGTTGAGCAGGGCGCCCAGGTTGGCCAGCGTCTGGGCGTAACGGGAGGATTGTTCACCCGACAGGCGGGCGTAGATCCGCAGCGCCCGTTCATACGCCTCGCGTGCTTCGGGGAGCTGATGTCTGTGTTTGGCGATGATGGCGAGCAGGTTGAGCCCCGTGGCGAGCTTCAGGGTCTCGGGCCCCCAGTACCGCTCGCTCAACACCAGGGAGCGATGGATGGCGGTGTAGGCCTCATCCAGGCGCCCCTGCATGTAGCGCGAGGCGGCCAGACCGTACAGGGCTCTGGCCAGGGCGGGCGCGTCCGGCCCGAGCCGCTGCTCCAGCGCCGTGACGCGCTCCTGGTCCAGCGCGGCCGCCTCGGCGTACTTCCCCTCTCGGTCCGCCAGCCCCGCGCGAGTCCCCAGCAACTCCGTCTCCAGGAGCAGGTCCCGGTGGCCCAACCGGTCGAGCTTCGCCTGGGCATAGTCGATGCTGCGGTGCGCCTCGGCGAACTCCTTCTTATCGGTGGCGTAGATCAGGGCCAGCAGCGTCCAGGCTCGCGTGGCGAGCGTGTCCTCGTGCCCTCTCTCCGCTCGGAGCGCCGCCTGGCGGAGCCGCTCGAGCGCTTGCGGTATCTGCTCATCCAGGCGCAGCAGCTCTCCTTCGAGGAGGAGCACCTCGGCCTGCAGGGGAGGGTAGGCCAGCGCCTCGGAGGCCCGGGTCAGTGCTTCGGCGCGCGGGAGCGCCTCCTTGAGGTGACCCAGCTCCTTGAGCGTCTCCAGTTCCGCCAGCTGTCCGCGCAGTGTGAGCACCTGCTGCCGGACGGAGGCATCCTGGGGCAACCCCGGAGCCTCCAGCAGGGCCGCCGCGTTGGCGCACTCGCTCAACGAGGGGAGCGCATGCACGGCGTCCAGCGCCTTGTCCGCCGTGGCGCGATCGGCGTGCTCCAGCTGACGTGCCAGGGCCGACATGCGTTGCAGCGCGTGCTCCAGACACAGCATGCGGCGATCGAGCAGTTGCTCGGACTGCTCACCCCGGACGCGAGTGGCCTCGCAGGCCTCGCGGTGCATGGAGGCCCAGTCCGAGGTGTAGCCATCCACGCGCTGGGTGAGCAGTTCCCAGGTCCGTTCCGCACCGGGAGCCCCGCTGGCCAGCAGCCCGCGGCGCACGTTCTCCCGGGCCGCGGCTCCCCACGCGGACTGGACGCGGGCGGGCCCTCCGGCACACAGCTGGGCCGAGCGGTACGTCCACTGCGCGAGGCCCGCTCCCAACAACCCCAGCAGCAACACCCCCGCTCCCAGCAGCGCCGCGACGCGCCTGCGCCTCCGCGCCGGGTCCAGCTCCAGGAGGGCCAGCAGCGCCTCCATGGAAGGGTGGCGCGCCGAGGGCTCGGGCTGGAGCCCGCGCACGAGCGCCGCGTGGATTCGCGCGGGAATCTGCCGCTGAGCGGGCGCGGCGCGCAGGCGGCCCGCGAGCACTTCCTGTCTCAGCGCGGCGGGCGAGTCGCCGGCGAAGGG
Source organism: Archangium violaceum (assembly GCF_016887565.1). NCBI lineage: Bacteria > Pseudomonadati > Myxococcota > Myxococcia > Myxococcales > Archangiaceae > Archangium > Archangium violaceum. The sequence continues at coordinate 265,598 of NZ_CP069396.1, forward strand.
GTGCTCGCCATGGAGCGCCTCCCAGAGCGCCACGCAGAAGCTGAATTGATCCGTAGAGGGGCCCGTGGCCGCTCCCAACCACTGCTCGGGCGCCATGTAGCGGGGGGTGCCGGCCTGGGCGCCCGACAAGCTCGAGGGCTGGGCCTCCGTGCGCACCTGTCCCGCTTCGGCTCCGGGGAGCGTGTCCGGTGTGACTTCCGTCACTCGCGCCAGGCCGAAGTCGGTGACGCGCACCCGGCCCTCGCGCCCGAGGAGCACGTTGTCGGGCTTGAAGTCGCGGTGGACGAGCCCCACCGCGTGGGCGGCGGCGAGCCCCCGGCCCGCCTCCGCGAAGCAGTGCAACACCCGCCGCCAGTCGTGGGAAGCGGCCGACAGCCACGTCCCGAGCGTCTGCCCGTCCACCAACTCCATGGCGACGAATACCTGCTCGCCCTCGGTGCCCACGTCGTAGACGGTGACGACGTTGGGATGGGACAGCCGGGCCAGCGCGCGGGCCTCGCGTTGCAGTCGGAGCCGTCCCTCGGGAGAAGAGGCGCCATGAGGGCCGTGGGGCGACAGCAGCTTGAGCGCGACCTTGCGGTCGAGCTCCGGGTCATACGCCGAATACACCACACCCATGCCACCGATGCCGATGGGGTCGAGCACCAGGTAGCGCCCCATGGCCGTGCCGCGGGACAGCACGGGCGCGGGTTGGGGCGGTGACGAGACGCTGGCCGCGGGGCCGTTCTCCGCGACCAGTGCCGACACCACCTCGAAGCACACGCTGCATCGAGCCAGGTGTGCTTCGAGCGCCGAGCGCTCCGTGTCGGGGAGCGAGCCGGTCGCGAAGCCGACCAGTACCTGCTCGGGGGGGCACCCCACCGCCCCTGATGAAGACGATTGGCTCATGGAGACACGACGAACTGACGGGAGCACCTTACCGCTCAGGGAGCGCTTCTGGCACCCGCGCCCGTCCGCCGTATCCTTCGCGACTTCTGGGAAACTGGGACCTCTCAGACGGCGGTGTAACCGCCATCGGCCATCACGACGGAGCCGGTGACGAAGCTCGCGCGGTCAGAGGCCAGGAAGGCGATCACCTCGGCGATCTCACCCGGCTGGGCGACGCGGCCGATGGGCGCGGCCTTTCCATGCTCGACCAGGAACTGGCGGCCGTCCGGCCGGACTTCATCCAGGATTCCGGTCTCCACGTCGCCCGGCGCGACCGCGTTCACCCGCACGCCATGGGCGGCGTTCTCGATGGCGAGCACCTTGGTCAGTTGGGCGACGGCGCCCTTGGAGGCCGCGTAGGCGGAGATCGTCGGCAGGGCGTAATAGCAGGCGTAGGAGCCGACGTTCACGATCGACCCGGCTTCCCTGGGGATCATCGCCCGCAGCGCCTCGCGCGCATGGACGAACATCCCGCGCGCATTGACCGCCATGAGCGAGTCCCACTCGTCGACGGTCATGTCGACGGCCAGCTTGTTCAGGATCCGCGCGGCGTTGTTCACGAGGATGTCGACCTTGCCGAAGCGTTCGAGGGCGAGGGCCACCGCGCGCCGGGCGGTCTCTTCTTTCGAATGGTCTCCGAACCGGTGGACCCACCTCTTCCTCCGTACCACGACGGAGCGATGGCGCATCACCGGGTCCATGCTTCCGCCGGGCGGCGGTGTTCGATCAATCGAACCTACATATCTAGATTCTTCGGCTGTTCCGTCAGTGCGTCGAACGCCATATTGCATCCGTCCCCGGCGCTGCCGGATGGCTGTGCCGCGACGGAATGAATTCCGCGTTCGGCTGTCAGTGGAGCGTTCAACTCGTCACTGCCACGGGTTCCGGGGCGGGACTTCGCGGGGGGGTCGTCGCCGACGACGGGAGGAAGGGCCGCCGCTCAGTCGTCGAGGTCCCGATGGTCGCGCACCGGGGAACAGGAGGGGCACTGGCTCCGGCGCGCGGGCGCGAGCGTGTGCGGGTCGATGCTCAGGTATTGGAGCACCCGCGCCGGGTGGCTGGGAATCCCCCGCGTCTTCAGATGGAGCCCCGGCAGCCGGGCCAACCCCTGGACGAGCAGATCCAGGGCGAAGTCCTGGAAGGTGTTCACCCTGCTGAAATCCAATTCCAGGTGGCCCGCGTCGGCCTGGCGCTGGAGGAGCGCCAGGACATCCCGGGCCGCACTGGCATCGAAGGTTCCTTGCAGTTCGATGCAGGAGCACGCGGAGAGACGCTCCCGCTCTTCTTGGATGGGTGTGGACGGGTTCATGGACGGTCCTCCTTTCCAGGACACCCTGTTTGAAAGTCGCGTGCCAGCCGAGCCGCCCGGAAAGTCGGGGCGCCGGGCGAAAAGCGTGCGCTTCCGCACACTGCGGCGTGCAGTCGTTGCGCCCCCACACCGCGGGTTCTCTCATCGACTCACAGCCAGTACGTGGTGCCGAGCGCCAGCGCGCCCACCGCCAGCGTCGCGCCGAAGGCGAGCAGCACCCACCGGCCGAAGCTCCACCCGCCCACCACCGTCGCCATCACGCCCTTGGCGAGGGTGTTGGAGACCGTGCCCAGGAAGATGGTGGTGACCGCCACCGCCTCGGGCAGGGATCCGCCCTGCGCCAGCTTCGCCATGGAGAGGGTGATGGCGTCCACGTCCGTGAGCCCCGCCAGCACGCCGGCGAGGTACGCACCGCTTCGCCCGAGGTACTCGGTGGCGGCCCGGGCTCCCAGCAGCACCCCGGCGAAGAGCAGGGTGAACTTGAACGCCGAGCCCAGGGCGAAGGGATTGGCGAACTCCACCTCGGCGCCCTCGCCGCGCACCTCGCGCGTCTGGCGGTAGAAGAGGACGCCAGCCCCGAGCAGCGTGAGCGCCATGGCCCCCATGGGCACCGCCACGAGCCGCAGCAGCGGCGGGTGCACCACCGCCACCTCCACCATCACCCGCGCGAACATGAGCGCCGAGGCCAGCAGCACCGCCAGCGCGCACCCCAGGCGCAGCTCGCGCGGCGCCCCCTTCGCCCTCCCGGAGAAGGACAGCGTCACCGCCGTGGAGGACACCAGCCCGCCGATGAGGCCCGTCACCACCAGTCCGCGTCGCGAGCCCAGCGCCTGGATGGCCACGTACCCCGCGAAGCCGATGCCCGCGATGAGCAGCGTCAGCCAGCCGAGCTGCCTCGGGTTGAGCACGTCCAGGGGCCCGTAGGTGGCGTCCGGCAGCAGCGGCACCACCACCACGGCGACGAAGAGCAGTTGCACCCCGGCCGACACGTCGCGCCGCTGCAGCCGGCCGATGAAGGCGTGCAGCACGGGCTTCATGGACAGCAGCAGGGTGGCCACCACCGTGAGGCCCGCCACCGTCAGCACCTTCACCCGCGGCGAGCCGAACACGCCTTCCGTCAACGCCAACACGCCCAGCAGGTAGCTGAGCAGCAGCGCCACCTCGGAGGTGAGCCCGTGCGAGTACCCCTTGCGCACGTCACCCGCGTAGGACACCACCAGCAGCGCCCCCACCGCGACGAGCGACACCAGCAGCAGCCACGGGCCGAACTGCCGCGCCACCAGCGCCGAGGCCGCTCCCGCCAGTGACACCAGCGGGTAGGTGCGCGAGCCGCCGAGGAAGGACTCCTTGCCCTCGCGCGGGTCCGGCGCCGAGTACTCCCGCTCCTGGCCGATGAGGAATCCGGCCGCCAGGGCGAGACCGAGTGAGAGAAACGGCTCGTAGGTGTCCATGTGATTTCCTCTATCAGATCGCACCCCGCGTTCGTGTAGCGCTTCCCCCCGGGCCGTCACCAGGGCCAGGGCAGGTGTCAAAGAATTTCTGACACCCGCGCAAGCGCGCCCGAGGGTGCCTGTTCTCGCGGTATTTGATTGGCATTCGGGTTGGGTTGCTTTCCAAGACCCTCTATGTCGGACCAGGGAATGGCTCGGTGCTCTTCGCCTGGAGCGCTGGCTTCAAGGTTTCCAGCCTCGAGACGGGGAGGGCCTGGAGCGGATTCCTGGCCCAGGACACGTGCCTCACCAAGAGCAACGGGACCAAGGTCATCTGCGCGGCCATGGGCACCAACTCCTCGGGCGGAGCCACGAACTGGCTGCAGTTCGACGCCAATGGCTACGTCTACGTCGTCTCGGGCAGCTGCAAGGTGCTTGGCTCCTGTTAGATGCGGAGTGCCGAGGCGCGCCGTGCTGCCCCCGTGAATTGAGAAAGCGACACAACGAACAGGGTGGGTGCCAATCCCCGGTATGGATGCACCTGCCCACCGCGCCGGCTGTCGATCGCATGTGACATCCCGGCGCCTGCCTGTGTCTTACGGGCAATCGTTCATGACGAACGAGAGCATCAAGGACACAGCTCGATGAACTCCAATTCCAGGAACCTGCTCCTTCTCCTTTGCATGGCGGGTACCGCCGCGTGCGGCCCCGAGGCCGCGCAGGCAGGCAATGGCGCGCCGCTCGGTCTCAGCCAGCAGACGCTCAGCCCGCCGCTGCAGGATTCGCAGCAGTGCAACCTGCCCGCCGGCCGTTACGTGGTGGCGGCGAAGCCGACCACCCTGGCCAACGTCTACGACGTCTCCTTCTACAATGACGCGTACGACCCCAACAACAAGCCCTCCACGGGCTGCAAGAGCATGATCTTCGTGTGGAACGAGGCCACCAACCCGGTGCCTCCCACTCCGCCGCAGGTGGAGCAATTCAGCATCCACCTGTTCGAGGGGTGGTGGTTCGGCTCGTATCCCGCCACGGGGCAGCGGCGCTTCGCGGTGAAGGCGGTCTGGCGGACGGAGAACCGGGTGTCCGTGTTCCCGACCACCTATCAGGCTCGCTTCTTCACCTACGGCGAGTTCTACGACTACGGCGCCACGTTCAACGTCATCAGCCCGGGCGTCGATCAGAACCACAGCGTGTGGAACTACATGGCCTCCGCGGGTCAGGATCACAACACGATCACCATCACCCCCTGGAACACGGACTCCACCATCGTGCAGTCGCTCTACCTGGCGTCGGGCACGACCCGGCTCGGAGGCTTCGAGCTGGTGCGCAACTACGATGGAAGCTGCCCGGCGGGCTACACCTGCGCTCCGCTGCCGCCCAACGGATGGTAGCCGCCGTCCGTCGTTCATGACCTCTGGCGCGAGGCGCGGTTCCGCACGCGCCAGCGGAGCTCCTCGGCGCCTCCAGCAGGGTTTCCTCGAGCCCGCGCCCGTCTGGAAGCTGGGCTTCCCGTGTCCAGGCATGCGTTGTTCTGCCAGACGGGCCGAGACAGGGCCGTGATGGGGTTCACTCCGCCATCGTGAAGACTGTCACAGCCTGCGGTGCGGTGTGGGTGAGGTGGCCCGTTGTGTGCTTGGGGAGCGGTTCGCCATGTCTGGACCGCATGACCTCTTCGCCCGTTACACCTTCGGCCACCCCGAGCGGGCCGCCGCCGAACTACGCGCCGTGCTGCCTCCACAAGTCGTCTCGGCGGTGGACTGGTCGTCCCTGCGGCGAGAGCCAGGCAGCGTGGTGGACCCGGAGTTGAGGGAGACGGAGAGCGACCTGCTCTTCTCGGCCCGGTTGCGCACGGGCCAGCCGCTGCTGCTGTACGTGCTGCTGGAGCACCAGTCCACGGTGGATGGGTGGATGGCGCTGAGAATGCTGCGCTACGTAGTGCGGCAGGTGGAGCGCTGGCGCCAGGAAAACCCCGAGAGAGCCCTGCTGCCGCTCATCATCCCGCTCGTCATGTACCACGGGCCGGAGGGGCGCTGGACGGCGCCGCGCCGGGTGGAGGACCTGTTCGATCTACCTGAAGAGGAGCGGGAGCGATGGGGCGAGTTGGTGCCGCGCTTCGAGTACCTGCTCGATGACCTGACGGCCGAGCGGGAGGAGGCGTTGAGAGAGCGCCCGGGCCCACCGCTGGCCCGGCTGGCGTGGCTCGTCCTGCGTCACGGGCGTAGTGAGGAGTTGGCGCGGAAGTTGCCGGAATGGGTGGCGCTCTTCGCCTTGGTGCAGGAAGGCCCGGAGGGAGCCGAGCATCTGGTGGTGCTCCTCCGTTACCTGCTGTGGGTGGGGGACGAGGCAGTCCATGAAGCGGCCAGGCGGGTGTTACATTCGGTGCTGGATGAGCAACGAGCGGAGGAGCTGATGCGAAGCTATGGCGAGCAACTCATCGAGCGGGGACTCCAGCGGGGGCTGACCCGAGGGCGTGCCGAGGACATCCTGCGGATTCTCGCCGCGCGGGGAGTGAGCGTCGACGAGGAGGCCCGCCAGCACATCCTCACGTGCACGGACGTGGCCACCCTCGACCGTTGGTTCGACCGTTCCCTGAACGCCACCACTCTTGCCGACGTGCTGGATGACCCCGCGGTGTGAGCGAGCCGTCACCAGCCGCCGTAGGGAACGGTGATGGCCTCCATGTAGTGACCCGAGGGGTCCTGGAAGTAGACCCCGCGGCCTCCGTCGTTGGTGTTGATCTCATTGCGGCGCTGGCCGCGCGGGTCGGCCCAGTGTTCGATCCCCCGGTCGCGAATCTTGGTGATCAGCGCGTCGAACACGTCGTCCGACACGAGGAACGCATAGTGCTGGCCGGGGAAGTCGGTATCGGTGCTGATGTAGTCGAGCGATACCCCATCATCCAGCGTGACGGCCTGGAAGTGACCGACGGGTTTCGGCTCGGGCAGCCCGAGCAGCTCGGCGAGGAATCGCGCGGAGCGCACCTTGTCCTTCGCGGCGATGATGGTGTGGTTGAAACGGACGGTCATGGATGGGTCCTTGTCGTCTGGCTTCAGGAACTTCGTGGATACTCCCCTACGAGGCGCTCACCGCGGCGAAGCGCGAGCGGCCCACGCTCAAGAGGTAGATCGCCACCAGGAGGCCCACGCCACACAGCGCCGCCACGTAGTATGCGGGCGAGAGCCGGTTCGTGTTCGTCAGCAGGGTGACCGCCGGCGGCGTCAGGCCCCCGAAGATGGCGTAGGCCACGTTGTACGAGAACGAAATCCCCGAGAAGCGCACCGCCGCGGGAAAGGCTCGCACCATCACCGTGGGCACAACCCCCACCACGCCGACGCAGAACCCCGTCAGGGCATACAGCTCGACGAGCCGCTCCGGCGCTCCGGCCACGCCGCGATAGAACAGGTACACCGTCACGAGCAGCGCGATGCACCCGGCGCCCAGCGCCCGCCCGACACCGAAGCGATCCGCGGCCAGTCCGAAGGCGATACATCCGAACGTGAGGCTCAGCGTGGCCATGCTGTTGGCCTTCAGCGCGTGGGTGGGGGAGATGGCGTAGTGTTGCTGGAGCAGCGTCGGCGTCATCAGGATGACCACCACGATGCCGGCGGTGAGCACCCAGGTGAGCAGCATCGACACCGTCACCGCGACGCCGTGGCCGCGCAGCACCGCCTTGATGGGCAACTCCCGCACCAGGGCCTTGCGCTGGCGCATCTCCTCGAAGACCGGCGTCTCCGCGAGCCACCGGCGCAGGAACACGGCGAAGAAGCCAAACACGCCACCGAGGATGAACGGGATGCGCCAGCCAAAGGTCCGCACCTCCTCCGGGGTGTAGGCCTCGTTGACCGCCCTCGCCACCAGCGAGCCCAGCAGGATGCCGAACGTGAGCCCCGCCGTGAGCGTTCCGCAGGCGAAGCCGACACGGCGCTCCGGCACGTGCTCGGAGACGAAGACCCAGGCTCCCGGCACCTCGCCGCCCACCGCCGCGCCCTGCAGGACGCGCAGCGCCAGCAGCGCCAGGGGCGCCGCGTACCCCGCAGTGGCGTAGGTCGGCAGGATGCCGATGAGCAGCGTCGGCACCGCCATCATGAACACGCTCAGCGCGAACATGCGCTTGCGGCCGCTCCGGTCTCCGAAGTGCGCCATGATGATGCCGCCCAGCGGACGCGCGAAATAGGCCACCGCGAAGACCCCGAACGTCTGCAACTGGCGCAGCACGTCCGACGTGTTGGGCGGGAAGAACAGCTGGCCGATGACCGGCGCCAGGAAGACGTAGATGATGAAGTCGTAGAACTCCAGGGCGCCGCCCAGCGCGGCCAGCGCGAGCGTCTTGGCATCCTGGCGGGTGAGCGGGCGCTGGGCGGCCGGCTGGCCAGCGTCGGGAGTCGGGGAAGTCGGCATGGGCGGATGAGAGCGTGACAGGCACCGGGCGGGCAAGGGCCAGCAGCCAGCCAGTCGAGCCTGGAGGTCCGGACCGCTCGCGCTTGCCCAGTCAGGGGAGCTCGGCACGGCTGCCCTGCCTTGCCGGGAACCGTTCAGGGTCACACGTTTGGCCCCAGGTGGAATGGAGTCCGGGAGGACGGGAATGCTGCATCCGCTGGTGGCGCTGCTGGCCGTGGTCAGCCTCGGCACGGCAGGGGGAGCGACGGAACAGTCTCACGGCCCGAGCGAGACCGGGGCGGGGGGGAGCGTCGTCCAGTCGCCCCGGGACGAGCTGACACGCCTGCGCGAGGAGAAGCGTCGGCTCCACCAGCGCTTGAGCGAGCTGCGCGCGGAGGAGGGGCGCCACCAGGAGGACTCGGAGCATGCCACGGGCGGCGCGGGCGAGGCGGGTGAGCCCGAGGCCCCGGCTTCCTCCGAGCAGGCGGCTCCACCCTCCGCGGTTCCACCCTCCCAGGAGCAAGCGGTGTCCGAGGAGCTCCGCGCGTTGCGCCAGGAGGTGGCGGAGCTGCGCCAGGCGGTGATGTCGGCCGAGGCCCGCTTCGCCAGGCCCGTGGAGCCCGTGAAGCCCCCGGAGGCGAAGTCCGAGCCCGAGCCCCCCTCCGAGCGCGAGGCGGCGTTGGACCTGCTGCGCAACTCGGAGGTACTGACGGTGCAGAACGCCAGCCCCCTCGAGCGCCAGGTGATGGGCGAGGTGATGGTGGCCAACCGGACGCAGACGGGGGAGGTGGGCTTCGTCCTGGAGCCGCGGGTGCGGGTGGGCACACCGTGGAAGGTGGAGTTCGGCGCGGGCGCGCAGTTGCAGAACCTCGCGGGCGAGCAGGAGGGCACCACGGGCGCGGTGGAGGCGTACGCCCTGGGCCAGCTCGTCGAGGAGAAGCGGGCGGTGCCCCAGGTGGCGCTGCTCGGCGAGGTGACGAGCCCGCAGGGGGACGAGGGCGTGAGCGCGGAGGCGCGGGTGCTGGCGACGAAGACGTTCGGCCAGACGCGGCTGCACGGCAACGTGGGGTACCGGGCGAGCCAGGACTCGCCGGACGATTACCTGCTGGGGCTCGCGGCGGACCACCCGATCGGGGACCGGCTGCTGCTCCAGGGGGATGCGTATTACGTCAATCCCCTGGGGGACGAGGAGGCCTCGGTGAACGCGAGCGTGGGCACGGGTGTGCGGGTGGGCTCGTCGTTCGTGGTGACGGGGGCGGTGGGGGTGAACGCGACGGCCGCGGACGTGGCACCCCGGCTGCTGTTCGGGGTGATCGGCCGCATCTGAGGAGGCGCCATGCCGATTCTCTACCTGTTGCTGGGACTGGGGCTGCTGGCCTTGTGGGTCGTCGCCCTGGTGCAGGGTGGGGTGGTGGGGTGGTTCCTCTGGTTGACCTTCGGGGTGGCGGTGGGCGTGGTGCTGCTGGCCATCCTTCATTTCGCCTACGAGCGGAGGCGCGAGGTGACGTGAGCCGGGCCGCGTGCGGCGGTGGTCGAGAGGAGGCAGGCCGTGGAGAGCTGGAAGAGTCCCGAGGCGGGCATGTCGACGAACGAGCTCGTCCGCCGGGCGATGTACGAGGCGCGATTGCTGGCGAAGGCGGAGCTGCTGCACGCGAAGGTGGAGCTCACGAAGGAGGCGCGCGCGGCGCGCTTCTCGGGGGTGTTCCTGGGCGGAGCGGCGGCCCTGTCGGTGGTGGGCCTGGCGCTGCTCTTCACGGCGGGCGCGGCGGCGCTGGCCCTGCCGCTCTGGGCGGGGGCGCTCCTCGCCGCGGGTGTGGTCTTCGTGCTCGCGGCCCTCTGCGCGGCCATCGGCTGGGTGAAGCTGCCGAAGAAGCCCATGCGGCACACGCTCGAGCGCCTGTCGATGGACCTGGAGGAGATTCGCCAACACGTCGAGCGCACCCGGCACTGAGGCACCCGGGAGCATCCGGTGCTGGCACGGCCCCGAGCCGGGCCGCTAGGGTCTCGCGTGCAGGGGGGAGCCATCGGGGCTCCCGCGGACATCTCCGGAGACACTGACGATGCGGCTGCGCGCGATGCTTCTGCTGGGCCTGCTGACCGGCTGTGCCACCACGGCCTCCTCCAGGTCCGAGGCTCCCTCCGGGGCCTCCGCTCCGGCACGGGCCCCGTCCGCCGCCGGGCCGAAGCTCGATTTCAAGGCGCTCTCGGCGCGCGAGCTGGCTCCCCTGTCCAGGCAGCAGGTGTCCGCGCCGGATGGCTCCTTCACCGGCGAGGTGGAGACGGCGGGCACTCCCACCTTCCAGCAGCAGCAGGGCTTCCTCGTGCTCAGCGTGCCGCTCGGCACCCGGAGCCCGCTCACCTGCTTCATCTACTCCGAGCCCCTGGACGCGGGCGCGGCCATCCACCGGTTGCTGTCCATGGTGGGCCAGCACACGGACCTTCAGCTCGCGCGCGCCACGGACGTGCGGCTCATCGGTGACGCCCCCGCCGTGTTCGCCGAGGCGCAGTACCTCGTGGACACGCCCCAGGGGAAGGCCGTGGGCCAGGCCAAGCTGATGGTGCACGTGGACGACCAGGTGCCGCTGGTGTGCTCGCACGACGAGCTGGGCTATTCGGAGAGCTTCGAGCGCATCACCAGTGCGCTGGCCAGCTCGCTCACGAGCTCCACCGCCGGCAAGCGGAAGGCCTCGCGCTACTCCGAGTTCCACCTCGTCCGCGTGGAGGGCCGTCCGGTGGGGTTCGAGAAGCGCGCCGTCCGCGACTCGGCGGGGGGCGCGAAGCTCACCGAGGTGGAGACGAGCCTGCTGCTGCCGCGCACGGCTCGCGAGCTGATGGTGCAGGACACCGTCTCCACGGAGCTGACGGACAAGGACGGCAGGCTGGTGGCGCGCGACTACGCCCGCTCCACCAACGGCGAGCTCGACATCCAGATGTCGCTCGAGCAGGTGGGCGGGCGCGAGTACCACTACGAGGGCAAGCACAGCGGCAAGGAGCTGAGCGGCAACTTCACCGTGAAGACGGACCTGTCCACGAGCCCGTCCACCGCGCGGCTGGTGCGCGAGCAGCTGCTATCGGGCAGGAAGAAGGAGCTGACGCTGCGGGTCTACGACCCCGCGGCCAACCCCATCGCGCCGGTGGACCAGGTGTTGAGCAGGGAGTCGGACAAGGGCCGCGAGCTGAAGATGAAGATGGGTCCCCTCGAGGCCACCCTCACCGTGGACGTCCAGGGCCTGGTGGAGAAGGCCGAGCTGCCCTTCACGGGAGACCTGCGGATGGTGCAGGAGCGCGTGAGTGTGAGCGGCTCGCCCTGACGGGCTCCCGCTTCTCGGCCCTCCAAGACATTCGAATCGGGGCGGTGGCTCCTTGAACGCGCGGTCCATGGCGGCGGGAGGTTTCGCGTGGTACTGGCGCCGCCATGTCCGCTTCCGGGGCCTCGCGTGCCCGCCTGCTGTTCGCCTACATCGCCTGCTTCGTCCTCTGGGGCTCCACCTGGTCCGTGGTGAAGGTGGGACTCGCGGACCTGCCACCGCTGCGCTTCGCTGGCACGCGCATGCTGCTCGCCGGCCTGGTGCTGGTGCCCTTCAGCGGTCTGCGCCGCTTCAGGCCCGATGCCCGGACGTGGTGGATGCTGGTGGGCGTGGGCGTGCTTCAGATCGCCCTCCCCTACGGGCTGCTCTTCGTGGCGCAGCAGTGGATTCCCTCCAGCTGGTCCGCGCTCCTCTTCTCCACCTATGCGGTGTGGCTGCTGCTGGTGGGCCGGCTGCTGTTGCCCGACCAGCCGCTCACGCCGCTCAAGCTCGGCTCCGCGGCACTGGGGCTCGCTGGCATCGTCGCGCTCCAGTACGAGCACCTGCGCGGCCTCGGCTTCTCCGGCCTGGTGGTGGTCGGGTGCGTGCTCACGCTGCTGGCCACCGTCTCCATCTCCGTGGCCAACGTGCTCGTCCGGCGCTCCCTGGCGCACGTGTCCACCAGCCTGTCCGTGTGCGTGCAGACGCTCAGCAGCTCCGTGCTGCTGCTCGGCGCCTCGTTCGCCTTCGAGTCCCACCTGCCCGGCCACTGGACGCCTCGCGCCGTGCTCGCCATCGTCTACCTGGCGGTGGGCGCCACCGCCCTCACCTACCAGCTCCTCTTCTGGCTGCTGCAGCGCGTGCCGCTCGCCGTCATCGGCGCCATGCCCCTGCTGGACACGCTCGTGGCCGTGTTCCTCGGTGTGCTGATGCTCGGCGAGCGCGTGGACTCCTCGCTGCTGGTGGGCGGTGCGCTCATCCTCGCCAGCGCGGCCCTGGCCAACCTCGCGCCCTCCTCGTCCACTCCGCCTTCCGACGCGGCCCCCGGGACGCCCCGCTCCGAGCCCCTGGCTCCCTCTCCCCGCGAGGCGACCTGAGGCTCGCCGCTCTCCCGCGCCTCCCACCCGGGCCGGGGCTCGGCTAGCGTTGTCCTCATCGAGCGGGAGGGGGCGACGGCGATGGGCCGAGGTGCTCGACGTCCGTCGTCAGGAGCGAGTGGATGGGTCACGACATCCGTAGGTGTGGTGCCAACCGGTGGTGGATCGACGACGCGAGGCTGCACGTGCGGCGCGAGCGCGGGGTGAAGCGGGTCCTGAAGGGAGTGGCGGCCCTGGCGTTGTCCGCGGGGCTGTCGTTGTTCCTGGTGAAGGCAGGCTCGTGGGATCCGCAGGGGCTCCTCGCCGTGGCGCTCTCGCTCGCCTACGGGCTCCAGAGGGCGCTGGGGGTCTGGGAGGTGTCGCTGGACCGGGTGCGCGGGAAGGTGTCCTGGGTGTGGGGACTTGGGGTGCCCATGTTGCGGTGGTCGCGGCGAGTGGCGGACTTCGACCGGGTGCGGCTCTTCACCCAGGAGCAGTCGCCAGCGCGCGACGTCCGGCTCATCGGGCCGGGCAGGGACCAGCTGGTGGCCAGGGGCGCGGACCCCGACGAGGTGTTCGCGCTGGCCGAGGCCGTGGTCCGCCACGTCCGTCTGGGATTGCAGGTGGGCACCGGGCGCGTGCGTCCACCCGGTGAGCTGGATTCACCCGAGCGTGCACGGGCCCTGGCGCAGCTGAGCGCCCGTCTTCAGGGCGTGGGGGAGGGCTCCGCGCTGGAGGCCTCGCGGTCCGAGCCCATCGAGGTGCCCGAGCCTCCGCCGGGCTGCCGTGTCCGGGTCCACGAGGAGGACGGACAGTGGCGGTTGATTCTGCCCGAGCCCGGTTGGGTGAATGGATTCCGCTTCCAGTTCGGTATGGGCGTCGTGACGCTGATGCTGACGCTGGGCGCGGGAGGCTACCTGCTCTCGCTGACCCTGGAGACGGTGTCCCTCCTCATGGTGATGCCCTTCGTGCTGGTGCTCGGCCTGTTCGGAGCCCGCTTCATGTGGAAGGCGATGATGGGGGCCATCACCACCTGTCATCTCTCCGTGTCACGGCCGGGCCTGGCGGTGGAGCGCTCCACGAGCGGGCTTACTCAACCCCTCCGGATTCCGGCGCAGCTCATCCGGGACGTCGACGTGCGAGACCACTCGGAGGGGGCTCCGCTCATGAATCTCTTCGATCCTTCCACCTGCCCCATGCTCATCATCGACCGGTACGACGGGAAGCAGCTCACGTTGGGGGCGGGGCTGCCGCGAGAGGAGCTGGAGTGGGCGGCGGCGCTGGTGCGCCAGCGGCTCGCCAGGGAGGCGGAGGCGCGGCGCCAGGAGTCACTCCCGGAGAAGGCGGCGCGCGGGAAGTAGGGAGGCGCTCAGGGCCGGCGAGGGGCGAGCAGGTCGGGGCCGACGTCGGAGAGGCGGGGCAGTCCGGCGAGGGCGAGCGCGTGGGAGGTGTCCTCGCGCAGGAAGTTGAGCACCTGGCGCACGCCGTCGGCGCCGTCGGTGGCGAGTCCCCAGAGGATGGGCCGGCCGAGCAGCACGGCGCGAGCACCGAGGGCCAGGGCGCGCAGCACGTCGCGGCCGGAGCGCACGCCGCCGTCGACGAGCACGGGGACGCGGCCCTCGGAGGCCTCGACGACCTCGGGGAGTGCGTCGGCGGTGGCGAGGGCGCCGTCGAGCTGCCGGCCGCCGTGGTTGGAGACGATGAGGCCGGCGGCGCCGTGGTGGAGACACTCGCGGGCGTCATCGGCGCGCAGCACGCCCTTGACGAGCACGGGCAGGCCGGAGTCCTGACGCAGGCGATCGATGTCCGCGAAGGTGACATCGGGGGCCTGCTCGGCGAGTGAGCGGTGGGTGAGGCCCTCGAGGTTGGCGAGGAGATCCTCATCGGGGAGGAGGAGGGAGCAGTCCCCGCGGTTGCGGCGCTTGCGGCCGACGTAGGGGGTGTCCGCGGTGAGGACGAGGGCGCGGGCCCCGGCGGCGGTGGCACGCTGGACGAGGGAGCGGGTGAGGCCGCGGTCGCGGAAGACGTAGACCTGGAACCACCAGGGCCCGGCGTGGGAGGCGACGGTTTCGATGCGGCGGGAGGCTCGCGAGGAGAGGACGAGGAGGGAGCCGGCCTCGCGGGTACCGCGGGCGGTGGCGAGCTCGGCCTCGGGGTGCGCGAGCGAGTGGAAGGCGGTGGGCGCGACGAGGACGGGGGCGCGCAGTGGGGTGCCGAGCAGCTCGGTGGAGGTGTCGACGGAGGACACGTCGCGGAGCACGCGAGGGCGGAGGCGGAGCCGGGCCCATGCGGCGGAGTTGTCGGCGAGGGTGGATTCCTCGCCGGAGCCCCCGGCGAAGTAGTCATACACGGCCTGGGGCAGGCGCTCGCGAGCCAGGGCCTCCAGGGCGTCGTAGGGGAGCATGGCCTGGGAGCCTGTCACATTGTTGGCGCTGAAAGCAGCGCTGGACGTGCGGCACGTCGTGCTCACTCGAAGGGAAATGGCTTTTGCCAGGAGTGAACGGTCTATAGGGTGGGCGGGATCTGTTCGAGGCAGAGGAGTGCGCAATGCAAAGGCAGTTGTCTGGGATCTGGATTCTGTGTGCGGTGCTTTGGGGCCTATGGGTGACAGGTTGTGGAGTGTCGGTCTCGGAAGGTGACATGCTCGAGAGCGAGTTCCCGGCGCGAACGGGAGAAGCGCTGCCAGCCGAGGCGAAGGACGAGCGGACCGTAGCCGCCGCGCTCGTCACCCGCAGCACCGTGACGAAGGCCATCTCCGCCGGCAACTTCCACTCCCTGGCCCTGCGCACGGACGGCTCGGTGTGGGCGTGGGGACAGAACACGGAGGGGCAACTCGGCAACGGGACGCAGACTCTCAGTAAGGTCCCGGTCCGTGTGACGGGCCTTCCCGCCATCAAGGCGATCGCCGCGGGCAGGAACCACTCGCTCGCGCTCGGGGTGGACGGCACGGTCTGGGCCTGGGGACAGAACAGCTCTGGCCAGCTGGGTGATGGAACGACGACCGGCCGCCTGACTCCCGTGTCCGTGACCATTCCGGGCGGCGCCGTGGCCATCGCCGGAGGTCTGAGCCACTCGCTGGCCATTGCCGCCGATGGCGGTGTCTACGCGTGGGGCGCCAACACCTATGGCCAGCTCGGAGATGGAACGACGAGCGCCCGGCTGACGCCGGTGCGCCTCGGCCTGCCTGGCGGCATCGCGGCCATCTCGGCGGGGTGGTACCACTCGATGGCACTGGGGGCGGACGGACGTGTGTGGACGTGGGGCCGCAACGTCAATGGGCAGATCGGCAATACGATCGCCTCGAGCGTCAATCAGCTCTCGCCGTACCAGGTGAGCCTGGCGCGCGGAGCCACCGCCATTGCCGCCGGAGCCAACCACGCGCTGGTGCTGCTCTCCGACCAGAGCATGGTGGCGTGGGGGCAGAACACCAATGGACAGCTTGGCAACGGGACGACCGCCACGGCGCAGAGCACGCCCGTGGTGGTGGGACTCACGGGGGCCGTGACCGCCATCGCCACGGGAAGCAACTTCTCGCTGGCCATCGACTCCACCGGGGCGGCCTGGGGCTGGGGACAGAACACCAATGGACAGCTCGGCGACGGGACGACGGTCCAGCGCACCAGCCCGGTGCGAGTGCAGGGGTTGAATGATGCGCTGGCGCTCTCCTCGGGACTCTTCCACGCCCTGGCGCTGCGGCCCGGCTGCCCGTTCTGGGCCTGGGGGGTGAACTCCTCGGGGCAACTGGGCGATGGCACGCAGAGCAACCAGCTCACGCTGACCCAGGTGCAGTTGCAGAACATCTACTTCTACGATGCCGATACCGATGGCTATGGCGGCGACCTGCTTTCCCCCGTGGAAGACTGCCAGCCTCCAGGCCCCGAATACGTGGAGAATGACCTGGACTGCGATGACTTCGATCTCGCGGTCAACCCCGAGGCCACGGAGGTATGCGATGGCCTGGACAACAACTGCAATGGCCAGACGGATGAGGAGGGGGGCAGCACCTGGTACCGCGACGCGGATGATGACAAGTATGGCAATGCGGCGGTGATCAGCCAGGCCTGCGTGCAGCCCTCGGGCTACGTGACCAACTCCAGCGACTGTGATGACAGCAAAGCCAGCGTGAAGCCTGGAGCCACCGAGGCGTGCAACGGGGTGGATGACAACTGCAACGGCTCCATCGACGAGGCAGGGGGCAGCACCTGGTACCGCGACGCGGATGGGGATGGGTATGGCACTGCGACGGTGAGCACCCAGGCCTGCGCGCAGCCCTCGGGCTACGTGTCCAACTCCAGTGATTGCAACGACACCCAGGCCAGCGTGAAGCCTGGAGCCACCGAGGTGTGCAACGGGGTGGATGACAACTGCAACGGCTCCATCGACGAGGCAGGGGGCAGCACCTGGTACCGCGACGCGGATGGAGACGGGTATGGCACTGCGACGGTGAGCACCCAGGCCTGCGTGCAGCCCTCGGGCTACGTGTCCAACTCCAGTGATTGCAACGACACCCAGGCCAACGTGAAGCCTGGGGCCACCGAGGTGTGCAACGGGGTGGATGACAACTGCAACGGCTCCATCGACGAGGGGGTGCCCACGACCACCTGGTACCGCGACGCGGATGGAGACGGGCGCGGCACTCCCTCCGTGAGCACCCAGGCGTGCTCGGCCCCTGCCGGTTACGTGTCCACCTCCGACGATTGCAACGATGCCGACGCCTCGCTGCCTCGCTACTTCGTCCGGGATTCCGATGAGGACGGGTACGGCTATGGTTTTGTCGTAAGCCCGGCTCCCGCGGCGCCCTGGGGCTGCATTCCGCCCGCGGGTTACTCCACCAGGTCCGACGACTGCGACGACAGCAGGTCCAGCGTGCATCCCGGAGCCGCCGAGGTGTGCGACAGGCAGGACAACAACTGCAATGGCTCCCTCGACGAAGGCTGCTCGTGCTCGGCGTGGCTCACCAGTAACAGGATCCCCAGTGGTGGCACGGCGACCTTCGGTTTCACCTCGTCGGGCCCCTTCCCCGCGGGCTCCAGAGCCTACCTGTATGGAACGAGGAATGGCGTGGTGGATACGAACGGCTCGTTGTCCTACGACCAGATCTCGTTCTCCTACCTCGTCCTCAACTCTCCCGGCCTCGAAGGCTACTACGAGCGGTATGTCGTCATCCGAGGGCCTGACAACCTCGACCTCTGCACGACCAACACCGTCTCCGCGTGGTTCCTCTATCCGTAACCCTTCGACGTGTCGTGACGGACAGGGCCCCATCCTCTTGGGGGTAGGGCCCTGGGCCAGGCCGGTATCCCCGCGTACCCCGGCTCAGAACGCGTAGCGCACGCGGCAGTACGGCATGCGCCGGGCGAGCAGTTGCTTGAACTCCTCGACGAGCCTGCCCTTGAGCCCGGTGCGGTAGCGCACGTTGGCGCCGCCGCCCTGGGACACCTTGGCCTCCTGGAGCTCGGGCCGCCACAGCAGCTCCTCGGCCTTCGGGTGCCAGCGCAGGTTCACCTCGTGCAGCCGCTCGTTGTGGGTGAGGAAGATGACCTCGGCGGCGAGCTGCTCCTTCGCCTTGTCGCCGATCGTGTCGTCCACCTGCTGGAACAGCGCGTCGTACGCGTCCTGCCAGCCCTCGGAGACGACCACGGGCGAGAAGTTCAGGTGCACCTCGTAGCCGGCGGCCACGAAGTCGTCGATGGCGGCGATGCGCTCGGCGATGGGGCTGGTGCGCACGTCGAGCAGCTTCGCCCTGGCGTGCGGCATGAGGCTGAAGCGGATGCGCGTCTTGCCTCGGGGCGAGTAGGTGAGCAGCTCGCGGTTGACCAGCTTGGTGGCGAACGAGCCCATGGCGTTGGGCAGCGTGGTGAAGAGCCGCACCATGTCGCGCACGTTGTCACTCAGGGCCGCGTCGGCCGAGCAGTCGCTGTTGCAGCCGATGTCATAGACCCAGTAGCGCGGATCCACGGTGTTGGGCTGCGTCTTGGGCCCGAGCCTGCCCGCGTGGCGGCGGATGGCGGCCGAAATCTGCTCGATGTTGACGAAGACGGTGACGGGGTTGGCGTAGCCCTTGTGGCGCGGCACGTAGCAGTAGGCGCAGCTCATGACGCAGCCGTTGGCGGCCGAGGGCGGGAGGAAGTCGGCGCTGCGGCCGTTCTCCTCGAAGGACATGGCCTTCTTCACGCCCAGCACGAGCGTGCTGCCCTTGATGCGGTTCCACGCCTCGGCGTTGCCCTCGTTGCCGAAGAGGCCGGGGATGTTCCAGTGGGAGCGCACCTCGATGCGCTCGGCGTCGGGGAAGCGCGCGAGGATGTCCCGGCCCCGGGTGAAGCGCTCGATGTCGGGCTCCAGATAGATGCGGGAGACCTTCAGCAGGTGGGCGAGCGGACCGGGTGGGAGCGGCTCCGGGGGAAACAGGTCCAGGTTCGTCACGGTCCAGGTGGGATGCGTCAGGGCGCACCGGGTTCCGTTGCGCGGTGCGGCGAGGAGGCGGGCAGGCGGTACCCTGCTCGGGGGACATCGGTTAGAATGGGCGCATGCCCCCCGATGAGCCAGGACTGGCCCCTGTCATCCGGCTCCCCGTCAAACCTCGACCCTCTCTGTCCGCCGTCCCCGTGGTGGATGCTCGCCGGGAGCCCCTCCATGTCGTCCGGGCGCGTCGGATGAAGTGGGGGGTGCTGCTGACCGGCGTGTTCCTGGTGGGCGTCATGGGGTCGCTGCTGATGATGGCGATCGACTCGGTGGACGAGGCGGGAGGACCTCTGCGTTCGACCCGGGAGGACGCGTCCTCCGACTCCGAGGACACGTCCCCCTTCCTGCCATCATCGGTGGAGAAGCCGGGCCTCGCCGGACCCGCGTGGTTCTCGACCACGGGGTCGGGTCAGGGCAGCTCCTCCAAGTAGCCTAGTACCGCTCATTGTCCGACTTCGGCGCCCAGGGCAGCGGGGGCGCGGAGACGCCGTTCACGGTGAGCCCGCCGTGCATGAAGGTGGGCGAGCCCTGGAGGAAGGCGGCGGGGAAGTTGAGCGTCGGCTGGGAGACCTCGTCGAGCGCGGCCACCTGGGCGGGGGTGAGCTTCACGTCCAGCGCGCCCAGGTTGTCCTCGAGCTGCGCCAGCGTGCGTGCGCCGATGATGGTGGAGGTGACGCCGGGGCGGTTCTGCACCCAGGCGAGCGCCACGTGGGCCGGCGTGTTGCCCTGCTCCTTCGCGACGCGTTGCAGCACGTCGATGATGGTGTAGGCGCGCTCGTTGAGGTTGCTCTCCACCCACGCGCCGCGGCCGGCCTTCACCTTGCCGGCGTTCTCCCGGGTGTACTTGCCGCTGAGCACGCCGCTCTTCAGGGGGGACCAGGGCGTCACGCCCAGCCCCAGCTCCTGGGCCATGGGGATGAGCTCGCCCTCCACGGTGCGCTCCAGCAGCGAGTACTCGATCTGCAGCGCCACCAGGGGCGTCCAGCCGCGGAACTGGGCGATGAGCTGGGCCTGGGCCGTCTTCCACGCCGGGGTGTCGGAGAAGCCGATGTAGCGGACCTTGCCGGCGCGCACGAGGTCATCCAGGGCGCGCATCGTCTCCTCGATGGGAGTGTGGCGGTCCCACGCGTGCATCCACAGCAGGTCGATGTAGTCCGTCTGCAGGCGGCGCAGGGACTCGTGGGTGGAGGCGACGAGGGCCTTGGTGCCAGCGCCGCCGCCGTTGGGGTCCTCGGGGAAGAGGTTGCCGAAGAATTTGGTGGCGATGACGACGCGGTCGCGGCGCGAGGGCGTGCGGCCGATGTGGTCGCCGATGATTTTTTCCGAGTGGCCGCGGGTGTAGGCGTTGGCGGTGTCGATGAAGTTGCCGCCCAGGGCGAGGAAGCGGTCGATGATGGCGTTGGAGTCCTGGATGCTGGAGCCCCAGCCGAGGTCATCGCCGAAGGTCATGGCGCCGAGGCACAGGGGGCTGACGCGCAGGCCGGAGCGGCCGAGGGTGACGTAGTGGTTGAGAGGCATGGTGTGGAGTCTCTCCGGGTGGGAGGGGAGCGCAGTGCTAACGCGCCGGGTGGAGGCACGCCACGGGTGCGCACCCGTCCTCCTTTCGTTGTGCCAGCCACGGAACGTTGGGGGCCCGCGAGGCGTCCTCGGGGGCATGACACGACTGCTTTTCGTGGTGGGACTGCTGGCGGCGCTGACGGCGGGGGCGAGGGACCGGGTGGAGGAGGCGCGGCGGGCGAAGGCGCGCGCCGTGGCCGAGGCCTTCGCGGCGGCGGGAGTCTCCTGGCCGCCGGACGAGCTGTACGTCCGGGCCTTCAAGCAGGAGCGGGAGCTGGAGGTCTGGGCGGGGGCGCGGGGCAAGCCGTTGCGCCGGGTGAAGACGTTCCCCTTCTGCGCGGCCTCGGGGGACGTGGGGCCCAAGCGCCGCGAGGGCGACGCGCAGGTGCCGGAGGGCTTCTACACGCTGGACCAGTTCAACCCGCGCAGCCAGTTCCACCTGTCCATGCGGGTGAGCTACCCGAATGACGCGGACCGTGTCCGGGGCGAGCGTCCCCTGGGAGGCAACATCTATATCCACGGCAACTGCGCGAGCATCGGGTGCATCGCCATCGAGGATGGCCCCATCGAGGAGCTGTACCTGATGGTGCTGGAGGCGCGGGCGAGGATGAAGCGGGACGTGCCCATCCACATCTTCCCGCGCCGGCTGGACGCGGCGGGCCTGGCGGCGCTGGAGAAGCACCCGAGGGCCACGCCGGCGCGGGTGGCCTTCTGGCGCGACCTGGAGCCAGGCTGGAGGCTCTTCGAGGAGACGCGGCGTCCGCCCCGGGTGACGGTGGACGCCCGGACGGGGGCCTACAGCGTGCGGCCCGGGAGGTAGGAGGCCGGGAGGAGCGATGGGGGGCTCGGGGGTTGGCCCACCAGGAAGCGAGTGTGGGCCAGGGAACGGGATGGGGCGGACGGGAGTGCCGGAGGGGTCGGGGCCTGCGAGCCTGGGTGAAGGAGGAGGCACATGGAGAAGCGCGTCTTCGGCCCCACGGGTGTGTCCATACCGGTGCTGGGGCAGGGCACCTGGCAGATGGAGGGGGATGACCGGGAGGAGGCCATCCGCGCGCTCCGGGTGGGGCTGGACCTGGGCCTGACGCACGTGGACACGGCGGAGCTGTACGGCTACGGCGAGGTGGAGGAGCTGGTGGCCGAGGCGCTCGCCGGGCGGCGGGACGAGGTCTTCCTCGTGTCCAAGGTGATGCCCAACAACGCCACCTACGAGGGGACGCTGAAGGCGTGCGAGCGCTCGCTGCGCAAGCTGAAGACGGACCATCTGGACTGCTACCTGCTGCACTGGCCGGGGCCGCACCCGCTGGAGGAGACGCTGCGAGCCTTCGAGGCGCTGCGGACGGACGGAAAGATTCGCGCCTGGGGGGTGAGCAACTTCGACGTGGACGACCTGGAGGAAGTGCTGGCGCTGGTGGGGCCGGGGAAGCTGGCCTGCAACCAGGTGCTCTACCACCTGCGGGAGCGCTCCATCGAGCACCGGGTGCTGCCGTGGTGCGAGCGCAACGGGGTGGCGCTGGTGGGCTACAGCCCCTTTGGCAGCGGAGACTTCCCAGGAAGTGAGAGTGCGGACGGGAGGGTGCTGGGGGAGGTGGCGAGGGCGCACGGGGCGACGCCGAGGCAGGTGGCGTTGAAGTTCCTCACGCGCCGGGCGCCGCTGTTCGCCATCCCCAAGGCGAGCCACGAGGCACACACCCGAGACAACGCGGCGGCGGACGGGCTGAGGCTGACGGGGGCGGAGCTCGCCCGGCTGGAGGCCGCCTTCGCGTTGGGGCCAGTGAAGAGGGAGTTACCGGTGGTGTAGGACCGGCGTGGGTGGGTGTGGACCCTGGAGGGGGGCGGGCGAGCGAATGCCCGGGCCGGGGTGTGCTCGGCGATCTGATACGGTGGCGCGACGGGTGAAGAGGTATCGGTCCTCGGGCCCGTCGTAGCGACATGGACACATCCCCCCGCTCTCTCCAGGCCGAGGAGGCCTACCGCGAGTTCCTGCTGACGCGAGGGCCTGGCCGGCTGCGCCAGCTGTGCGTGCTCGGTGTGGTGGCCACCGCGGTGCTGTTCGCATTGGACGTGCTGAACGTGCTCGTGACGACGGGCGGCGAAGCGAACCTGGGGGAGGTGGCGCTGGCGCGACTGCCCTGGGTGCTGTTGCCGCTGCTGCTGGGGGTACTGCGGGGGGTGCTGGGCCCGGCGGACATACCGGTGGCGGCGTTCCTGGTCACGGGGCTGTTCGCCATCGGCAACGAGTGGACGTTCTACCGGATAGGGACGGCGGGCTCGGGCTACCACGTGGTGCTGGTGTTCCTGAACGCGCTGGTGGGGCCGTCGGTGATGCCGATCGGCCGGTGGGGGAGACTGGGCTTCTACGGGTTGCTGGCGCTGGCGCACCTGGGATTCGACGTGATGCTGTCGGGCGCGCCGTTGGCGAGCGCGCTGGTGCTGGACGTCACGCTGTTGGTGGGGATGGTGGCGGTGGGGGTGCTGCTGGAGGCGTTGCACCGCGGGCACCGGAGACAGTTCTTCCTGCGGCGGGAGATGCAGCAGGCGCTGAAGGAGCTGGAGACGTCGAGGGGGCAGGTGGTGGAGACGGGGAGGACGCTGGCGGGCTCGGCGCAGGTGCTGTCCTCGACGATTTCGGAGATGTCGCAGCAGGCGGCGCACGTGCGGATGGCGGCGTTGAGGATCGCCTCGGCGAGCGAGCAGATGGCGAGCGCGGCGGGGACGCTGTTCCGGCACTCGAGGGCGAGCGCGACGCAGGCGGAGGAGGCGCAGCGGTACACGGGGGAGGTGGACGCGCTGGTGAGCGGGATGGAGAGCAGCATGACGGCGATCGCGCATGCGGTGGGCCGCAGCGCGCTGAGCGTGCAGAAGCTGGAGGAGAGCTCGGATCGGATCCACGGCTTCGTGGAGACGATTCAGGAGATGGCGGCGGCGACGAACATGCTGGCGCTGAACGCGGGAATCGAGGCGGCGAGAGCGGGGGAGCACGGGAG
The DNA here is from genome assembly GCF_016887565.1 of Archangium violaceum. Lineage (NCBI taxonomy): Bacteria > Pseudomonadati > Myxococcota > Myxococcia > Myxococcales > Archangiaceae > Archangium > Archangium violaceum. Next base: position 289,007 of record NZ_CP069396.1, read on the forward strand.
GGGCTTCGCGGTGGTGGCGAAGGAGGTGGGGAAGCTGGCGGAGGAGTCGGGGAGGAGCTCGGCGCAGATTGGGGCGGTGGTGGGAGGGGTGACGAGGCAGATGGCGGAGACGCTGCAGGCGGTGGGGAACATCCGGGAGACGACGGCGCGCTTCACGCCGGTGCTGGAGTCGGCGAGGACGACCCTGAGGTCCATCCGGGAGACGGTGCTGCAGAACCAGCAATTGATGGAGAAGAGCTCTGGGGAGGCGGAGCGTCAGGCGGAGCAGACGACGCACATCTCGCAGGGGTGCGCGAGGCTGTTGGAGTTGGTGGACACGTACGCGCAGATGGGGACGGACGTGACGGCGACGGCGCTGCAGTTGGGGAAGATGGCGGACGAGCTGAAGAAGCTATTGCCAGAGGAACCCAAAGCCCCCTCTCCCTCCGGGAGAGGGAAAGGGTGAGGGTAGCCGTAACCCGGGTTGTACCGGTGTAAGCCCCCTCTCCCTCTGGGAGAGGGCTGGGGTGAGGGTCAGTCGCCGCAGCTCCGTCACTTCGATCCAGAGGAGCGAGCCTGGGACTCGGAGTCCGACGAGGTCTCAACCCGAACCGGCTCATGAACCCGAGTAGCGGTGGAGTTCGGAGCCGCGGGCGTCTGTGAGCGCAGGTCGGCGATCTGCGCGATGGAGCGAGCCTTCTCGCGGAAGCTGGCGATGCCCTTGATGGCGTCATGCCAGAACTTGGCGCCGAAGGCGGTGGCGAAGCCCATCAAGGTGCACCCGAGGGCATCGCGGAGGAGGTTGCCGAGGAGCCTGCCGAAGGGGAGAGCATCGAAGGAGTTGGCCTTGCCCTTCCAGTCGGCGAGGACCTCGCCCCAGGCCATGTAGTGCTCGAAGAAGAGCAGAGTGGGCACACCGTCGCGGGTGACGGTGGTGAACAGCTCGAGCAGGTTGGCGTGGGTGACGAGGGCGAGGCCGACGGCGAACATCATATTGCGGCGATCGAACTGTTCCTCGGACAGCACCTTCCACCGTTTGACGAGCCAGTTGCGCATGAGCTCGAGGACGCGCTCATGTACCGCGGCGAAGGCCGCGATGATGGTGGCGGCCTGGATGATCATCTCCATGGGTGCATTCCTCCCCACGGGGGTGACGGGGTGCGGACGAGGAATGTGACGGAGGCTGCGGAAGGAACAGCGCGCGAAGGGCTCACGGCTGCCCGATGAACTTGTCGAGAAACCCCGAGCGCTGGAGCCACAGCATGAAGGCGAAGTTGAGGGTGTTGAAGGTGGCGTGGGCGAGGATGAGGGAGGGGAGACGGAAGCGGTAGATGAAGACGAGGCCGAACCAGGCGCCGAGGGCGGCGGTCTGAAAGACGGCGAGGGTGCCCTGGTAGAAGTGCCCGAGGCCGAAGAGGGCGGCGGAGACGAAGACGGCGGCGTACCAGTGTCCGAGGACGACGCGGAGCCTGGGGACGAGGAAGCCGCGGAAGGCGATCTCCTCGAAGCCGGTGACGAGCACCATGGCGGCGGCGAAGGCGGGGATACCGAGACCGGTCTCGACGAGAGCGGTGGCGACCTCCTTGCGAGCGAGGGTCTCCTTGCCGGCGAGCTTCAGGAGCGAGGCGAGGACGGCGAGGGGAACGGATGCGGCGATATGGGCGGCGTACGTGCCGAGGGTGACGGGGATGCCGAGGAGGAGCTCGCGACCGAGCCCGTGGCGGACGAGCCCGATCTGATCGGGGCCCTGCCCATCGCGCCAGAGGAGGAGGGCGACGAGGAGGATGGCGCCGAGGGCGCGGAGGCACAGCCAGAGGATGGCGCCGGACCGGAAGAGCCCGGCCTTGCGAGCGGGCCCGAGGTGGACGGTCACCTCACGAGGCGTTCCCTGGCGCTCGATGCTCAAGCGGAGGTCGGCGCTGTCCCCGCCGCCCGCCTCGCGGATGCGCTTCTGGAAATCCAGCTCGGGAGCGGAGGAGGACAGGGGCTGACCGTCCACGGCGAGGACGCGGTCTCCGACCTCCAGGAGCCCGTCGGCGGGAAGGCCGGGCAGCACACGTGTGAGCTCGACGACCTCGCGTGCGGGCTGACCGTCACGTTGCACGGAGACGCTCTGGTGCGTCACGCCGAGCCGGGGAGAGGGCGCGAGTGAGTCACCGGACCACTCACTGGCCGTCAGGGCCGCGAGGGCCACGGCGAAGAGGAGGACGAGGACGAGAGCGCGGCCGACATGGCCCGAGCGCCAGTCCGACCAGGGATGCAGGAGGAGGAGTCCCCAGGCGAACAGGACGCAGGTGACGGCGAGGAGGGGTGCCCATCCGAGCACGGCGAAGTTCGCCGGGAGGAAGACGGAGAAGAGCACGAGGGCCGCTTCGGCGAGCGCCCGCCCGCGAGGAGGAGTGTTGGGGAGGAGCTGGGCGACGATTCGCACGAGGAGGTCCCGGGTTTCCGTGGCACGCTACCGGGAGGAAAGAATGCCTGTCACCCTGCTGTGGGTGTGGCTGGAGGTGCTGGTGCTGCCGGTGTTGCGCCGCACGCTGCCCGAGGTGGGCGGAGTGCAGTGGGGCCGCTTCCTGCGGACGCGGGGCCTGCCGCGCGCCGCGCGTGAGTGGGCACTGGGGGTGCTGGCGGTGTGGCTCGGCGCGGTGACGCACGCGGTGTGGGATGGCTTCACCCACCGTTACCGCTGGCCCGCGAGTGAGCTCTACCCCCAGGCCATGCTCACGGTGGGCCCGTGGGAGCTGCCGCTCGCCATGTGGCTCCAGCACGGCTCCTCGGTGGTGGGCTCGCTGGTGGTGCTCTGGGCCCTGGCGCGCCGCTACCCCCATCTGCCCGAGGAGCGAGGAGGCCGTTGGCGCGACTTCCTCCCGGTGCTGTTGCCCACGGTGGTGCTCGGAGTGGTGCTGCTGGGATTGCGGCTGGCGCGGGCCCCGAGCCAGGGCTCGCTCGAGCTGCAATTGAAATGGGCCGTGTGGCACGGGCTCGATGGAGCACTTGCCGGACTCACCCTGGGCTGCGTGTGGGCCCGGCTCCGCGACAGGGGTCGCACGAGCTGAGAGCTGCTACGCTCGCCCAGCCATGTCCCCAGGCGGTTCGAGTCGGACTTCAATGTCTGCCATCGCAGCCTGGTGGCGAGCGCCGCATCCTCCCGCGCGGGCGATCTCACGCCGCTCCACCTTGTCCTGACGGGGACACCTTCCGGTCTCGCTTTGCCCGAACTGGTCCGACAATCAGACCAGTTGAGCGAACTCGCGCCCGGAGGCCGGCTCTCCCCACTCCGCACGGGAAGTTCGTGGACACGCCACTCGCGGGCCATCACGGAGGGCGCGGGGCGTCCGGCGTTCCGGTAGGGTGGAGTCCCCGAGAGGACGTGCGCCGATGACGATCATCCAGGTGTTGTTCTGCGTGTTCTTCCCGGCGGTGGCCATCTGGGCCGCCGAGCGCTTTCGCGCGGCGCGGTTCCTCGGCCCGGTGACGCTCTGCTACGTGGCGGGCGTGCTCGCGGCGAACGTGCCCGGGGTGAGGCTGTCTGCGGACACGGCGATGAGCGTGAGCGAGGCCGCCGTGCCCCTGGCCATTCCCCTGCTGCTGTTCTCCACGGATGTGCGCGAGTGGCCGAGGCTCGCGCGCTCGCTGCTCATCTCCTTCGCGCTGGCGTGCGTCGCGGCGGTCGTCTCCGCGGGGCTCGTCGGCTGGTTCTTCCGGGACAGGACGGACGAGTGGTGGAAGATCGCCGGCATGCTGGTGGGGGTGTACGTCGGGGGCACCGCCAATATGGCCGCGATCGGGCGGGTGCTGGAGGCGCGGAGCGAGACCTTCATCCTGCTCAACGCGGCGGACCTGGCCGCGGGCGGCGCCTACCTCATCTTCCTGCTCACCTTCGCGCAGCGGTTGCTCCTGCGCTTCATGCGGCCCTTCACCGCCGCGCCGCACCACGAGGCCTTCGAGCACCCCGGGGAGCGGCTCGGTGCCTGGACGCGACACCACCTGCGGGAGATGGGGCTCGGCTTCGCGCTCTCGGCGCTCATCGTGGCGGTGGCCATTGGCATGACGTTGGCCGCGTTCGGAAAGCTGGAGGCCGGCCCGGCCCTGCTCGGCATCACCACGCTGGGCATCGTGGCCTCGCTGTCAAAGCGGATCCGCGCGCTGGCGGGAGTCTACGAGCTGGGGGAGTACGTGTTGCTCGTCTTCTGCGTGGCCATGGGCTCGCTGGCCGATGCGCGGCTGCTGAGTGGGGGCAGTGTGATGCTGGCGCTCTTCGTGGTGCTGGTGATGGGGCTCGCCATCGTCATTCACGTCGCGCTCTCGGCGCTCCTGCGCATCGACGTGGACAGCACGCTCATCTGCTCGACGGCGACCATCTACGGGCCGGCGCAGATAGGTCCGGTGGCGGCGGCGCTGAAGAACCGCAGCATCGTGGGACCCGGCCTCACGCTTGGGCTCGCGGGCATCGCCCTGGGCAACTACCTTGGGCTGGCCACGGCCTGGGGACTGCGCTGGCTCGCGGGCGGCTGAGGTGGGCTTTTTCTGGCGAGTGGCGTTAGCCTCCCGCGCATGCCACTCGATCCGCAGGCCCGGAACTTCCTCTCCATGGTCGCCGACGCGCCTCCACTCGACACGCGCACCGTCGAGGAGAACCGGGCGCAGCTGGCGGCGGTCGTGCCCCTGACCGGGACACCGGCGGAGATGGCGGACGTCACCGACCTCTCATTGCCCGGTCCGGCCGGTGGCGTGCGGGTGCGGGTGTACCGGCCCGACAAGGCGGCCCACCTTCCGGTCGTCGCGTACTTCCACGGTGGCGGATGGATGTTGTGCGACCTGGAGACCCACGACACGACGTGCCGGGACATCGCGCGCCACTCGGGGGCGGTGGTGGTGTCGGTGGACTATCGCCGTTCACCGGAGCACCCCTTCCCCGCGGCCTACGAGGACTGCCTGTCCGTCACGCGCGCCCTGCTGGACGGCAGCGCGGGTCTCGGCACGGACCGCACGCGGGTGGCGGTCGCGGGAGACAGCGCGGGCGGCAACATCGCGGCGGCCGTGGCCCAGGGTCTGCGCGGCAGGTCCCAGGGACTCGTCCATCAGGTGCTCGTCTATCCCCTCACCGACGCTCGCGTGGGCCGGACGCCCAGCTACGCGGAGTTCGGCGAGGGCTACTTCATGACCCGCCGCGACATCGAGTACTTCCTGAAGGCCTACGCGGGCGGGGCGGACCCGGCGGATCCGCGCCTGTCGCCGGCCCGAGCGGAAGACCTTCGCGGCCTGCCGGCGGCGACCGTCATCACCGCCGAGTGCGATCCCCTGCGCGACGATGGCGAGGCCTACGCGGCGGCGCTGCGCGCGGCGGGAGTCCCGGCCGAGTACCGGTGCTTCGCGGGCCAGGTCCATCCGTTCGTCCTGCTGGCCGGTCTCATCGACGCCGCGCACGATGCCCGGAGGCTGATGGGCGAGCGATTGCGAGAGGCATTCGGAGGCTGAGCGGAGCCTTGCATCCTGGTTGCTCCCGGGGGGAGTTGAGTCCGTTCGCGAAGCACTCAGGCGGATGGGTTGCGCCTCGGAGGTGAGCGACCTGCCGCGCCTCCTGACCGCACCTAATCCCCGCTTGCCTGCCCCAGGGGCCCATGTTACGCCGCGTGGAACTCCACTCTGAATTTGCGAACAAGAATCATTATCAATATGTCCTCTCTGATTCGGAACAGGCGCGGACAGCGCTTCCCCGCGCCGGCGTCTATTGCCGGTGTCTCCCTGCTCGTGCTCGCGACGACCGCTGTCGCCCAGGAAGCGGAGGAGGCGAAGCCCATCACGCTGGACGTCGTCCAGGTGCAGGCGGAGCGGGAGCGCGCGACGGGACCCGTGAAGGGCGTCGTCGCAGAGCGCAGCGCGAGCGGCACCAAGACGGACGCCTCCCTCCTGGAGACGCCGCAGGCGGTCTCCGTCGTGGGCCGGGAGCAGATGGACGCCCAGCAGGTGCAGTCCATCGTCGAGGCCACGCGCTACACCCCCGGCGTCCGGGCCGAGTCGTTCGGCGGTGACTCGCGCAACGACTGGTTCCTGGTGCGCGGCTTTCCCTCCCAGGAGGCTGGCTATTACCTCGACGGCCTTCAGCTCTTCTCCAGCTCCTTCGCCACCTGGCGTCTGGAGCCCTTCGGGCTGGAGCGCATCGAAGCGGTGCGAGGCCCCTCGTCGGTTCTCTACGGCGGCACCAATCCCGGCGGTCTGCTCAACCTCGTGAGCAAGCGTCCCCCCACCGAGCCGCTCCGTCGCGTGGAGGCGGGCATCAACGAGTACCTCAACGGCTACGGCGCGGTGGACCTCGGTGGGCCCATCGGCCAGAGCGAGCAGTGGTTCTACCGGGTGTCGGTGCTGGGCCGGGGCGGTAACACCCAGGTTCGCTCCATCGACAACAACCGCCTCTTCATCGCCCCGAGCCTCACCTGGAAGCCGACGGACCGCACGTCCCTGACGCTCCATGGCAGCTACCTGCTCGACCGCACGCGCGGCCAGAACTTCCTGCCCTACGTGGGCACCGTCGTCGACGCGCCCTATGGCCGCATCCCCACGGACCTGTTCACGAGCGATCCCAGCATGGACCGCTTCGCGCGCGACCAGGGGCTCGTCGGCTACGAGTTCGAGCACCGCTTCGACGACACGTGGACGGTGCGTCAGAACCTGCGCTTCGGCCGCCTCGGCATCGACTTCCAGACGCTCTACGGCGTGGGTCATGCCACCACGCCCGAGGACGCGAAGCTCGCCCGCTTCAACTTCGTGACGACGCCACGCTCGAGCCTGTTCACGGTCGACACCCAGGCCCAGGCGCGCTTCACCACCGGCCCGCTGCGCCATGACGTCCTGTTCGGGCTCGACTACAAGCACTACCGCCTCAACGACGCGCAGGGCTTCGAGGCCACGGATGCCCTCGACCTCCTCGCTCCCGTCTACGGCTCCTACGCGCCCACCGGGTCGCGCTACAACCTCAGCAGGACCCGGCAGAACCAGCTCGGCGTCTACCTCCAGGACCAGCTCCAGCTCGTCGAGCGCCTGCGCCTGGTGCTCAGCGGGCGCCATGACTGGGTGGGCGTCCAGCTCACCAACCCGCTCCTGGCGGCCGCGAGCTACGAGGGCCGTGACAGCGCTTTCAGCGGCCGTGCCGGGCTCCTCTACACCTTCGACAGCGGCCTCGCGCCGTACGTCAGCTACTCCCGGTCCTTCAATCCCGTGGCTGGCACCAACGCGGCCGGAGAGCTCTTCGAGCCCGAGCTCGGCGAGCAGCTCGAGGCGGGTCTCAAGTTCCAGCCGGAGGACACGCGGCTCTCGCTGGGCCTCTCCGTCTTCGAGCTGCGCCGCGAGAACTTCCTGACGACGGACACCGCCTTCCAGACGCTCCAGATTGGCGAGGTGCGCTCCCGCGGCCTGGAGCTCGAGGCGAACGCGAACCCGGTCCAGGGCCTCAGCCTCATCGGCTCCGCCTCGTACTACCGCCTGCGCATCACCGAGGGAGCCGACTTCGAGGTCGGCAAGGCGCCCGTGGGCGTGCCGGAGCTGCAAGGCTCGCTGTGGGCCGACTACACCTTGCAGGGCGGGGTGCTCCAGGGATTCGGAGCCGGCGCGGGCGTGCGCTACGTGGGCGCGTCGTTCGCCAACCGGAACAACTCGCTGGAGGTGCCGGGCTTCACGCTCGTGGATGCCGGTGTCCACTACGAGCGGGCCCAGTGGCGGGCGGCCATCCACGCCTCGAACCTGCTGGACCGCACGTACGTGTCGTCCTGCAGTTCCGAGACGGCCTGCTTCTACGGCGACCGGCGCCGGGCCATGCTCAACGTGGGCTACTCCTGGTAGCCCGAGCTCGCCAGGCCAGGTGGGTTGGGTCGTTTCAGGAGGGAGGTCCCGGGCGCGCTCGGGAGCAACTGGTCTGACAGTCGGACCAGTTCGTCCGAAGTGCGCCCGGAGGGTGCCCCGTCCCTTCCCGCGGGAGCGCCCTTGAAAGAACCTGCTTCAGTTGACTTGGACGCCTCTCACGCGGAAACCCGGGAGGGGGAGGGCGCCTCGACCCGCTCGGGCCGCGCCTCCGCCGGACGCTTGCGCTTCAGTCCCCACGCGAGCCCACCGCAGCCCAGGGCGAGCGCGCACAGCAGCAGCTCCGCGAGGAACACGGGTGGCAGTCCTCGCGCGAGCGCCGTGAACAGATTCACCTCCCGGAACGCCACGTCCGAGGCGAGGACTCCCCCGAAGAGGGCGGACGCCGCCCCGCATAGCCCGATGCCCGCGCGCCGGGACGAGACGCCCGGCACCAGAGTCACGAGGACCGCGAGCCCCCAGGCGCCGAGGAACAGGCCGAACTCCCAGTCGCCTCGCCTCGCGGCATCCCACGGCAGCGCGCGGTTGGCGGTGAAGTAGACGGAGGAGGCGAAGGCGAGCCCCGCGGACACGCCCACCGTCAGCCGCTCCAGGAGCCGGTTGCCCCAGTGCGCGCGGTGCGCGTCCCGGCGCTCGAGCCAGATGAGGTTGCCGGTGATGAGGACGGCGCACATGGCGAGCGCGAGCAGCGCGTAGAGCGGCTTGAGCAGCAGGCCCGCGTAATGCGCGGCGTGCAGGTCGAAGAACACGCGCTCGAGGAAGAACGTGGGCGTCGAATATTCGGCGCTCGTCCCGAAGGGCGTGCCGCTCACCGCGTCCATGAAGGCGAAGTGGTCCGCGCCGAGCGGTGCCATCTGGAAGTAGATGCCGGCCCACGCGTTCGCGTCGCCCTGGAGCTGGAGGTCGACGTAGCGCGGAGTGCCCTCGGCCCCAGGGACGGCGGCGCGGGCCCGGGACACGAGCTCATCCAGGGACAGCATGGGCGCCTCGCGCCCGGTGGCGGCGCGGGTCGGTTGGGCATAGCCCCTCAGCTCGGTGACCCGGTTCGGGTTGCCGTCGAACACGGTGGCGGTGAAGCCCTGTCCCGCCAGGGCCGCGAGGCACAGGACGGCTCCCGTCCAACCGAGCATCGCGGTGAAGGGCAGCCCGAAGACGCCGAGCACCTTGTGCGCATCCGAGGACGAGAAGCGCAGCTTCAGCTCGGGGCGGAACCGCCACCACTGCTGCCGCAGGTCCTTGAGATGGATGACGAGCCCGCTCACGAGCACCACGAGCATCGCCACCGACACCACGCCCGTGAGCTCCATGCCCCAGGGCACGCGGTAGAAGAAGTGCATCCAGTAGAGCTCGCTCGACAGCCGGCTTCGCCCGGACAGCACCGTGCCGGTGACGGGGTCGAGCCAGAGCTCCCGCGTCCCCTCCGGCTCGAAGAGATAGGCGGTGACGAACCGTGTCTCCTCGTGGGGCAGGAAGCCCACATGCGAGCCGCGCGGCATCGGGCCGAGCTGCTTCACGCGCGCGAGCAGCGCGTCGAAGGAGGGGGGCTGCCCGTGCGGCGGCGCGACGTGGAGCGCGGGCTCCTGCCACACCTCGAGCTCCTCGCGGAACAGCGCGAAGACGCCGCAGAAGAAGATGACGAAGAGGAAGAGGCTCGCGATGACGCCGGCCCAGGCGTGCACGTCCCACTGGATGCGGAAGGTACGGGGAGAGAGCTTCACCCGAGCCTCCGCGCCACCAGCGTGGCTACCAGGGGCAGCATGAGCGCGGCGCACACGGCCCAGGCCACGCGCCCGTTCCTCAGCAGTGGCAGCCCGCACGCGAGCGCCACCCAGAGGGGCACCACCAGGTGGAAGCCCACCAGGAAGGTCCACCCTCCGGAGACGGGGAGGAGCGCCACCAGTCCGGCCCCGAACGCGAACGCCGCCAGGGGCGCCCCCACCAGGGCCGCGAGGGTCCGCGCGAGGCTGTGATTCGCCGCCTTGCTTCCCACGCCCTCGCTCACCCGTGCACTCCCGCGAGCACCGCTGGCACCAGCCCGAGCAGCCCGCTCACGAGCGCGACCGTCCGCGCGTGCTCGGGCCGGGGCGCCAGCACCAGCACCAGCACCGAGGCCACCGTCATGGCGAGCACGAGCAGCACGAGCAGTCCCCCCACGGCACCCGACCCGGCGACACAGCACGCGGCCGCAGCGAGTCCGGTACAGGCCGCCGCCCAGCGCGTGGGCCCTCGGGTTCCATCGCTCAGCCACGAGACCGCCGAGACGCAAAAGGCGAGTGCCGCGAGGCTCAACACCGCGACGTCCTCCTGGCCCAGGTCCCTCGCTTCATGCGCTTTCGTGAATTGTGAGAATGATTTGCATTTTCAGCGGACACCCCCTGGCTGTCAAGTGAGGACGGCGGCTCCACGGGGGCCGGGTTATAGAGGCGCCACTGGAGTCAGACAGGGAGAGTTCGCATGGCCAAGGGAGCCTTCTTCAATGTGCCCCTCCACGGGCACGTCAACGCCACGCTGCCGGTGGTGCGGGAGCTGGTGGAGCAAGGGGAGCAGATCACGTACTACCTCACCGACTCGTTCCGGTCCCAGGTGGAGCGGACGGGGGCGCGGTTCCACCGCTACGAGAGCACGTTGGAGGGTGGGCCGAAGGGGGGCGCGATAGGGTTTCTCCCGGCCCGCATGCCCGGTGAGGGCCGCCAGGTGCTCGCCCAGCTGTTGGAGGTCGTACGCGCGGAGCGCCCCGACTACCTCGTCTATGACCCGATGTGCCTGTGGGCACGGATGCTGGGGCAGATTCTGCGCATCCCCGCCATCACGTTCCGTCCCACCATGGCCATCGACCCCCGGTCGGGCCAGTTCGCGGCCTTCTTCAAGAGCAGGGCCGCGGCGTTCGCGGGACTGTTCGAGCAGGCCGGCAAGGATCTGGCGGCCCTGATGCGGGAGTACGACCTGCCCCCGACCGACTTCGTCAGCGTGATGAGCCAGGCGGAACCGCTGAACCTGGTCTGCGTGCCGCGCTCGTTCCAGGTGGGCGGCGACACGTTCGATGAGCGCTACGTCTTCGTGGGGCCGTCCATCCGGTCGCGCGGAGACGCGGGGGACTTCCCCCTGGAGCATCTCGCGGGAGGCCCGGCGCTCTACATCTCGCTGGGGACGATCTTCAACAA